>NZ_CAWNQH010000127.1:0-176241 GCF_963876495.1 Xenorhabdus sp. KJ12.1
CGGCAATAGCGCGGTGGTCCCACCTGACCCCATGCCGAACTCAGCAGTGAAACGCCGTAGCGCCGATGGTAGTGTGGGGTCTCCCCATGTGAGAGTAGGACACTGCCAGACAACAATTTATCAGTGTTGCCAGCCCAAAAGGCAGCATGAAACAGTATTCGGTGGTGCGGTAGTTCAGTTGGTTAGAATACCGGCCTGTCACGCCGGGGGTCGCGGGTTCGAGTCCCGTCCGCACCGCCACCGATTTAGGGGCGTAGTTCAATTGGTAGAGCACCGGTCTCCAAAACCGGGTGTTGGGAGTTCGAGTCTCTCCGCCCCTGCCAGTTAATAACTAAGTAATAATTTATAGTTTTCAGATTAATAGCCCAGCTAATTTTAGCTGGGTTTTTTCTTTTTGTTTTTTTGCATTAATAATCCCTTCACAGCTCTTTTGCTTAGAGTTTTATACGATCTAAGACTCTAGACTGAATCTCATCAATTTGTCACTGGAGCTTTTTCAACAGGTATTTTTAATAATTGTTGGATAAGTGTATGTTGGTCGCTATTTTGTAACCACACGGCATATAGTGGTCGTTTAATTTGCTCATTATCTGGTGCTATAACAAGTTTTGAATACTCTTCAAGCCAGTGAACTGGTAGGAATGTCGCAGCATTGACACTTTCCAATAGCTCTCTGGCAATATGCGCTGAGGTAGTGGTTATGATAGGAGGGGGATCACTTTTTAGAATCAGTTGCTCTTGTTGGTGAAAATCTGCTCCCCATTCCAGCTTTATATAATTTTCTATACCTTGTTCAATATTATTTTGAGTAGTTAGTAAAACAAGCTGAATACTCCCGATCAGCTGACTCTGGAATTCATCCATTTTTGGTGGCTCTGTTGTGATTAAAAGATCTAATTCACGAGAGTGTAGCTGTTTAACAAGAGATTGCCGTGTGGAGACGCGTGATTCGATTCTGATTCCCTGATTATCGCAATAAAACATATTCAACCAAGGGGTTAGATAAGCTTCCCACAGAGATGCAGTAGCGCCGATAGAGAGCTCTGTATGTTGTGAGACATAGCTGATCTCCTTTTTCGCTAATTGCCAGGTATTCATTAACGATTCTGCATAGGGAACCAGACGTTCACCCGCAGCTGTCAGGCGAATATTATTGCGATGTCGTGTGAATAAATTAGCACCAAGTTGATTCTCCAGTTGTCGGATCCGAAAGCTAACGGCGGATTGTGTTAGATAGAGTGATTCAGCTGCCCGACCAAAGTGACGAGTCTTACTGACTTCCAAAAAGGTTTTCAGTAATTCGGTGTCCACATGCATCTCCAATAGTTTTTGTCGTTATGATTTAAATATTTTGTTTTACAGAATGTCAAGCCTCCCTAATACTCCGCGCCATAATTAGTATGACAGTAGAGTTAGGAGTGTGTCAGATGGCTGAAAGCTTCATCACGACTAATCGTTTTTTTGATAATAAACATTATCCACGCGGATTTTCCCGTCACGGTGATTTCACCATCAAAGAGGCCCAATTGCTAGAACGTCATGGCAATGCGTTCAATGAATTGGATCTTGGTAAACGTGAACCACAAACAGAAGAAGAAAAACTGTTTGTAGCAGTTTGCCGTGGTGAGCGTGCACCTGTAACAATAGCGGAAAAAGTATGGTTTAAGTATTTGGAGAAAATCAGACGTCCAAAACGTTTCCATACCCTTTCCGGCGGAAAACCACAGTTAGATCCTGCTGAGGATTTCACTGATAGTGATGATTAATATCATCATTGGGATGAAGGATCCATCAAGAGGGGCAAATATGCCCCTTTTCCACATTATCCAACCTGATTTTGTAGCTGAATAAGCAACCTATCCATGCTCCGGTAGCTGAGCGCTTCCATAATATCTGGCTTTTCTATTTTCTTTTGTTCTTTTAAGTCTGCAATAGTACGTGAAACTTTTAGGATTCGGTGCCATGCACGTACAGATAGTCCCAATTTTAGTAAAGTATTTTCCAGAAAGATGGCATCTTCCATCTTTAGTCTACAAACCTTTTCTGTTTGCTTACAGGTAAGATGGGCGTTTACATATCCATTGCGTTCTATTTGTATATTTCTGGCATTTTCTACTCTTTTTTTAACCTCGTGGCTACTTTCCCCATGTTTTGTTGATGATTTGCTGAGGATACCGGGAGGAAGCAGAGGAACGTCTATAGAAAGGTCAAAACGGTCTAAAAATGGACCTGATAGTTTGGCAAGGTAGCGTAATACTTGCTGTGGACTGCTGCGATTATGTAATCCCTGATGATATCCGGTCGGGCTTGGATTCATGGCAGCGATCAATTGAACCCGGGCAGGGAAACAAACTTTTGCTTTGGCTCGTGATATCACAATCTCGCCAGATTCTAATGGCTCACGCAATGCATCGAGAACAGTACGGTTAAATTCCGGTAATTCATCCAGAAATAAAACACCATTATGTGCAAGGGAGATTTCTCCGGGTTTAGGTATTGAGCCTCCTCCAACAAGAGCCGCCATTGATGAGCTATGGTGAGGCGCTCTAAATGGCCGTATATGCCATTTTTGAGGGTTAATTGACTGACCAGCCAGACTATTGATTGCCGCAACGTGTAACGCTTCCTGATGCGTTAGAGGTGGCAGTAGATCACATAGTCGGCTGGCCAGCATGGTTTTACCTGTACCGGGAGGTCCAAGTAACAAGAGATTATGACCTCCTGCGGCTGTTATCTCCAGAGCCCGTTTCGCTTGTTCCTGTCCAATAATGTCCTGTAGATCTAGAACAAGTGGCTCGGTTTTTAAAGTGATCGGAGCAGGAGAAAATAAGATGTTTTTTTCACCTCGCAGGAAGTGACAGACTTGCAGTAATCGGTTGGCTAATAACGTTTCATTTTGAGACAGAATAGCCAGTTCAGCCTGATTTTCTGTAGATAAAATTAACTGCCTGCCTGAATTTCTGGCACTAAGTGCGGCGGGAATTGCCCCCATAACCCTGCGTATCTCTCCTGAAAGCGCAAGCTCTCCTAAAAACTCATAATGATTTAACTCAGTTGACGGGATCTGTTCCGAAGCTGCCAGAATTGCAATGGCGATAGGTAAATCATATCTTCCCCCTTCTTTGGGAAGATCTGCTGGAGCCAGATTAACCGTGATCCTTTTTGCCGGGTAGGTAAAACCACTATTGATTAAGGCACTTCTGACACGATCTCTGGCCTCCTTGACAGTAGTTTCAGGTAAACCAACGAGAGTTAAACCGGGTAGGCCGTTACTGATATGTGCTTCTATTGTGACAAGCGGGGAATCGACACCGATAGTGGCTCGGGTGTAGATAATCGCAAGAGTCATAATGCTTTCCTTAGCCAAAAAATCCATCATGACTTATTGAAAAATAATAAAAAGCCACCTTTTGTTATTTTGCGAAGCCTTTCGAAAATATAATTATTGTTATTACCACACTGACATTTTTTAATTTTAGCTATTTTATGTTATTTGTTGATTCTATTATTAATTTATATTTTTTGAATGAATGGAGCTGATTTTATTCTGGATTGTTATTATGTTTATTAATATTTTATTTAGATAAATGGATTGTTTCCTGATTTATTATGATCAGTGTTTTTGCGATAAACCCTGCTTTTATAATCAAATGCATATGGTTTTCAGGTCATTAAGTTACATTTTGATAATTTACTTAATTAATTATTTTACTAAAACGGTAGATAATGATTTTTTTCTCATCATGAAATAGATAAAATCCAGAGGATTTGTCTGCTTTTGTTTTATCTTATTGAAAATAATAAGTAATATTATTTTTTCGTAAAAAAATAAAAATAATCATTGTCAACAATAATAGAAAGTGATAATTCTAAAATATATGTCGAACCTATAAAAAGTAAGAACGAACCTTTATGAAGAAATATGTTCTCGTGATTAGCCTAATTATTAGCGTGGTAGTGATTATTCTACCGTGCGGGGGCGCACTTGGACGAAGGAAGGCGTAGACATAAAATACAGCCAGATTTCACAAAGACCCCCGCCCTAAAAAATAGAGCGGGGGTTTTTTTTAGCACTTATAAACAAACATAAAACAACATCACAAGAAGCCACTGACAGAGTGAATACCGATAGGAGGATGGCTATGAATGGGGCGCAATGGGTTGTACAGGCACTACGGACACAGGGAGTGGAGAAAGTTTTCGGTTACCCCGGCGGAGCCATTATGCCAGTGTATGATGCTTTGTATGATGGTGGTATTGAACATTTGCTATGCCGCCACGAACAAGGGGCGGTAATGGCAGCCATTGGTTATGCAAGGGCAAGCGATAAACCGGGAGTTTGTATTGCCACATCGGGACCAGGAGCAACAAACCTAATTACAGGGCTGGCTGATGCGCTATTGGATTCTGTGCCTGTGGTTGCCATTACCGGTCAGGTAAGTTCTGAAGTTATCGGTACTGATGCTTTTCAGGAAATCGATATGTTGGGACTTTCTCTTGCCTGTACTAAACACAGTTTTCTGGTGGAGTCGCTGGAAAAATTACCTCAAATTATGGCGGAAGCTTTTTCCATCGCTATGGAAGGTCGCCCCGGTCCTGTTCTGATAGATTTACCAAAAGATATTCAGTTAAAACAGGGGGATTTTACACCTTATTTAAGCCCTGTTGTTACCCCATCTCCTCTTCCTGAGAACGCACTGACACAAGCCCGCAATATGATGGTTTATTCTCAAAAAGCTGTTTTATATGTAGGAGGAGGGGTTGGAATAGCTGGCGCAGTACCTGAATTACGTCGTCTGGTAGAAGAAACGGGAATACCGGTAGTTTCTACTCTTAAAGGATTAGGGGCTGCAGATGCCCAACATGAATGCTATTTGGGTATGTTAGGAATGCACGGAACAAAGGCGGCTAACTTAGCTGTTCAGTCCTGCGATTTACTGATTGCCGTTGGAGCGCGTTTTGACGACCGTGTGACAGGGAAATTAGATACCTTCGCCCCCCATGCCAAAGTCATCCATATAGATATTGATCCGGCTGAATTAAATAAATTACGTCAGGCACATATTTCATTAAAGGGTAATTTAAAAACATTATTACCTTATCTACAGCAGCCTTTATCGATCGAAGCATGGCAACAAGAAGTTAAGCAATTAAAAGAAATACACGCATGGCGTTATGACTATCAGGGCGAAAAAATTTATGCCCCAGCCCTATTGAAACTGATATCTGATCGCAAGCCACCTAATACTGTTATCACCACCGATGTTGGGCAGCACCAGATGTGGACAGCTCAGCATATGACGTTTGACAAACCGGAAAATTTTATTACTTCCAGTGGACTGGGAACGATGGGGTTTGGTATTCCAGCTGCAATTGGAGCGCAGATGGTGCGCCCGGGCGATATGGTTATTTGTATATCCGGTGATGGTTCTTTCATGATGAATGTTCAGGAGCTGGGAACGATTAAACGCAAGAAACTGCCAATCAAGATGGTTTTATTGGATAACCAGCGTTTGGGAATGGTAAAACAGTGGCAGGAGTTATTTTTTGACCGTCGTTATAGTGAAACAATCCTGACTGATAATCCTGACTTTATTACTTTAGCAAAAGCGTTTGATATTCCGGGCCAGCATATTACTGAAAAATCACAGATAGATGCTGCATTGGACGCCTTGTTCAATAGTGAAGGCCCTTATTTGTTACACGTATCCATTGATGAATTTGAAAATGTTTGGCCATTGGTTCCACCCGGTGCAAGCAATGCAAATATGTTGGAGAAGTTATTATGATGCAACATCAACTTGCTATTCAGGCTCGGTTTTGTCCTGAGATTCTTGAAAGAATTCTGAGGGTTACCCGTCATAGGGGTTTTCAAATATGCGCATTGAATATGGATCATACAGTAGATAGTGATAGTGTATGTATTGAACTCACTGTTGCCAGCCAGCGCCCTGTAAATTTACTTTTTGCTCAGTTGGTAAAGCTGGTTGATGTTGCCGGTGTTGAGATACAACATAATAAATCACAATTGATAAGCGCATAGTGCGCGATGGAAAGGAAACAAAAGAATGACAAAGCAAGCTGATTATATTTGGTTCAATGGCGAAATGGTTCCTTGGGCTGATGCAAAAGTACACGTTATGTCCCATGCCTTGCATTATGGAACATCAGTCTTTGAAGGTATTCGTTGTTATAACTCCCATAAAGGGCCTGTTGTTTTTCGCCACCGAGAGCATATGCAGCGTTTACGTGATTCAGCCAAAATTTACCGTATGCCAGTGAGCCAGAGTGTTGATGAGTTAATGGAAGCTTGTCGTGCAACACTTCGCAAAAACAAATTAGTCAGCGCTTACATTCGTCCATTAGTTTTTATTGGTGATGTGGGTATGGGGGTTAATCCTCCCGAAGGTTATCAAACAGATGTCATCATTGCTGCTTTCCCGTGGGGAGCCTATCTCGGCGAAGAAGCACTGGATCAGGGGATTGATGCAATGGTTTCTTCGTGGAATCGTATAGCAGCCAACACTATCCCGACAGCGGCAAAGGCGGGCGGAAATTATTTGTCTTCTTTGCTGGTGGGGAGTGAGGCAAGGCGTCATGGCTATCAGGAAGGGATTGCTTTGGATGTTCATGGTTATATTTCAGAAGGCGCAGGTGAAAATTTATTCGAAGTAAAAAATGGTATTTTGTTCACGCCGCCATTTTCTTCTTCTGCCCTACCGGGGATCACACGGGACGCTATCATCAGATTGGCACAGGACCTTGGTCTGGAAGTGCGTGAACAGACTCTTTCCCGCGAATCGCTTTATCTGGCTGATGAAGTTTTTATGACGGGTACAGCCGCAGAAATCACTCCGGTTCGTAGTGTAGATGGTATTCAGGTCGGGATTGGCCGGTGCGGGCCAGTTACCAAAAAGATCCAAAATGCATTCTTTGGCTTATTTGATGGCACGACAGAAGATAAATGGGGCTGGTTAGACCCTGTGAATCCTTAATAAAAAATAAAAAACTGACAGGCGGCTCGTTCCCCGCCTGTTTTCAGATGCTGATTAGATGCTATCAATATTAGACAGACACGGGAGTGAAAAATAATGCCTAAATATCGTTCTGCTACAACAACCCATGGCCGTAATATGGCAGGGGCGCGTGCTTTATGGCGTGCGACGGGGATGACTGATGAGGATTTTGGAAAACCTATCATTGCTGTTGTGAATTCATTTACTCAATTCGTACCCGGGCATGTTCATTTGCGGGATTTGGGCAAGCTGGTGGCAGAGCAGATTGAGGCTTCAGGAGGGGTTGCAAAGGAATTTAATACCATTGCTGTTGATGATGGTATCGCAATGGGGCACGGAGGAATGCTGTATTCATTGCCATCCCGTGAGCTGATTGCGGATTCTGTGGAATATATGGTGAATGCACATTGTGCGGATGCAATGGTGTGTATTTCGAACTGCGATAAGATCACCCCCGGTATGCTGATGGCATCTCTGCGCTTGAATATTCCGGTTATTTTCGTTTCCGGCGGCCCGATGGAAGCAGGAAAAACACGGTTATCGGATCAAATTATCAAGTTGGATCTGGTCGATGCCATGATTCAGGGAGCCAATCCGAATATCAGTGATGAACAAAGTGATCAGATTGAACGCTCTGCCTGCCCGACTTGCGGTTCCTGTTCCGGTATGTTTACCGCGAATTCAATGAACTGCCTGACGGAAGCTCTGGGGCTTTCTCAGCCGGGAAATGGTTCATTACTTGCTACACATGCCGATCGTAAGACTCTGTTTCTCAACGCGGGTAAGCGCATTGTTGAACTGACTAAACGTTACTACGAGCAAAATGATGACAGTGCGTTGCCACGTAATATTGCGACTAAAGCTGCATTTGAGAATGCTATGACGCTGGATATTGCAATGGGGGGATCGACAAACACTGTGCTGCATTTATTGGCCGCCGCGCAGGAGGGAGATGTTGATTTCACCATGACAGATATTGATCGTCTGTCTCGTCAGGTTCCCCATTTGTGTAAGGTAGCACCAAGTACCCAAAAATATCACATGGAAGATGCGCATCGTGCTGGTGGTGTGATTGGTATTCTCGGTGAACTGGATCGGGCAGGGCTTTTGCATCGCCATGTGAAGAATATTCTGGGGTTAGATTTACCACAAACGCTGGCCCAGTATGATGTTATGCAGACCGCCGATGAAGCTGTAAAAAGCATGTATGCAGCAGGCCCGGCAGGTATTAGAACTACTCAGGCTTTTTCTCAGAACTGTCGTTGGCCATCTTTGGATACAGATAGGAAAGAAGGCTGTATTCGTGAACTGTCCTATGCCTATAGTCAGGATGGGGGGCTTGCGGTGCTGTCCGGTAACATTGCTGTGGATGGCTGTATTGTGAAAACCGCAGGAGTGGATGAAAGTATTCTGACTTTCCGTGGCCCGGCTAAAGTTTATGAAAGTCAGGAAGATGCCGTAGATGCGATTCTGGGTGGAAAAGTCGTAGCAGGTGATGTGGTTGTCATTCGTTATGAAGGCCCGAAAGGTGGCCCCGGTATGCAGGAGATGCTTTATCCGACGACCTACCTGAAATCAATGGGATTAGGTAAAAGTTGTGCTTTGATTACGGATGGACGTTTCTCGGGGGGGACATCGGGATTGTCAATTGGCCATGTCTCTCCTGAAGCGGCTAATGGCGGTTTAATTGGTCTGGTACATGATGGCGATATCATCGACATTGATATTCCAAACCGCAAGATTCAATTGGATGTCAGTGAAAAAGAGCTTGCCGAGCGGGTGCAGAAAGAATTATCCCGTGGCGATAAAGCATGGACACCCAAATTCAGGGAACGTCAGGTTTCTTTTGCCCTGCGTGCTTATGCTTCACTAGCGACCAGCGCTGATAAAGGGGCTGTGCGTGATAAGACTAAACTGGGAGGGTAATTGTGGTCGTTTATCCTCTTAATCCTGAACCTAAAGGGGCGGAATATCTCAAAGCAGCCCTAAGTGCGCCCGTTTATGACGTTGCTCAGGTTACGCCATTACAGGAAATGAAAAAAATCTCCGCTCGTTTAAATAACACCATTTTGGTTAAACGGGAAGATCGTCAGTTGGTACACAGTTTCAAACTGCGTGGTGCCTACGCGATGATTGCCAGCCTGACGGAAGAACAAAAAGTCAGGGGAGTTATTACGGCATCAGCAGGCAATCATGCACAGGGCGTTGCCTTATCCGCCAGTAAAGTGGGTATCAGAGCGACTATTGTGATGCCGGTAGCGACAGCCGATATTAAAGTTGATGCTGTGCGCAGTCTGGGTGGTGAAGTGCTGTTACATGGCGCGAATTTCGATGAAGCAAAAGCCAAAGCTATCGAAATGGCAAAGGAACACAGGTATACATTTGTCCCTCCTTTTGATCACCCGGCAGTCATTGCCGGTCAGGCAACTTTGGCAATGGAATTGTTACAGCAGGATGTTCACCTTGATCGTATTTTTGTTCCGGTTGGTGGCGGCGGGTTAATTGCAGGTGTTGCTGTTCTGATTAAACAGCTTGTACCGGAAATGAAAATTATTGGAGTGGAAGCAGAGGATTCTGCCTGCCTGAAAGCAGCACTGGAAGCCGGGCATCCAGTCGATTTACCGAGAGTGGGTTTATTTGCGGAAGGTGTCGCCGTCAAGCGTATTGGGGATGAAACATTCCGCCTTTGTCAGAAATATGTTGATGATGTCATTACAGTTGATAGCGATGCTATTTGTGCTGCCATGAAAGATATTTTTGAAGACGTGCGTGCCATTGCTGAACCTTCTGGTGCTTTGGCACTGGCAGGATTGAAGAAATACGTCCAGCAGCATCAAATCAAGGGAGAAAGGCTCGCGCATATTCTTTCTGGTGCGAATGTGAACTTCCATGGTTTACGTTATGTTTCAGAGCGTTGCGAACTTGGAGAGCAGCGTGAGGCTTTGCTGGCAGTCACTATTCCTGAACAGAAAGGCAGTTTCCTGGCATTTTGTCAGATGCTGGGAAGCCGCTTTGTGACAGAATTCAGTTATCGTTATTCGGATTCTGCCGAACCAAATAAGGCTCGCGTTTTTGTCGGTATCAGACTGAGCCGTGGAAATGCAGAACGTATTGAAATTATTGAAGAGTTAAAAGCGGCAGGTTATCAGGTCGCTGATTTGACCGATGATGAAATGGCGAAACTGCATGTCCGCTATATGATTGGCGGCAGGCCATCCAAGCCGTTGCAGGAGCGATTATTCAGCTTTGCTTTCCCTGAATCGCCGGGCGCTTTGCTGAAATTTTTACAGACATTAGGGGCGCACTGGAATATCACGCTGTTTCATTATCGTAGTCATGGCACGGATTATGGACGAGTATTAACGGCTTTTGAACTTTCAGAGGAAGAACTCCGTTTTGACCGACATCTGGATGAGTTAGGCTACGAATATCATGATGAGACGAATAATCCCTCATTTAATTTGCTGTTGAGATAGGAATACTCGGGCCTGTGGGAAACAGAGATAGCGCCATAACAGGCGCTATTAGTTTAATGATGAAATTTCTTCTGTTCTTATCATCATCCAATGTTTGATGAATGACTATCAGACGATAGCAACCGCCAAAATGCTTTTATCAACGGCTCATTCAGCCGCTTGCTTAGTGCACAAACGCCTAATTCAAATGGTTCAACCAGCGAAATATTTTCCAGCAGCGATATACGGCTGCGTACCGGTTCAGGGCTGTTTTCAACGACAACCGCAGGAATGAGAGCGATACCGCAACCTAAAGCAACCATCGATACAATGGCTTCATGGCCTGAAACGGTTGCATAAATTTGTGGATGATTAATTTTGTGGCGGCGGAACCAAAGTTCAATACGTTTACGAGAGGGGCCATGTTCCGGCAGAATGAATGGGATCTCATTCCAGTCAGGATATTCTTGTGTGGCTAATGATCTCACCGCACAGGGTAAAGCCGGGGCGATTAGAACTAGCGGGATTTTGCCAATCTTGGTAAAACTGATGTTATCAGGCAGTTTCTCAGGTTTACCTGCAATACCCAAATCCGCTTCTTCAGACTGGATTTTATCAACGGCATCGGCGGCATCGCCTGTTGTCAGTTTGATCTCCACCAAAGGGTGTTCAGCCCGAAACTTATCCAGAACCTGAGGAAGGTGGCTATAAGCGGCTGTCACTGAACAGAAAAGGCGTAATTCTCCCGTTAATGACGGGCTTTGGTGATTCAGCGAGTGAAGCAGTTGCTGATATTGTAATAATGTATGTTGGGCAAATTGTTTTAGCTGTTCGCCCGCGATGGTTAGTTTTACTGTCCGGTTATCCCGCAGAAACAGTGGGTGAGCCAATTGATCTTCAAGACGCTGAATTTGGCGTGAAAGCGTAGAAGGGCTGACATGCATTGCTTTAGCCGTGCGGCCAAAATGGCAACTTTCTGCAAGATGTAAAAACAGTTTTAAATCACGTAGATCCATCGTTTCAGTGCCTTCTGCTGAAAGTTTTTTCTGTAAATTGTCTCAAAAAAGATATGTTGCGTAAACTGCAATATAGTCTTGTCAATATATCAATTTAAGCAATGTCTTTCATGGCATATATTGGCTGAATGCAAACAACATCACACCTAATTATATCGGAGTCACCATGGCTAACTATTTTGATACATTGAATTTACGCCAGCAGTTGGCGCAGCTGGGCAAATGCCGTTTTATGGCAAGAGAAGAATTCGCTGACGAGGCAGGGTATTTAAAAGGCAAGAAAGTGGTGATTGTCGGGTGTGGTGCACAAGGCCTGAATCAGGGGCTTAATATGCGTGATTCCGGTCTGGATATTGCCTATACCCTGCGTAAAGAAGCCATTGAAGAAAAACGGGCTTCGTGGCGCAAGGCAACTGAAAATGGTTTCAGAGTCGGTACCTATGAAGAGTTGATCCCACAGGCTGATTTGGTTATTAACCTGACGCCCGACAAACAACACTCTGCCGTTGTTCAGGCTGTTCAGCCATTGATGAAAGAAGGTGCTGCGCTGGGGTATTCCCACGGTTTTAATATTGTCGAAGTAGGTGAACAGGTTCGCAAAGATATTACTGTTGTGATGGTTGCTCCGAAGTGTCCGGGAACGGAAGTGCGTGAAGAATATAAGCGTGGTTTTGGTGTTCCGACTCTGCTTGCTGTACATCCGGAAAACGATGCAAAAGGCGAAGGGATGGCAATTGCGAAAGCATGGGCAGCAGCAACCGGAGGCCATCGGGCAGGCGTTCTGGAATCCTCATTTGTCGCAGAGGTAAAATCTGACTTGATGGGTGAGCAAACAATTCTGTGTGGCATGTTACAGGCAGGTTCTCTGCTGTGTTATGACAAGCTGCTGGCTGATGGCGCAGAGCTGGGTTATGCCGGTAAACTTATCCAGTTTGGCTGGGAAACTATCACTGAAGCCCTGAAACAGGGTGGGATTACTTTGATGATGGACAGGCTTTCCAATCCGGCAAAACTGAGGGCTTATGCGCTTTCGGAACAGTTGAAAGCTATTCTGACTCCGTTATTCCAGAAACATATGGATGATATTATTTCCGGCCAATTCTCTTCAGGCATGATGGCGGATTGGGCGAATGACGATAAGGATTTGTTGAACTGGAGAGCTGAAACCGGTCAGACACCATTTGAAAATTACCCTGATTACAGCGGTCATATCAGCGAACAGGAATACTTTGATCATGGCGTATTAATGATTGCCATGGTTAAAGCCGGGGTTGAGCTGGCATTTGAAACAATGGTGGATTCAGGCATCATCGAAGAGTCTGCTTATTATGAGTCACTGCATGAACTGCCATTGATTGCGAATACCATTGCTCGTAAACGTCTCTACGAAATGAACGTCGTCATCTCTGATACGGCTGAATACGGTAACTACCTGTTCTCTTATGTGGCAGTACCTCTGTTACAGAAAGAATTTATGTCATCTTTACAGGCAGGGGATTTAGGTAAAGCTGTTGCTGATAATGGTATCGATAATGCTCAGTTGCGTGATGTTAACGATGCGATTCGTAACCACCCGATTGAAACTATAGGCCGGACTTTGCGTGGTTATATGACTGATATGAAACGCATTGCTGTTGGCGGATAATTCTGATGATGCTATGCCCGATACATCGTATCGGGCATACTATACACTTCGTCTTTCAAGTTACCTCTTTGTTGGCTGCGATCGCTCACCTCAGTCACATAGTTATCTATGCTCCTGAGGATGGACTCCCTTGCCGCCTCGATGCATCTTGAAATCCATTGTGTATATTTTCCTCGTTCGGGCTACAAATGAAATCTCTGTTTCAGCGCATCAATTTCCTGACGCTGGAATGTGTTAAAATGTTCCCTTGGCTGTTGCCTCTGGACCATTTCCAGTAAAGGATCCTGAACTTCCGTGCGAACGCCGCTTAATTCTTCCAGCACAGCCAGACCACAGAAAGGTACATAGAGTTCTGAATAACCACCTTCATGGACAACAACCAGCTTACCATCACATAATTCATCTGCTGTCTGCTGTATTTTGCGCGTCATTTCCCGGAAGCTGTCACTGTGTAATTGCATGCGAGCCAGCGGGTCCATGGCATTGGCATCATAGCCACTGGCGACAATAATCAACTCAGGCTGGTAACGGTATAATGCGGGCAGGACGATTTGATCCATGGCATACATGTAGCTGTTGTGTCCGGCTCCGGCCATCAATGGAATATTGATATTGAAACCTTCTCCTTTACCCGCACCGATATCGTCTTCTCCACTATATCCTTCGGGATAGCAACCATCCTGATGCAGGGAAATAGTTAAAACGTCATCACGTTCGCAAAAAATATGTTGTGTTCCGTTACCGTGGTGAACATCCCAGTCAACGACTGCAACCCGCCCAAGCCCAAACTGCTTTTTGGCTCGTTCAATGGCGAGGGGAATATTGGCGAAATAACAAAAACCCATTGCTTGATCTGGCAGGCAATGGTGTCCGGGAGGTCGGGAAAGGCTATAGGCGTTATCGAGTTCACCATGCAGGACGGCCTCTACCGCAGCACAGGTCAGTCCGGCAGACAGTTTAGCTATTTCATAGCTGCCAGCCCCTACAGGTGCTGCGTGCCCAAGCAAACCGGTTCCATTATCGCTCATAGACTTAAAACGTTGTAAATACTCGGTTGGGTGGATGAGTTTTAAGGTCGCTTCATCAAGAGGATCAGCACCTGATAGCTGCAATGAACGGCTTAAACCAGAAACATCCATTAAATTTTTCATTCTGCGTTTGGTTTCTGGTGATTCAGCATGCCCCGACCCAGAAGGAGGTTGTATCCATCCTCCAACAGGAAGCATGACAACATGCTGTATGCCGGAATTGTGCCAGAAGCAGCTTTCATCAAAGAAAAAACCGGTTTTTCGTAACATATTGCATCCTATTTGACAGGTTTTATGACATTGTTATTTATTACATATAGAAAAGTAGTAAATCTATTACGGATTAGGAATTTTAAGATCGATAAAATAATAATTTTTGATTGTTGAGTATTAGATTCACTCAAGAATAAATCACCGTAGTGGCCTGACTGGTGAAGAAAAACGCCTTATTACACGGCTTTCTGCTACAATTTCGTTCCTTACTTTTTTCATCCTGATATAACTTTCAAAACAGTATGCGATTAAATCCCAGCCAACAACAAGCGGTTGAATTTGTGACAGGGCCTTGTCTGGTTCTGGCAGGTGCAGGCTCCGGTAAGACCAGAGTTATCACCAATAAAATAGCCCATCTGATACGTGCCTGCGGTTATCAAGCCCGCCATATTGCGGCGGTGACCTTTACCAACAAAGCTGCACGAGAAATGAAAGAACGTGTGGCACAGACATTAGGACGTAAGGAAACCAGAGGCCTGATGATTTCCACTTTTCATACGTTGGGATTGGAAATCATTAAGCGTGAATATAAAGCGTTGGGCATGAAGAGTAATTTCTCTTTGTTCGACGATCAGGATCAAATGGCTTTGCTGAAAGATTTGACGGCGGATTTACTGGAGGAAGACAAAGATCTATTACAAAAACTGATCTCAAGTATTTCTGGCTGGAAAAATGATCTGATGTCACCGGAGCAGGTAATCAGGCAGGCTCGCTCAGAACAGGAACATTACTTTGCTGAGTGTTATCGGCGTTATGATTTACACTTGAACAGTTGTAATGTGCTCGACTTTGATGATCTGATCACTAAACCAACGTTACTGTTAATGCGGGATGAAGAAGTCAGGGAGCGCTGGCAGAATAGAATTCGTTATCTGCTGGTGGATGAATATCAGGACACCAACACCAGCCAGTATCAGTTGGTAAAATTGTTGGTTGGCAACCGGGCACGTTTTACGGTGGTTGGTGATGATGATCAATCAATTTATTCTTGGCGCGGTGCCCGTCCACAAAACCTGATCCTGTTAAAAGAAGATTTTCCTCAGCTTAATGTGATCAAGCTGGAGCAGAATTACCGCTCATCAGGGAGAATACTGAAATCGGCAAATATTCTGATTGCAAATAATCCCCACGTTTTCGAGAAAAAACTGTTTTCTGAATTGGGCTATGGTGATCCTCTTCGTGTGATCGAAGCCAATAATGAAGATCATGAAGCTGAACGCGTAGTCGGTGAGTTGATCGCACATCACTTTATCAATAAAACCGATTATAAGGATTACGCAATCCTGTATCGCGGTAATCATCAATCCCGCATTTTTGAAAAAATGCTGATGCAAAGCCGTATACCGTATCGTATTTCTGGTGGAACTTCATTTTTTTCCCGGCCGGAAATTAAGGACTTACTTTCTTATTTGCGCGTACTGACTAATCCTGATGATGACAGCGCTTTTCTACGGGTTGTCAATACACCGCGTAGAGAAATAGGTGCGGTGACGGTTCAGAAGCTAGGCGAATGGGCCAAGCAGCGTAACAAAAGTCTGTATCATGCCAGTTTCGATCTTGGTCTGGAGCAGAATCTCTCTGGTCGTGGATTGGCAGCCTTACAGCGCTTTACCCACTGGATGAATGAAATTTCACATCAGGCAGAACGAGATCCATTGTTAGCTGTAAGGGATTTATTGCATGGCATGGATTACGAAAGTTGGTTGCATGAAACTTCCCCCAGCCCTAAAGCGGCTGAAATGAGGATGAAGAATGTTAACCAGCTTTTTACCTGGATGAGTGAGATGTTCGAAGGGGATGACCTGAATGAACCGATGACACTTTCTCAGGTCGTAGCCCGCTTCACTCTGCGGGATATGTTGGAGCGCGGAGAGGAAAGTGAAGAGTCGGATCAGGTACAGCTTATGACGCTGCATGCTTCCAAAGGGCTCGAATTCCCTTATGTTTTTATGGTGGGTATGGAAGAAGGATTATTACCACATCAGAGCAGTATTGATGAAGATAATCTCGAGGAAGAACGACGTTTGGCGTATGTCGGTATTACCCGCGCCCAGCGTGAACTCTTTCTCACTCTGAGTAAAGAGCGCCGTCAGTACGGGGAGTTGATACGCCCGGAACCGAGTCGGTTTCTGTTAGAGTTGCCTCAGGATGATCTGGACTGGCCGCAAGGCAAGAAAGTGGTCAGTGCAGAAGAACGCATGAAACGGGGGCAATCACGTCTTGCTGATATCAAATCCCGTTTTGGCCTTGGACAGAAAACGGGCGGTGACTGATCTCGTTAGGAAAACCTGCCGTAATCCCTTGCCCCAGCTGTATTTTCAGGCATATATCTGGGGTGAGGGATTCATTTTTTATAAGGTGCCGGGTTTATCCCAAATGGGTGTTGTTCTGCTCTTCAATAAAAAGTGGCCAATGGACATAATGTTGCCATGTGCTTTCCTGATGCAGGATTTCAGCCCTGAGAGGATGGTGGGCTTGCCACTGATATGGAAGCGTGATGGTAAGCGTTTCATTTTCAGCTTGTAAGCGCAGAGCGGACAAAGAGTCATCCTGCCGTCGGCTGGCGAAAATAATGGCGAGACGCAGTAAACGACACAATCGTAGTGCCAGCTGTGCCGGTAAGGCATTTTGCTGATTCAGTGATGCTAAATCGATAGCTCCGCTCTGATTTTGCAATAATGTCGCTAGCAGGCGTTTTTGAGCAGGGGTGTAACCGGGTAGATCTAAATGACTAATCAGATAAGCAGAATGAGC
The DNA here is from genome assembly GCF_963876495.1 of Xenorhabdus sp. KJ12.1. Classification (NCBI taxonomy): domain Bacteria; kingdom Pseudomonadati; phylum Pseudomonadota; class Gammaproteobacteria; order Enterobacterales; family Morganellaceae; genus Xenorhabdus; species Xenorhabdus sp. KJ12.1. The sequence continues at coordinate 17,188 of NZ_CAWNQH010000127.1, forward strand.
CGGCCCCTGACGGAAATCGATACACAGGCCGATTTCATGCAGTAAACAAACACTGACTAACAGTTCCCGGCATCGCTCATCCAATTCCCATGTTTTAGCAACTTGCTGAAAGAAATGTTCTGCCAGTTGCCTGACGCGCAGTGCCTGTTCTGCATCAATTTGAAAACGCTGTTGAATATTCTGTAGGGTTCTGGCCCGGACATCCTGCTCGACAGGTAATTCCAGCATTCCGTAAACCAGACCTTCTCGCAACGCGCCTCCTGCCAGAATCATGCTCTCAATTTCTAATGCCTGAAAGATAGCAATCAGGATTGCGAGGCCACTTGGAAAAACCAGTGCCCGCTCCAGAGTCAGGCCATTTATTTCCAGCTCTTCCAGCTTCCCGCATTCAATCGCTTTAGATTTGAGTTGTTGCAGTTTGGGCAGAGTGATAAGTTCATCCATGCCCTGAGCAATCATTATCTCCTGAAGCGCCTGAACGGTGCCGGATGCTCCGACACAAATCTGCCAGCCCTGTTTCAGCAGTGTCGTGGTGACCGGAGCAAGGATCTGGTGAGCTGCCGCCTCTGCTTTAGCAAAGTTTGCTTCTGTCAGGCTGCGATCATTGAAATAACGTTCGAGCCAGGTAACACAACCCATCTCAAGGCTGAATAACTGTGTGGCATTTGCGCCCGTACCTGTAACCAGCTCTGTACTGCCCCCGCCAATATCCACCACCAGACGCTCCTCCGGACCGCCTGTGGTGTGAGCAACGCCCTGATAAATCAGCCGGGCTTCTTCTTCCCCTCTGATAACTTTGACCGGGGAACCTAAGATTTCAGAGGCTTTCCCGACAAACTCACCGGAATTTTCAGCAAGTCGCAGTGTAGCTGTCGCGACAACGCGGATCTGTGGAGCAGGAATATCCTGCAAATATTCCGCAAAAAGGCGAAGGCATTGCCATCCTCGTTCCATTGCCTGCTGTGATAAGTGGTTATTTTTATCTAATCCAGCGGCCAGCCTGACCTTACGCTTGATTCGGGCAACCACCTGAATACTATCGGATACTCTGCGGACAACCAGCATATGAAAGCTGTTTGAGCCTAAATCGATAGCGGCATAGAGCGAAGAAGAACTCAGCATTTTGTTATTCCAGAATTACATTAATCAGCCTGAACATTTATGGATTGCGTTTACGATTACGAACAGTGTTTCCACGGCGTGGCATATTAGTGCGGCGTGGATGTCCCCCTGAACGCGAACGGTTACGGCGTTTGGGCACTGGTAAATCTTTCAGCAATGCATCACTGTTATATTTGCTTACAGGGATCTGGTGCTGAATATATTCTTCAATAGCTGGCAGATTCAGCGCATACTCTTCACAAGCCAAACTGATTGAATGACCACTTTCGCCTGCCCGACCGGTTCGGCCAATGCGATGGACGTAGTCTTCACAGTCATCCGGCAAATCATAGTTAAATACGTGTGTTACTGATGGAATATGCAGCCCGCGTGCAGCAACATCGGTAGCAACCAGAATATCCACATTCCCCAGACTGAACTCTTCCAGTATGCGCAGGCGTTTTTTCTGTGCGACATCACCGGTCAGCAGGCCGACACGATGACCATCGGCAGCCAGATGTGCCCAGATATCTTCACAGCGATGTTTGGTATTAGCAAAAATAATACAGCGGTCTGGCCACTCTTCTTCCAACAGGGTCTGTAGCAGACTCATTTTCTCTTCATTGGAAGGATAAAACAGTTCTTCCTGAATGCGGTGCCCTGTTTTCTGTAATGGTTCGACTTCGACATACTCAGGATTGTTCATCTGCTCAAAAGCTAACTCACGTACCCGATAAGAGAGTGTAGCGGAAAACAGCAGCGTCATACGCTGAGTCGCAGAAGGAATACGACGGAATAGCCAGCGGATATCCTTGATAAAACCAAGGTCATACATCCGATCCGCTTCATCCAGTACAACAACCTGAATAGCGCTGAGATTAATATATCCCTGCTTAGCATAATCAATCAGGCGGCCTGTAGTACCAATGATGATATCAACACCGGCTTCCAGTACTTTTAGCTGCTTATCATAGCCATCTCCGCCATAAGCAAGCCCCATTTTTAGCCCGGTGGCTTCAGCCAGTTCTTCTGCATCAGAATAAATCTGGACAGCCAGTTCGCGGGTCGGAGCCATAATCAGCGCGCGTGGCTGATTGGTTTTATGATCCGCCGCAGCGGGGTGGCTTAGTAAATAATGAAAAGTAGACGTCAGAAATGCCAGCGTCTTACCCGTTCCTGTTTGTGCTTGCCCCGCAACATCTTGGCCTTCGACAGTAAAAGGCAATGTTAGCGCCTGTATTGGCGTACAGTTTGAAAAGCCCTTTTTATCAAGGGCTTCAATGACCTTGGGGTGCAATGCGAAGTCGGAAAACTTCTTTTCTGTCAAATGTGTTTTGCTCATAGTGTGGTAGAATATCAGCTAACTATTGCTTTAAGAAAGTGTATCCGCTGAAATAAAGACACCTTATGTTGGTTAATGTAGACTGATAACCTAAAAGATTTTACTTTGGAGTCCAATTAATGAGTGAAAAGATTGTGAGTGCTGGCGTTATTCATCTGGCAGACAGTGACTTTAATGAAGATAAACTGCAATCAGAAGGTATTGTTCTGGTTGATTTTTGGGCAGAATGGTGTGGTCCTTGCAAAATGGTCGCTCCTATTCTGGATGAAATCGCGGCAGAATATGCAGGTAAGCTGACTGTTGCTAAACTGAATGTTGATGATCACACTGAAACCGCACCAAAATTTGGTATCCGTGGCATCCCGACACTGATTCTGTTTAAAGACGGTGAGAAAGTCGCAGTAAAAGTGGGAGCTTTGTCAAAAACTCAACTGAAAGAGTTTTTGGAGCCATACCTCTAACTTAGAGTTTGCTCACAGTAATTAAGGACGTTTAGCGGATAAGGTGATTTATCTTACTGACAGCTAGACGTCCGCTACGAAGCATGGTAAGTTAGCGACCACGTGCTTATATGGAACATGCATAGAAAAATTTTCATCATCTGCATGAATAATTGACAACGGACATGTTACATACTAAACAATCTGTAGTGTCTGATAAATCTGTTATCTCTGACACCTTGAAATATCTGATGGCATATCGTATTTAGTACAGTATCTAAAAGCATATAGTATCTAAAAGCATATATAGTGAGTCATTCAGTATATAGCCTGATGCTGAAGACGTCTTTATGCTAACATCCCAATGATGTTTTCGTTCCAGCGTCTATGTTGAAGCCTTCTTTTACTGAACCTCTTTTGCTGAGATAATATTTGCTAAAACAGTATTTGTTGAAACGGTACTTACGCTGAGATAGCTTTTCACTGAGATAGTTTTTAGTTCTGAACTTAATCACATTTTGTTATTACCATCTCAGCCGTGCATTCACAGTTTGTTAGCCTTATTTTGAAATCAATTAGAGTACTTCAGACTATTACCTTGTAATATAAATTTATATGTTAAAAGGTTGTATTTGTTTTGGGTACAAATAAACAGGCACCGATAACGCTGCCATACCATTCACGTTCATAGTTCGAGATATACCCCGAGTTAAAGAACCCACCATTATGAATCTTACCGAATTAAAAAATACGCCGGTATCAGAGTTAATTACTCTCGGCGAAAATATGGGGCTGGAAAATCTGGCTCGTATGCGCAAGCAAGACATTATTTTCTCTATCCTCAAACAGCATGCGAAGAGCGGAGAGGATATTTTCGGAGATGGTGTGCTGGAGATATTGCAGGATGGATTCGGTTTCCTCCGCTCAGCAGACAGCTCCTACCTTGCAGGCCCCGATGATATCTACGTTTCTCCTAGTCAAATCCGCCGCTTTAACCTCCGTACCGGTGACACCATTTCAGGTAAAATCCGCCCACCGAAAGAAGGTGAACGTTATTTTGCCCTGTTAAAAGTTAATGAAGTTAACTTTGATAAGCCAGAAAATGCCCGCAGCAAGATCCTGTTTGAAAACCTCACTCCACTTCATGCTAATAACCGTTTGCGTATGGAGCGTGGTAATGGTTCTACAGAAGACCTGACAGCCCGGGTTCTGGATTTGGCTGCACCTATCGGTCGTGGTCAGCGTGGTCTGATTGTTGCACCACCAAAAGCGGGTAAGACCATGTTGCTGCAAAACATTGCGGCGAACATTGCACATAACTATCCAGACTGCGTATTGATGGTATTGCTGATTGATGAGCGTCCGGAAGAAGTGACCGAAATGCAGCGTCTGGTCAAAGGTGAAGTTATCGCTTCTACTTTTGATGAGCCTGCTTCCCGCCACGTTCAAGTGGCTGAAATGGTCATCGAAAAAGCCAAACGTCTGGTTGAACATAAAAAAGACGTTATTATCCTGTTGGATTCCATTACCCGCCTTGCTCGTGCATATAACACCGTTGTTCCGGCTTCTGGTAAAGTGCTGACCGGTGGTGTGGATGCCAATGCTCTGCATCGTCCAAAGCGTTTCTTTGGTGCAGCACGTAATGTTGAAGAAGGTGGTAGCCTGACCATCATCGCTACAGCGCTGGTTGATACCGGTTCTAAAATGGATGAGGTCATTTACGAAGAATTTAAAGGTACAGGTAATATGGAATTGCACCTGTCCCGTAAGATTGCAGAAAAACGTGTTTTCCCTGCGATTGATTACAACCGTTCTGGTACGCGTAAAGAAGAGTTGCTCACGACTCAGGATGAGCTACAGAAGATGTGGATATTGCGTAAGATTATTCACCCTATGGGTGAAATTGATGCAATGGAATTCCTTATCAATAAACTGGCTATGACAAAAACAAACGAAGAATTTTTCGACTTTATGAAACGTTCGTAGTCTGCAAATAACAATTAATAGTCCATAAACAAAAAGTAATTAAGCGATCACTTCTTCAAAAAAACGCCACTCTTCTGTGGCGTTTTTTATAGGTGTGTTAAATTATCCGTTGAAATGGTACATGTTTTGCATGTTTTTCGTTTGATTGGATGAGTGTTTCTTGGACGGAAATTTTATAGAAGTTCTATAAATAACTATTAATCATTACTTGTAATCTGCATTATTTTTTTGATTTTCATTTATACATAGCAGGATGTCTTCTTGAACAGGGAGCTTATGGGCAGGCTATTAAATCCATAAGTTAATGAATAATAGATGACCATCATTATTATTTTTACAGAGAGTTGTTATTGTGAATATACCCAGCATGAGTGCCGAAGTTTTTTGCATCTTTATATTTTCATTAGTTTTTTTGTTCATGGCAAGGAAGGTAGCAAAAAAGGTTGGTCTTGTTGATAAGCCGAATTACCGTAAACGTCACCATGGTTTAATTCCTTTGGTGGGGGGTATATCTGTTTTTGTGAGTGTCTGTTTTGCTTTTGTTATAACAAAAGAGTTTATACCACATAAGTGGCTGTATTTATTTTGTGCAGGAATACTGGTTTTTATTGGTGCATTGGATGATCGGTTTGATATCAGTGTAAAAATTCGTGCAACAATTCAGGCTCTAGTCGGTATCAGTATGATGTATTTCGCTGACCTGAGACTTGAAAGCTTGGGTAACACTTTTGGTCCGTGGGAAATGACGCTGGGGCCATTTAGTTATGTCGTTACTCTATTTGCGGTCTGGGCGGCTATAAACGCCTTCAATATGGTGGATGGTATTGATGGCCTGTTAGGCGGCCTGTCCTGTGTCTCTTTCGGGGCTTTGGGTATCCTGCTGTATGAGAGCGGCAATACAGCTTTAGCATTCTGGTGCTTTGCATTTATCGCCGGGATACTGCCTTATATTTTTCTTAATCTGGGGCTGTTGGGTAAACGCTTTAAAGTCTTTATGGGAGATGCCGGGAGTACATTAATTGGCTTTACCATTATCTGGTTGCTGACTGAAGCGACTCAGGGTGGAAATCGTTCTATCAATCCTGTGACGGCTTTATGGATCATTGCCATTCCGTTGATGGATATGGTTGCAATTATGTATCGCCGATTACGTAAGGGAATGAGCCCGTTTTCACCAGATCGCCAGCATATTCATCACTTAATCATGCGTGCTGGTTTCACGTCCCGTCAGGCCTTTGTCTTAATCACGATGGCTGCAGCGTTGTTAGCGGGGATTGGTATTATTGGCGAACGACTGGATTTTGTTCCTCAATGGGTAATGTTGGCATTATTTTTGCTTGCATTTATGTTGTATGGTTATTGCATCAAAAGAGCATGGCGTGTAGCCCGTTTTATTAAGCGGTGGAAACGCCGGATGCGTCGGGTTGCAAGCCATCACTAAAAAAACATCGGCTTATCAAAGAGGTTTTGCGCAGTGGAAAACTCAGAAACGAAATCTAATCAGGATCAAACGGTTACAGAGCATGAACTGGATATTCGTGCGCTATGTTGTGCTCTGTGGCGTGGAAAGATATGGATTATCGCACTGGCAATAATTTTCGCTGCTGTTGCTCTGGCTGCATCGTATCTGATGCAGCAAAAATGGAGCGCAACCGCTATTGTGGATTTACCGACAACTAATAATCTGGGGAGTTATTACTCACAACAGCAATTTTTGCGCAATCTGGATACGCATATTAATGCTTCACCGGAAGCTCAACTGCCGACCATTCCCGATGGGGCTTACAAAGAGTTCATGATACAGGCTGAAGCTTATGATACTCGTCGTGAATTCTGGCTGCACTCCAATTATTACAAACAGCGTCATGACGGTAAAAGCAAAGCTGATGCGGTGTTACTGGAAGAATTAATCAACAATATTCAGGTGACACGTCGCGGTGAAAAAAATGCCCAGAATGAAAGTATCAAACTGACGGCAGAGACAGCCGCTGATGCTAACCGGCTTTTGCGGGAGTACATTGCTTTTGCTAACCAACGTGCGAGTACTCATCTGAATGACGAAATAAAAGGCGCATGGGCAACACGGACTCAGTCAATGAAAGCGCTGGTCAAACGGCAGGAACTCGTCGCCAAGGCCATGTATAACCGTGAGTTGAACGTATTGCAGCAATCATTAAAAGTTGCTGAAAAACAGGGTATTCAGCGTAACCAGACAAACATTCCCATCGGCGAATTACCTGAATCCAAAATGTTTATGCTGGGAGTCCCATTACTACAGGCTCAGCTTGAAACATTGGAGGCTACAGGCCCTAATTACAGTATCGATTATGATCAAAATATAGCGATGCTATCGACACTCAGTGTCGGCCCTACTTTGCAGAACACTTTTCAGACCTACCGTTATCTTAGAACGCCAGAAGAACCCGTTAATAGAGACAGTCCTCGCCGTGTATTTATGATGGTTTTGTGGGGAGGTGTAGGTCTGTTGATTGGTGCTGGAGTCGCATTAGCGAGGCGTTCACGCACATAATTTTATATTCCTTTGTGGAACTACCCAGCAATGATTAACAAAATAAGAGAGCCACTGTGAAAGTGTTAACTGTGTTTGGTACTCGCCCGGAAGCCATCAAAATGGCGCCGCTGGTACACGCTTTAGCCGAGGATAGTGATTTTGAGGCAAAAGTTTGTGTGACCGCACAGCATAGGGAAATGTTGGATCAGGTACTGAACTTATTTGGGATCAAGCCGGATTTTGATCTCAATATTATGAAGAAAGGGCAGGATCTGACGGATATTACCTGCCGGATACTTGAATCCATAAAGCCGGTATTAAATGAGTTCAAGCCAGATGTAGTACTGGTACATGGTGATACCACCACTACAATGGCGACCAGCCTGGCGGCTTTTTATCAGAGAATACCGGTAGGACATGTTGAGGCAGGGCTGAGAACAGGCGATCTTTACTCTCCATGGCCGGAAGAGGCCAACCGTAAAATTGCAGGTCATCTGGCAACGTATCATTTTGCTCCGACAGAAAACTCCCGCAGTAACCTCTTACAGGAATCTATAGCAGACAACGCTGTTTTCGTTACGGGAAACACCGTTATTGATGCTTTGCTCTGGGTGCGTGATCGCATTATGCATGATGACAGATTAAGGGGACAGCTTGCTGAGCTTTACCCTTTTATTGATCCTGCTAAAAAGATGATTTTGGTAACAGGTCATCGTCGAGAGAATTTTGGTGGTGGTTTTGAGCGAATCTGTGAAGCACTGGCGCAAATCGCCAGAATGCATCCAGATGTGCAGGTTGTGTATCCTGTACACCTGAATCCCAATGTATGCGAACCGGTAAAACGTATTTTGCATGGCATTGATAATATTATTCTTATCAGCCCACAGGATTACCTGCCCTTTGTTTATCTGATGGATCATGCCTATTTGATCCTGACTGATTCAGGCGGGATTCAGGAGGAAGCTCCCTCACTCGGTAAGCCCGTTTTGGTCATGCGTAATACTACAGAGCGACCGGAAGCGGCTGATGCGGGTACTGTGCGGCTGGTAGGAACAAAAACCCAAACTATTGTTGATGAAGTCACGCGTTTGTTGACGGATGACTCCGCTTATCAACAGATGAGCCGGGCCCATAATCCTTACGGGGATGGCAAAGCTTGCCAGAAAATTCTGGAAATATTGAAGAAAAATCAGGTGACATTATGAGTTTTGAAACAATTTCTGTGATCGGTCTTGGTTATATCGGTTTACCTACTGCGGCAGCATTCGCTTCCTGCCAGAAAACGGTTATTGGTGTTGATGTTAACCAGCATGCAGTGGAGACGATTAATCGTGGAGAGATTCACATTGTTGAGCCTGATTTGGATCAAGTTGTAAAAACAGCTGTTGAAGGTGGTTATCTGAGAGCGGTAACTTCGCCTCAGCCAGCGGATGCATTTTTGATTGCGGTTCCTACGCCTTTTAAGGGCGATCATGAGCCTGATATGGCTTATGTTCATTCAGCAGCAGAATCCATTGCACCTGTTTTGAAAAAAGGCGATCTGATTATTCTGGAATCAACCTCGCCTGTCGGTGCGACGGAACAAATGGCCGAGAGGCTGGCAGAAGCCCGACCGGATCTCTCCTTTCCGCAACAGGCAGGGGAAAATTCAGATATTGATATCGCTTATTGTCCTGAACGGGTATTGCCGGGTCAGGTCATGGTGGAGTTAATCAAAAACGACCGAGTTGTGGGAGGAATGACTCCAAAATCCTCTTCCAGAGCAAGCGATCTATATAAAATTTTCCTTGAAGGTGAATGTGTTGTCACCAACGCCAGAACGGCAGAAATGTGTAAGCTGACTGAGAACAGCTTCCGGGATGTTAACATCGCCTTTGCCAATGAACTCTCACTTATCTGCGCTGAACAGGGAATTAATGTCTGGGAATTAATCCGTCTGGCAAACCGACATCCTCGTGTCAATATCCTGCAACCGGGGCCGGGAGTTGGGGGGCACTGCATTGCAGTCGATCCGTGGTTTATTGTGTCACAAAATCCTACTCAGTCTCGCCTGATCCGCACCGCCCGCCTTGTTAACGACGACAAACCACTTTGGGTGGTTGATCAGGTGAAAGCCGCAGTCGCGGATTGTCTGGCTGAAAGCGACAAGCGAGCCAGTGAAATTAAGATTGCCTGCTTTGGTCTGGCATTTAAATCAAACATTGATGATTTACGTGAAAGTCCGGCCGTTCATATCACCAAAATGATCGCGCAGTGGCACGCTGGTCCTACTCTGGCTGTTGAACCGAATATTCACGAACTGCCTCATTCACTGGAAGGTGTGGTGGAGCTGGTCAGTCTGCAACAGGCACTGGAAGAGGCTGATGTTGTCTTGATGCTGGTGGATCATCGTCAGTTTAAGGCTATCAATGGCAGCCAGATAAAACAAAAATGGGTTGTAGATAGCAAAGGAGTCTGGCGTTGAAACGTATTCTAATTACTGGTGGAGCAGGGTTTATTGGTTCTGCGGTGGTTCGCCACATAATCAACCACACTGAAGACAGTGTGGTTGTGGTTGATAGCCTGACTTATGCCGGAAATCTTGAGTCACTGACCCCGGTCGCTGATCATCCTCGTTATGCGTTTGAGCAGGCGGATATCTGTCATCGTGATGCTTTGGAACGTATTTTTCAACAATATCAGCCTGATGCGGTGATGCATCTGGCGGCGGAAAGCCATGTTGATCGTTCCATTGACGGGCCTGCGGCGTTCATTGAAACCAATATCATTGGTACTTACACCCTATTAGAAGTGGCTCGTGCATTCTGGCAGCAGTTAGATCAGCAAAAACAGGCAACATTCCGTTTTCACCATATTTCAACGGATGAAGTTTATGGTGATCTGCATGGCGAAGAGGGCTTTTTCACAGAAACGACACCTTATGCACCGAGCAGCCCTTATTCAGCATCCAAAGCATCCAGCGATCATCTGGTCAGGGCATGGCGACGCACTTATGGTTTACCAACCGTGATCACGAACTGCTCGAATAACTATGGCCCTTACCATTTTCCGGAAAAGTTGATCCCTCTGGTGATTCTGAATGCATTGGCGGGTAAACCTTTACCTGTTTACGGTAAGGGAGAGCAGATCCGTGACTGGCTGTATGTGGAAGATCACGCACGGGCACTGCATCTGGTAGTGACTCAGGCTGTACCGGGCGAGACATATAATATTGGCGGCCATAACGAGCGCCGTAATATTGATGTGGTCGAGACTATTTGCGAGTTGCTGGAAGAATTTAAGCCGGAAAAACCAGCCGGTGTGGCGCATTACCGAGAGCTGATTACCTACGTTACAGATCGTCCGGGGCATGATATGCGTTATGCCATTGATGCCGCAAAAATTGAGCGTGAATTAGGTTGGAAACCACAGGAAACGTTTGAATCCGGTATTCGTAAGACAGTGCAGTGGTATCTGGCAAACGAAAATTGGTGGCGCAGGGTGCAGGATGGCTCTTATGCGGGAGAACGTCTTGGCTTGTCTGAACATGATGGACAGTTTGATCATTGCGGAAATAAATAAACCCATCAGGGGGATGACATGAAAGGAATTATCCTGGCAGGTGGCTCCGGCACACGCCTGTACCCGATAACACGCGGCGTCTCAAAGCAGTTATTGCCTATTTATGACAAGCCAATGATCTACTATCCGTTGTCAGTCTTAATGCTGGCAGGGATACGCGATATCCTGATTATTTCCACTCAGGAAGACTTACCTGCCTTTAAACGTTTACTGGGTGATGGTGAGCGTTTTGGCATTCATCTGAGCTATGCAGTACAGCCTTCGCCGGATGGTCTGGCGCAGGCATTCCTGATTGGTGAAGAGTTTATTGGTGATAATCCTTGTTGTCTGGTGCTGGGTGACAATATTTACTTTGGTCAGGCATTCAGTCCGAAACTACAAAGTGTTGCGGCCCGTAGTCATGGCGCTACCGTATTTGGCTATCAGGTTATGGACCCTGAGCGGTTCGGTGTTGTGGAGTTTGACGAACAATATCGCGTACTTTCTATTGAAGAGAAGCCAGCACAGCCAAAATCCAATTGGGCGGTGACCGGGCTTTACTTTTATGACAACAACGTTGTGGATTTCGCTAAGCGGGTAAAACCATCCATTCGCGGAGAGCTGGAAATTACCAGTATCAATCAGATGTATCTGGAGCGGGGCGAGCTGAATGTTGAATTACTCGGGCGTGGCTTTGCCTGGCTGGACACCGGTACCCACGACAGCCTGATTGAAGCCAGTATGTTTGTGCAGACTGTCGAAAAACGGCAGGGCTTCAAAATTGCCTGTCTGGAAGAGATCGCATGGCGTAATGGCTGGATGAGCGATGAGCAGGTCAGAGCTTCTGCGGCAGAGTTAACTAAAACAGGCTATGGCCAATATTTGCTGGATTTACTCAATGTCTATTCACGCTGATATTGAACCTCTGGCATGGGACAGCCAATTTTTTGGTCTGTCCACTGCCCGTCTGAATATCATAACGGCCTCTTCACCGCCTGCTGTACCAGTCACTGCGGCTAAACTGGATGAGTATGCCTTAGTACAGGCAAAAGTACCGGCTCAGCAGGTTTATCTGATTGATCAATTATCGGCACTGGGCTTTTCTCTTGTGGAAGGTGAAGCAGATTTACGGTTATCCATTAGCCCAGAAAAAGCAGGCAGGGATCAGGCATTAATAATCGCGACCTCACAGGATATTCCGTTACTTAAAGCGGCGGCTGCCAGCGTATTTTCAACCAGTCGCTTTCGTACACCCTGGTATCAGGTGAATGATAGTGGCCGTTTTTATGCTGCATGGGTTGAGAAGGCGGTTTTGGGCACCTTTGACCATGAGTGCCTGCTTGTTAATGATGAGTGTGGCAATCCTGCTGGTTTTGTCACCATGAGAAAGATAGGAAGTCATGAAGCACGGATAGGTTTGCTGGCGGCAATGCCGGGCAAATTGCAGCAGGGGATCGGAAAAAAATTAATGTCAGCGGCGCAACAATGGTGCCATAACCATGAGATACAATGCCTGAGAATTGCAACGCAAATCAGCAACATCACGGCTTTGCGCCTTTATACACGTAGTGGTGCAACAATCGAAAGCACTGCATATTGGTTATACAGAGGACGAAATGATTCCATTTAACAAACCCCCGGTTGTCGGCACTGAACTGGAATATATGCAACAGGCGATGGCCAGTGGAAAATTGTGTGGTGATGGTGGTTTTACCAAACGTTGTGAAGAGTGGATGGAAAAACGCTTTAGTTGTCCGGATACTTTGCATAAAACCGATGCTTTTCATAAAACAAAGGTGTTGTTAACGCCTTCTTGTACCGCTTCCTTAGAAATGGCGGCAATACTGTTGAATATCCAGCCGGGTGATGAAGTCATCATGCCGAGCTACACCTTTGTTTCGACTTCCAATGCCTTTGTTCTGCGTGGGGCAACCATTGTTTTCGTGGATATTCACCCGGACACGATGAATATTGATGAAACCAAAATTGAAGCAGCCATCACGGATAAAACCCGCGCTATTGTGCCAGTGCATTATGCGGGGGTAGCTTGTGAAATGGATAGCATTATGGCATTGGCAGAAAAATACAATCTGTATGTCGTCGAAGATGCTGCACAGGGCGTGATGTCAACCTATAAAGGGCGTGCGCTGGGGACGATTGGTCATATTGGTTGTTTCAGCTTTCATGAAACTAAAAACTACTCAGCCGGAGGCGAAGGTGGAGCGACACTAATCAATGATCAATCCATGCTTGCCCGTGCCGAAGTTATCCGTGAAAAAGGGACTAACCGTGCTCAGTTTTTCCGGGGGCAGGTAGACAAATATACCTGGCGTGACATTGGTTCCAGCTATCTGCTTTCTGACTTACAGGCGGCATTTCTGTGGGCACAACTGGAAGTCGCGGATAAAATTAATCATCGCCGCCTGACGCTATGGAATAACTATTATCAGGCGCTGAAACCATTGGCTGATAAAGGGCTGCTGACTTTACCTGTTGTGCCAGAAAATATGGAACACAATGCCCACATGTTTTATATCAAACTGAAAGATGTGGCAGAACGTAGTGAATTTAATCGCTTTATGAAAGAAGCGGATATCCTGACGGTATTCCATTATGTTGCTTTGCATACCAGCCCGGCTGGTGAGAAATGTGGCCGTTTTCATGGTGAAGACCGCTTTACTACCCGTGAAAGTGAGCGTCTAGTGCGTTTACCTATGTTTTACAATATTACTGATGAAGAACAACAGGTTGTCATCAGTCGCATCAAGGAATTTTTTGCCTGATATGTCACTTGCCAAAGCCTCAGTCTGGACGGCTGGCTCCACACTAATCAAAATTGGTGTGGGGTTACTGGTCGTTAAACTTCTGGCCGTCTCCTTTGGCCCGGCAGGGGTGGGGCAGGCGGGAAATTTCCGCCAGCTCATTACTGTCTTGGGAGTATTGTCTGGCGCCGGGATTTTCAATGGAGTGACCAAATATGTAGCGGAGCACCACTCTCAGCCGGAAAAGCTCAAGGCTGTACTGGGAACGTCATCCTCAATTATTCTGGGGTTTTCTACCCTGCTGGCGGTAGTGTTCCTGTTATTCAGTGAAGCTATCAGCATTGGCCTGTTTGGTCACAACCATTACAAAACTGTTGTGCAGGCGCTCGCATTTATTCAAATGGGAATCGCTTATGCCAACTATTTTCTGGCTATTTTGAAAGGGTTCCGCGATGCTCAGGGAAATGCACTGGCAATTATACTCGGCAGCCTGACAGGGGTGATTGCTTATGGCCTGTGTTATTGGCTGGGGGGTTATGAAGGCGCACTGGCTGGGTTGGCTTTAGTTCCTGCTTTGGTGGTTTTGCCGGCAGGAATGATGCTACTGCAACACAAAACGATAGTATTGTCAGCACTGAAACCTGCATGGGATCGCGCCATTGCCAGCCATTTGGGGAAATTTACGCTGATGGCTTTGCTGACTTCCATTACACTACCCGTTGCTTACATCATGATGCGAAACTTAATGGCTGAGCGTTATAGCTGGGAAGAAGTGGGGATTTGGCAGGGTGTAAGCAGTATTTCCGATGCTTATTTACAATTTATCACAGCTTCTTTCACCGTTTATTTGCTACCGACTCTTTCTCGACTGGAAAGTAAAAATAAGATCACCAGTGAGATCGTAAAGGCGCTGAAGTTTGTATTACCCGCAGTGGCTGTTGCCAGTTTTTCCGTCTGGTTACTGCGTGACTTTGTTATCTGGCTATTGTTTTCAGATAAATTTACCGCAATGCGGGATCTATTCGCGTGGCAGCTGGTGGGAGATGTTCTGAAAGTTTGTGCCTATGTTTTTGGCTATCTGGTGATAGCAAAAGCCGCCTTACGCTTTTATATATTGGCGGAAGTCAGCCAGTTTCTGTTGCTGACCGGCTTTTCTCACTGGCTGATCCCGATAAATGGAGCGCTTGGGGCAGCACAATCTTATATGGCGACCTATGTCGTTTATTTTAGCCTTTGTTGTAGCGTATTTATTATTTATTGCAGACGAGCATGACAACCTTAATCCACGTTCTGGGATCGGATATCCCACATCACAATCAAACGTTACTGCGTTTTTTTAATGACGTACTGGCACAGGAAACTAAGCCTTCAGCCAAGCCGTGTTTTATGGTGGTGGCTAAAGATGCTTCATGGCAAGACCCTTTATGGATAGCTGAAAATTATCCTGCTTTAACTATCACAACTTATGAAAACAAAGCAGTATTATCGCAGGCAGTCATCGCAATGGCACAGGAAGACCGGGCTAACCGCTTCTTTTTTCATGGTCAGTTCAATGCAGGCTTGTGGCTGGCTTTATTAGCCGGAAAAATCAAAAGTCACCAATTCTGGTGGCATGTGTGGGGGGCTGATTTGTACGAGGATTCCCGCCAGCTTAAATTTCGTATGTTCTATCTGTTGCGCCGTCTGGCTCAGAAGCGGGTAGGGAGAGTATTTGCGACACGGGGGGATCTTAACTATTTCGCGAAATCGCATCCACGAGTACCGGCTTCTCTGCTCTATTTCCCAACACGCATGACGCCTTCGCTGACAGTGAAAGACAAATTATTTTCACCTGAAGGGATCACCATTTTACTGGGGAATTCAGGTGATCAATCTAATCGACATATTGAAGCACTACACAAAATTCATCGTCAGTTTGGTTCAGAAGCCCGGGTTATCCTGCCAATGGGTTATCCCGATAATAATCAGGCTTATATCCAGAATGTAGAACAGGCCGCATTATCGTTATTCCGGGCTGAAAATATCCGAATACTGAAAGAAAAAATGACATTTGATGATTATTTATCATTACTGCGTCAATGTGATTTGGGCTATTTTATTTTTCAGCGTCAGCAGGGAATAGGAACGCTTTGCCTGCTGATTCAACAAGGGATCCCTTTTGTTCTGAGTCGCCAGAATCCATTCTGGCAGGACTTAGCCGAACAGCAAATACCGGTTCTGTTTGATGGTGACGAACTGAATAAGCATTGGGTGCAGGAAGCGCAGCGTCAGATGCTGTCTCTCGATAAGAAGGCAATCGCTTTTTTTGATCCTAACTTTGTCAAAGGGTGGAAAGTTGCCCTGCTGGAAGCATCTGGAGAGTTGCAATGACGTTGGTGCAATTTGGTGGGTTGTTTGTTGTTTATGCAATCTCGTTGATTTTTATTCTGACACTGACGTATCAAGAATTTCAGCGCGTTCGTTTTAATTTTAATATTTTTTTCTCACTGCTTTATCTGCTGACTTTTTATTTTGGTTTTCCACTGACAAGCATACTGGTTTTTCAGTTTGATGTGCAGGTTGTACCGGTGAGTTCACTGTTGTATGCAATATTGGCATCAACTTGTTTCTATGCCATTTATTATGTCAGTTATAAAGTACGTCTCAGGTATCGGGTATCGGAGAAGGAGAGCGCAACAAGTGGTCTTGTTCCGCGTAAGCCATTGTTCACCATGAACCGGGTGGAGACTAATCTGGCGTGGCTTTTGTTGGCGGGCATAGCTATTTTCTCTGTCGGCTCTTTCTTCCTGCAAAATGGTTTTCTGTTATTTAAGCTACAGTCGTACAGCCAGATCTTTTCCAGTAAGGTTTCCGGGGTAGCGCTTAAGCGCTTTTTCTACTTCTTTATCCCCGCCATGCTGGTGGTATTTTTCCTGAAACCGACCAAAACGCGTTGGCTGTTATTTTTAGTGGGAACCGTTGGGTTCGGCATTCTGACTTATGTGATTGTCGGAGGGACACGTGCCAATATCATTATTGCGTTTGCACTGTTTCTGTTCATCGGTATTGTCCGGGGTTGGATTACATTGTGGATGCTGCTTATGGCCGGTGTTTTCGGGATCGTCGGTATGTTCTGGCTGGCCCTGAAGCGTTATAGCCTTGATGTGAGCGGAGCAGAAGCGTTTTATACATTCCTGTACCTCACCCGTGATACTTTTTCTCCGTGGGAAAATCTGGCTTTGCTGTTGGATAACTACAGCAAAATTGACTTTCAGGGATTGGCCCCGATTATCCGGGATTTCTATGTTTTTATTCCGAGCTGGGTCTGGCCGGACAGGCCGAATCTGGTCTGGAACACAGCTAATTATTTTACCTGGGATGTGTTGAATAACCACTCTGGTTTAGCGATTTCCCCGACGTTGATAGGCTCGCTGGTTATTATGGGGGGCGTGTTTTTTATACCACTTGGGGCAGTTGTTGTTGGCATGATTATCAAGTGGTTTGACTGGATTTATGAAGCCGGGAAACAGGAAAAAAATCGTTATAAAGCAGCTATATTACAGGCATTCTGCTTTGGCGCGATTTTTAACATGATAGTCCTTGCCCGTGAAGGTATGGATTCTTTTGTTTCTCGTGTTGTATTTTTTGGTGCTGTTTTTGGTCTGTGCCTGATAGTAGCCAAATTATTGTACTGGTTATTCGATAGTGCCGGGCTTGTTCGGAAGTTTGTCATCACCAATATGTCTGTATCATCAGAAACACCTGCTCGGGTGGATTTAAGGAGCAAAAATGGCGCTGAATGATATTCGTAAATATCGTATCCGTGGTCTGGATCTGTGGGGATTTCAGGGAATGTCCCATTTCCTCGATCATCTTTTCCAGGATGGGCAGGTCAAGACAGGGACACTGGTGGCTATCAACGCAGAGAAAGTGCTTACTGCTGAGAAAGATAAGGCATTGAGTACATTGCTGGATGAAGCGGAATATCTTTATGCAGATGGCATCAGTATTGTGCGTGCCATTCGGCGTAAATATCCGGATGCGCAGGTATCACGCATTGCAGGCGCGGATTTATGGGAAGTCCTGATGGAACGCGCTGGACGTGAAGGTACTCCGGTCTTTTTGGTGGGAGGAAAACCGGAAATTCTGACGCAGACAGTAAACAAACTTCGTAAACAGTGGAACGTCAATATCGTAGGCAGTCAGGATGGTTATTTTACCACTGATGAGCGCAACGCCGTATTTGAACGTATCCGTGCCAGTGGTGCAAAGATTGTTACGGTTGCAATGGGCTCGCCAAGGCAGGAAATTTTTATGCGTGACTGCCGAAAAGTGCATTCTGGCTCACTGTATATGGGGGTTGGAGGAACGTATGATGTTTTCACTGGGCATGTGAAGCGTGCACCGAAAGTCTGGCAGAACTTAGGTCTGGAATGGCTTTATCGTCTGTTGTCGCAGCCTAGCCGTATCCGCCGGCAAATCAAGCTGTTGAGGTTTTTGGGTTATTACTACAGCGGCAAGCTGTAGGTGATATTTTAATTGCGGTTAACCCACTGTGTCTGTCTTAACGTTACGTATGGCGCAGTGGGCGGCCTTACCTTAGTCCACTTCATTTAACTATCTTCGTTGACTCGATTTTACAATTTTTTATTTCACTGATAAGCAAAACGTGCTTTGATCCCTGCCTTTTTACAACTTATCTTCACAACCATTGATTATTAATTCCTGTATTTTTTCTGTTTGCAAATAAATATAGACACCATAAAAATGGATAGGGAGTTTTATGAGTGATTCGAAACAAGATCTGCCCGAGCAGGGGCTGCAAAGAGGACTTGAAGCGCGACATATTGAGCTGATTGCGTTAGGTGGCACAATCGGTGTCGGGCTGTTCATGGGCTCTGCCAGTACCCTGAAATGGGCTGGCCCCTCAGTTTTACTGGCTTACATTATTGCCGGTCTTTTTGTCTTTTTCATTATGCGGTCAATGGGCGAAATGCTATTTCTTGAGCCTGTTACCGGTTCATTTGCTGCTTTTGGTCATAAATACCTCAGTCCCTACTGGGGATGCCTGACCGCTTGGGGTTACTGGTTCATGTGGGTTTCTGTCGGGATTTCAGAAATTACCGCTGTGGGAGTCTATGCTGAGTTCTGGTTCCCTGATTTACCACAATGGGTAGCAGCTTTGGTGGCGGTTGGTCTGGTGGCACTGGCTAATCTGGCAGCTGTGCGGCTGTATGGAGAGCTGGAATTCTGGTTTGCAATGATCAAAGTCACCACGATTATTGTGATGATTTTGGTGGGTATCGGGCTGATATTTTTTGGGTTAGGTAATGACTGGCAAGCCATCGGTCTTGATAATCTGACGACTCATGGTGGTTTCTTCGCTGGTGGTTGGAAAGGATTTTTGTTTGCATTGTGTATTGTGGTTGCATCCTATCAGGGCGTCGAGTTGGTTGGTATTACCGCTGGTGAAGCCAAAAACCCACAGGTTACCCTGAAAAAAGCAATCAACAATATTCTGTGGCGTATTCTGATTTTCTATGTCGGGGCGATTTTCATTGTTGTAACCCTGTTTCCATGGACTGAGATAGGCAGCCATGGCAGCCCGTTCGTCATGACTTTTGCTAAAGTGGGCATTGCCTCTGCAGCGGCAGTGATTAACTTTGTGGTACTGACTGCGGCCCTTTCCGGATGTAATAGCGGCATGTACAGCGGAGGCAGGATGTTGTATGCGCTGGCTGAAAATCGTCAGTTGCCGGCTTCCTTGCGTAAACTATCAAAAAATGGGGTACCGGTCAGATGTGTTGCAATCACTATTGGGTGTCTGATTGCAGGTTCCAGCCTGAATTATTTGATCCCGAATCCACAGTCTGTTTTTGTGTATGTTTATAGCGCCAGTGTCTTGCCGGGAATGGTACCGTGGTTTGTAATTCTGGTGAGCCAGTTACGTTTCCGTCAGCATCATCAGGAAGCCCTGAAACAGCACCCGTTTAAATCGATACTTTTCCCTTATATCAATTACCTGACTCTGATTTTCTTGTCTTGTGTATTGATTGGGATGGCGATTAATCCGGATACGCGTTTTTCACTCATGGTGGGTGGTGCCTTCCTGCTGATTGTGTCACTGATTTATTGGGTAATAAAATTTATCCGGGAACAAAAACAGGTAGAAAATGTAGAGTAAATTTTCATCTGAAAAACAATTTGCGGTGGGAAAGTGCTGCCTTTATCAACGAAATGAATAAAGCATAATCAAACGCACCATTTCTTTAAAAAAAGCACTGGACAGTTGGAGATTAAATCCGTACTATCCTCCACCGCAACGGCGTTAAGCGCCCGTAGCTCAGCTGGATAGAGCGCTGCCCTCCGGAGGCAGAGGTCTCAGGTTCGAATCCTGTCGGGCGCGCCATTTAAAGCGTGCAAGAGCAGTGACAATGGGTTATCGTGGTACGGCGTTGTAAGCAGTAATAAAAGATATGTTATGGTGGCTATAGCTCAGTTGGTAGAGCCCTGGATTGTGATTCCAGTCGTCGCGAGTTCGAGTCTCGTTAGCCACCCCATCTTTTTTATGACATTGCGAGGGTGGCGGAATTGGTAGACGCGCTAGCTTCAGGTGTTAGTGTCCTAACGGACGTGGGGGTTCAAGTCCCCCCCTTCGCACCATAAAAAAGAAAACGAGTATCTTAGCTTTAAAAAATATTTCGGCGAGTAGCGCAGCTTGGTAGCGCAACTGGTTTGGGACCAGTGGGTCGGAGGTTCGAATCCTCTCTCGCCGACCAGATTCTTAAGAAAAGCCCTGCTTTAAGCAGGGCTTTTCTTATTGTATTTAAGGAAAATAAAAAATATTTTCCTTTCCCTAAATCTCCTTTACTTTTCTGATACTCGATTCTTTTGAAACAGATTGTTTTTATGAGTTTGCAATTTTATTAACTTTTTGTTTTTAAAATTGTTTTAATCTCAGTGTTATATTTCAACGACAAACGATACCCTTTACTGTCTCTAATTGGAGACGTGTAACTATTTGATTATATTTGAGTGTAATTTAGATGCTGAATTGGTGTCTCAAATGAGAGACGGTATTTGGCGTACTTTGTGGAAAGCCAGCTTATTTATTTTGTCTCTTATGCTGTTTTTTCATCGAGTGAACTTTAGATTTAGGCCATAGAGTTATTTATGCGCCCAGAATTGGGTGAGGAGAAAATCTGGCATGAAAAATGCATTAGTAAAATCGTAGATGCTCATCCCACTCCTTATGACAGCATAGCTTCATAAACCTCGGGATGATGTAGAGCTGATGCTGGTGCCTATGGTCCATGTTATAGATGAGTAAGCAATTGTCTTTTCATCACGAACCGGACATAACGTTGAGTGAGGCACTATCCGTCTGTAGACCTGATTGTATTTATGCACCTGTCTTTTATTGTGACAGGTGTTTTTTTTGCCTGTTATTTTCTCTTCGTCATCTTGATCCGTATTTTTGCCATGATTAACGGTGATATCCCTGTCTTAATTGTTAATCATGACAAATTTCTAAAGGTTAAGCTTCTTCCGAGGTACTTTCTCGTTTCAGTGTCAGCATAAAGCCTTTAGTACGTATTTGAGCTGCTTCTTCACGTTTATGCAGCCTATCCAGCGCATCAGCAAGCCAGGCGTAATCATGGGCATCAGGACGCTGCTCAAGGGCTGCTTTAAATGCTGTTTCTGCTTTAGCCCACTCGCCGTGACGTAATGCTACTTGCCCCAATGTACTGTTAAGCAGAGGTGTTTCACCATGTTGCTTCAGTAAATGTGACAGTGATTTTTGCACGACCTCGGAATTGCCCGCTTTTAAGTGAGGAAGCAGCAGTAACAGACGCTCATCATATTGTTGCTTTAATCCGTCGAGAATAATTCGCTGTGCAGTTTCATGATCATTACACTCGATCAGATGTTCAGCCATCGCAACCTGTAGCGCTGTTTCATTGCGGATCTTGCGGTGTTGATCTTTCCACCATGCTTTTAATCCGGCATTGCCTTTTTCTGCCATGACCTGATTCATCAGCCCGATATACGCTTGCTGATGCAATTGAGACATTTGTTCTTCGTCATGCAGGCCCACTTTCTTGATCGCCGGTAAAATATCAATCAGCGACTGGTAGGCTCCTGAGCGCATATATGCCTGTTCAGCCAGCCGTAACACTTCCGGATGTCTCGGTGCGGTATCCAGTAACTTATCTACACTGTTACGTGCTGCATGGGTTTCCCCTTGTGCTAACTGGATACGTGTGCGGGTAATATCGACAGGCAGTTGGTCTTTATCCGCAACTTCGGCGGCACGCTCGATATATTGATTGGTGCGGAAATAATCCCCTCGTTGCTGCGCCGCTTCTGCAGCAAGCAGGTAGTTAACGACAGGGTCTTCAGCATGATCAGCATTACGTGTCATTAAATGTTCAACCTGTTTGAAGTCCCCTTCAGCCAGCTTGAGTAATGCTTGTCTGGTTTGTAAACGGGCGCGCTTACGCTTATACCCGCCAAAAATCCAGCTATGGGTAAAAGTGCTGGTGCGTTTTAATCTACGGTAGCACCAGCCGATAAAAATCAGCAGGAATTGCAGCAGAAGGAACATGATCACTAAACCGGTCACGCTGGTAGTGATATCGTAATTGTCGGTCTGGATAAGAACGTATCCCTGATGCCCGGACAGGAAAGGGCCGAGAACAACACCGATAATAAGAATGACAAACAATAATAATATTTTCAGCATATTCAGCCCTCCTGAGCAGGTGTTTCCGCCTGAACGGGGGCATCTTCAGGTTTTGTCTGATGCTGGGCTTCCGGCAGAGGTTGAGAAGCCGGCTGATAGATACGCTTACGTACTAAATCGGCCAGAATGGGCTGGCTGCTTAATTGTTCAGGCATTTCAATGGAAAGAGGCTGTTTTTCCAGCGTTTTCACTTCTTCCAGAAAGGTAATTGTGTCTGGCAATGAGGTATCAAAATAAGCATTCACCCAGGTTGAAACAGATTCTAGTGAGTCTCGATAAGTATCAATTTGTCGGCGGGGAACCGCCTGGGCTGCAATTAACAGTTTAGAGCGAATATTTTCTCGCAGGTAGATTTCCTGCTTTGGTGCTAACAAAGGCTCTTTGGAGCCATCACGCGGTCTGATAGTGATGAAGTTATCCATAAAACTGTGCCAGCTTTTGCTCAGGTTCTGACGCCAGTCAGAGAGTGAAGCACTGATCTCTTTACCGTCTTCATCCATGGGTTTACCCTGTTCCACTTTATCAACCAACGGTAAGTTATCTACCTGATTTGATAAGTTATTCAGGTTCAGGATGATACCATCCAGATCGACTTGTTTAATTTTGGACAGCGTATCCATATCTGTCTTAATCGCTGAACGGGCAGGCATTAAGCTGGAGTCATTCATATCCGCAAGACTGTTGTCAGCATCTTTTAGCAATGCAATGGCGGTGGCGATATCCTGATCACCCCATATCTTGCGGCTGGCCATTTTCACAAGAAAATTGGCTTGTGCCAGACGCCAGTTCTCAACGTCAGAATTCGTAACAGCAGAAACTCTATCTCGAAGTTCTGCCATGTGGCTGTCTACTTGTTGGATTTGTTGCTGGTTTTTCGTCCCTTCTTTCTGCAAGCCCTGTTTTAACTGTTCAATTTTGCTATCAGCATCCTGCTTATCGACAGATTGCTGTTGTATGAGGGAAGCAACCTGAGTTTGCAGATTGAGGTTTGCGGTTCTTAATGCCTCGTTCTGTTGTTTATTGTGATAATAAAGATAAAGCCCACCGGTGCCTACTGCCAAGGCAATGGCAATTGAGATAGCACTGCCCACCCATCCATAATTTCTGGATTTGCGAGGAGCCTTTTCAGGCTGCTGAGGGTGTTGTGTCTCAACCGCATTAGTGGATTTCTTTTGTTCCGTCATAATGGACATCCCATATTGGTTTATTCCAGCGCCTGCATTAAGGCGTCATTATCTGCACTCTTGGCTACTTTTATTACTTGCCAGCCCAGTGTACGGGCGATACTGGCGAGGCGCTCACTGACCACAATCAATCGGCAATTTAATAACCACGCTTTGCTATTACTACTATCATTAGCGTTACCTTCAGTGCTATCACCTTCAATAACTAAGTTATATAACAGTCGTAACATTTCGCCACTGGTAACAACGAGGGTTTTTATACCACACCGCTGCCAGTAATGACTGAACTCAGCTGAGTGATATTTGACAGCTCGACGTGCATAGCATTCACAGTAGTCGACTTCTGCTCCTCTTGCCCGCAGGGTTGAAGAGATCACTTCACGGCCACCATTACCCCGGAGTAATAAAACTTTTTTATTCTCCACCTGCTGCAAGGAGGGGAGTTGCAGTAAATCTTCACTTGTTTCTCCCTGCTCTGGCCAGAGAATGTTTTTCCCTGTTTTTTGATGAAAAAACTGGGAAGTTGATTTACCGATACCATAATAAGATAGTCTGTCAGACCATGACAGGCTATCTTGTCCAAGCTGCTCACAGGCATAATGAACGGCATTTTTGGATAGCAGAAAAACAAAATCACCTGCCGTTAGCCTTTGCAGTTTATGAGACAGCAAGGGCAAATCCGCCCCCGGGTGAATTGAAATAAGTGGCGCACTGAATGCCGTTTTACCAGCAGCTGTCAACCGATTAACCAATTCTTCTCCTGCGGGGGCAGGGCGGGTGATTAAGATACTCATGCAGGTAGATCTCTCTGATAAACGTCAGCCAGAATCTGGCGGGCACCTTTCTCCAATAATTCTTCGGCCAGTGAAATACCCGCCTGACAAGCTTCTTCGGATGATATTGCTTTATCACTGCTGATGGTGCTTTTACTACAGCTAGTTCTTTCACTACAAATAGTTCTTTCGCCCCGGATGATGTTACTGCCATCAGGTGCGCCAACAAGCGCTCGTAGCCAGATATTATCGCCCTGCCAGATGGCATAACTACCAATAGGAACCTGACATCCCCCTTCCAGACGGGTATTCATGGCTCGTTCAGCGAGGACACAAATTTCCGTGTTTTTATGATTTAAAGGCGCAAGTAACTCACGAGTCTGCATGTCATCCAGACGGCACTCGATACCAACGGCACCTTGCCCGACAGCCGGAAGCAGTAATTCCGGCGCGAGTGGCATCCGGATGCGATCTTCCAGCCCTAATCTTTTCAGCCCGGCAGCCGCAAGGATAATTGCATCATAATCACCCTTGTCCAGTTTGCTTAAACGGGTGCCAACGTTGCCACGTAAGTCACGGATCACAAGGTCAGGACGAAGCTGGCGTAGCTGACACTGGCGGCGCAAACTGGATGTGCCGACGATACTGCCGATTGGGAGGTCATCGAGTGAGGCGTATTCTACTGAAACAAAAGCATCTCGTGGATCTTCCCTTTCACAGATTGTGACCAATCCCAAACCATCAGGAAATTCGACTGGGACATCTTTCATGGAATGAACGGCAATATCAGCGCGATTTTCAAGCATTGCCAGTTCCAGCTCTTTTACAAATAACCCTTTGCCACCAACCTTGGCGAGAGGGGTATCAAGAATTATATCTCCACGGGTGGTCATAGGAATTAATTCAACCTGCAAATCAGGATGAAAATGTTTTAGTTGTTTTTGAACATATCGAGCTTGCCACATAGCCAGAGGGCTTTGGCGAGTCGCAATGCGAATGGTTTTCATTGTCATGGATAATAGTATTGGATAATTGTATTAATTAACGGCAATTGGAGGTTTTTAACCTCAGAAGTGAAAAGTAGAACCGTAAAAATAGATCTCTTTTAACACTTCGATAATGTTTTTTCCAGTTAAGAAAAACTCGAATAGTATATAAATATACAGTCTTAATTGGTAAAAATAATTTTAAATATTAAAATAATATTTTAACTAAATAGAGAAAATAAACAAAAAGATTGATTTAAAATCAAATTCCTATTTGTCATTTATCTGTTGTGAAAAAATATAAAGATGTTTATCAATTAAAATTAATCAAATGGTTATCTAAAATTCACTGTTTACAATATGTTATCTGAGCAATATAGAAATTAGATGAATATAAAATCTATTTCAAAAAACATATTTTAGTCTCAAATTTGTGATTAACTTAATATTTTACAAAGGGTTAATTGATTATTTGGGGTTGTAGGACAGGCGAAAAAGTGGTATTGCGGGCTTTACGCTTTAGCTGCAAGGTGTTAAATTGATCACGTTTCCGACAAATAAGTTAGTAAAGAAATCTAAAAATAATTTTTGTAAATTGCACGTTAACAGGAATAAAGCGTTAGCGGGCGCTGGGCCTTAGTGGAAACTGGCGATTGTAAGCACTGAAACTGAAGCAGGCAAAACACTTGTATCTTTATATTGAAACGCTGAAGCAGCGGCTGGATGCAATTAATCAGCTTAGGTTAGAGCGTGCGACTGACTCGATGAGTGCCACGTTTAAGCAGGTTTATAATTTAATTCCAGTATTATTACATTATCATCACCCAATGATGCCGGGTTATATCGAAAACGACGTTCCTCATGGCGTTTGTTTTTTTAAACCTGATGAAACCCAGCTATTTTGGATTAACGATATGGAATACCAGCCAGCTGGTGTTTTATCTCATTCCTCTAATGGTGAATTGCCAATTGCGGGTATTTACTCGATGGGCAGCACCTCTTCTATCGGGCAAAGCTGCTCTTCTGACTTAGATATTTGGGTTTGCCACCAATCATGGCTGGATAATAGCGAAAAAGATTCATTGGAACAAAAATGCAGTTTAATACAACAGTGGGCCGCTTCACTGGGTATTGAGGTTACATTTTTTCTGATAGATGAGAATCGTTTTCGCCATAATACCAGTGGCAGTCTGAATGGCGAAGATTGTGGTTCAACTCAGTATATTCTTCTACTGGATGAGTTTTATCGCACTGCGGTTCGGATGGCAGGTAAACGCTTGCTATGGGCGATGGTCCCTGTAGAAGAAGAAGCGAATTACGATGATTATGTCACCTCTTTATATGCTCAGGGGGTTTTAACACCTAATGAGTGGCTGGATCTCGGAGGGTTGGCGGAATTATCGGCGGAAGAGTATTTTGGTGCCAGTTTATGGCAGCTTTATAAAAGTGTCGATTCTCCTTATAAAGCCGTATTGAAAAGTCTGTTGCTGGAAGCTTATTCCTGGGAATACCCCAACAGTAAATTGCTGGCGACAGAAATGAAGCAACATTTCCATGAAGGCTTGATTATCTCTTATGGTCTTGATGCTTATTGCATGATGCTTGACCGTGTTACCCATTACCTGACGGCGACTAACGATATGACGCGTCTGGATTTAGCCCGGCGCTGCTTTTATCTGAAAGTTTGTGAAAAAATTGAGAGTAGTGACGGTGCTCAGGGATGTACTGGATGGCGGCGGCAGGTTATTGCTCAGTTAGTACAGGAATGGGGATGGGATACTGATAAACTGGCGATACTGAATAACCGCAATTCATGGAAAATTGAGCAGGTACGTACAGCGCATAATGAGTTGCTGGATACCATGATGCAAAGTTATCGCAACCTTATCCGTTTTGCCCGGCGTAACAATTTAAGTGTGAGTGCTAGCCCGCAGGACATCGGCGTATTGACTCGTAAGTTGTATGCTGCGTTTGAAGCACTGCCCGGCAAAATCACATTAGTTAATCCACAAATTTCACCGGATCTGTCAGAACAGGATCTGACATTTATTTATGTTCCCCCGGGGCGGGCAAATCGCAGTGGCTGGTATCTTTACAATCGTGCTCCGACAATAGAATCTATCATTGGTCATCAGCCGCTGGAATATAATCGTTATTTAAATAAGCTGGTGTCATGGACCTATTTCAACGGGTTGTTGACGGAAAAAACCCGCCTTTATATTCGCAATGGTGATTCTCAGGCAGATAAGAAGAATTTGGCTGATTTAGTCAATGATATTTCCACTCATTTCCCGATTCGTTTGCCTGCTCCGACACCAAAAGCACTATACAGTCCCTGTGAGATCCGCCATCTGGCAATTATTGTTAATTTAGAAACTGATCCAACTACCCGGTTTTCCGATCAGATTGTGCATTTTGATTTCAGAAAATTAGATATCCTGAGTTTTGGTGAATCACAACAGTGTATGGTGAGCAGCATTGATCTGCTTTACCGTAATTCATGGAATGAAGTGAGAACGCTGCATTTTAATGGTGAACAATCCATGCTGGAAGCGCTGAAAACCATTCTGGGCAAAATGCATCGTGACGCCGCACCTCCAGCGAGCGTTGAAGTCTTTTGTTACAGTCGGCACTTGCGTGGGTTGATTTGTACCCGTGTCAGGCAATTGGTTTCAGAGTGTATCGAATTACGTCTTTCCAGTAACCGTCAGGATCTTGATCGCTGTAAGGTATTACGTATTTCCGGTCAAACTTGGGGGCTGTTTTTTGAACGGTTGAATGTCTCAGTACAAAAACTGGAAAATGCGGTTGAGTTTTACAATGCAATTTCAAATACCAAGCTGCATGGTTTACCGATTAGAGTTGATAACAAAGACAAACAGCTACCTTCTATTATTGATGGGTTTGCCTGCGAGGGAATAATTCAGTTTTTCTTTGAGAATATTGAGGGCACTCAGGGTTTTAACATTTATATTCTTGATGAATCAAATAAGGTAGAGATCTACCCTCATTGTGAAGGAAGTAAAGAAGAGCTGGTACGTGATGTCAGCCGTTTTTATTCTTCATCCCATGATCGATTCACTTATGGTTCCAGTTTTATCAATTTTAACCTGCCACAGTTCTATCAGATCATAAAGAAGGGTGAACGTACTCATGTAGCTCCATTTATGGATGGGCAGTCACTGCTGGATCATGAGACAGATAGTGTTACCGTGCTGGAGACGGGTGAAGCTATCAGGGCGAATAGTCAGTACCATTCTTGCCACTATTGAATTCAATGAGCTATCGCTGGAATAGCCGGGCGTTTGTCATACATATTTGTCATAAAAGTGCCGTATTTTCGATACGGCACAAATGCCGATAATTGCAGCTCTATATAAAAGCTAGCTAAATAGCAACGAGCTAAAACAGGAAAGGCTCGCCGCTCTGCTCGGTGATTGCTTGTCCCAACATAGAAAGAAAGTCGTTGCCACTACGGTCGCAAATCCATTGGTTATCGCGATAATCGAAGTGATAACCTCCATTTTTAGTTGCCAGCCAGATTTGATGAAAAGGTTCCTGTCGATTGATAATGATTTTGCTACCATTATCAAAACTCAGCGTCATGACACCGCCATTGGTTTCACAGTCAATATCTGCATCACCTTCATAATTATCCAATTGTTCTTCAATGTGTGACATCAATTGATCGGCCAATTGATGAAATTCGCTATCGTTCATATTCATTTCCTATTTGCTTTTCAGGGCCTAACTGCGATTATAGAGAGTATTGGCGTATGAATCACAGGCATTAATTATGATGAACAAACAATTCCGTTGGTCACTTGCTATCATAACATTACTCTCTGTTACAGGTTGTGGCCTGAAAGGTCCTCTCTACTTCCCTCCGGCAGAGCCAGCGGCACCTCAGGTTTCAGTTAATAAAACACAGCCTGCGGGTCATGTTTCTCAGGACAGCACGTCTAATAAAAACGATACTTCTAAAAACAATATCTCAGCGAGTGCCCAATAAGCGTGAGCTGGTAATGGGCTTTCATTGGAGTGGTATATGCAATTCTCCAAAATGCATGGTCTTGGCAATGATTTCATGGTTGTTGATGCAGTAACCCAGAATGTTTATTTTTCACCGGAATTAATCTGCCGGTTGTCAGATAGACATACTGGCGTAGGATTTGATCAACTGCTGGTTGTTGAAGCACCCTATGATCCTGATTTAGATTTTCATTATCGTATTTTTAACGCGGATGGCAGTGAAGTATCTCAATGTGGCAATGGGGCGCGTTGTTTTGCCCGTTTTGTTCGTTTACGGGGATTGACGAATAAGCGTGATATTAAAGTCAGTACACAGGCAGGCCAAATGGTACTGAGCATCAATCATGATGATCAGGTCTGTGTCAATATGGGGGAACCGGTCTTTGAGCCTCAGTCTGTTCCCTTTCGCGCGAATAAAGCCGAGAAAACTTATATCATCCGGGTCATGGAGCGCACTGTGCTCTGCGGTGTCGTATCAATGGGGAATCCCCACTGTGTTATTCAGGTTGATAATGTGGACACGGCAGATGTTGAGGTACTCGGCCCTGTTCTGGAACGTCATGAACGTTTTCCTGAGAGAGTAAACGTTGGTTTTATGCAGGTCGTAAATCGTAACCATATCCGTTTACGTGTATTTGAACGGGGTGCCGGAGAAACCCGGGCATGCGGCAGTGGCGCGTGTGCGGCTGTTGCGATTGGTATTCAGCAAGGTCTGCTGGATAAACAGGTCCGTGTTGATTTGCCCGGTGGTTCTTTGCAAATTCGTTGGGATGGGCCGGGGCAGCCACTTTATAAGACCGGGCCTGCAACTCACGTTTATGACGGTACAATTCACTTGTAATTGTGAAATATAAGGCATTGGAAAATGGGTAAAGAAAACGAACCATTACATACTGAAAGCATGTTGGATGATCAGATGGTGGTGGATTATCTGCTGAATAACCCCAATTTTTTTATCCGTAATGCTAATGCAGTTGACAGGATACAGGTTCCTCATCCGGTACGTGAATGTGTTTCTCTGATGGAATGGCATATGAACCGTCAGAGAAAACGGATCGGTTATCTGGAAGACGATCTGGTACATCTGGTGGAGCAGGCAAAACAGAATGAGATCCTGTTTAACCGCCTGCTGCAATTGCTTGCTGAACTTTCTGCTGCCGAAAGTTTGCAGGGTTTTCTTTCCCATTTGAGTGCCTGGGCTAAAACACTGGGTCTGAGTAACTGCTATATCCGGCTTTTTTCTGATAAGTGGTTGCTTGGTGCTCCTCTGAATGCACCGGATTTGCCAATATCCCGTAATGCTTTTGAGTCTGTCCGTATTCAACGATTCGGCGACAGTAACCATTATCTTGGGCGGTTACATGGCCCGGAAATTTTACTGTTGATGCCTCAGGCCCGTCATGTCGGTTCTGTCGCAGTGTCTCTTTTAGGAATGCAGGGAGAGCTGGGCATGGTGATCTTCAATAGTCATGACAAGCAACATTATTACGAGGGCATGGGAACGGATCTGCTGGATCAGTTAGCTAAACTATTACCGGGGTTGCTGTCCCGTTGGATCGAGCGAGCATGAGCCAACCAATTGATTCACTCCTTGAGCCAGTAGAGGCTTTCCTGCATTACCTGCGGGTTGAGCGCCGTTTAAGCCCGATAACAATAATCAACTATCGTCGGCATTTGGCGGTGCTGGCCGAAATGTCGCTGGAAATGGGAATAACCGAGTGGCAGGCACTTGATGTTACCAAAGTCAGAATGTTCGCTACCCGTAGTCGTCGGGCTGGATTACAGTCTGCCAGCCTTGCCTTGCGTCTTTCTTCCTTGCGCAGTTTTCTTGACTGGATGGTAACGCAGGGAAAAATGGAAGCTAACCCGGCTAAAGTTGTTAGCACGCCACGTAAAAAACAGCATCTACCTAAGAACATGGATGTCGATGAGGTAAATCAGCTCCTCAATATTGACCTGAATGATCCGTTGTCCGTGCGTGACAGAACAATGATGGAAGTCATGTATGGGGCGGGCTTACGTTTGTCAGAGCTGGTTGGGCTGGATTGCCGGCATCTGGATTTGGAAAACGGTGAAGTCTGGGTATATGGTAAGGGCAGTAAGGAGCGTAAAGTCCCTGTCGGCAGAACTGCACTGGAATGGCTGCAACGCTGGCTGGTAATGCGGGAATTGTTTGAACCGGAAGATAATGCTGTTTTCATTTCTACCCAAAGTGGTAAACGGATGTCTACTCGCAATGTGCAAAAGCGATTTGAACAATGGGGAATTCGTCAGGGAGTAAACAGCCATATTCATCCCCATAAACTGCGTCATTCGTTTGCGACACATATTCTGGAATCCAGTGGTGATCTCCGAGCAGTGCAGGAGCTGTTGGGCCATGCAAATTTATCGACTACCCAAATATACACCCATCTGGATTTTCAACACTTAGCCAAAGTTTATGATGTGGCTCACCCCAGAGCAAAAAGAGGGAAATCATAATGCGTTTTTATCGGCCTCTCACGCCGTTTGCGGCGATGACATTCGATCTGGATGATACACTTTACGATAATCATCCCGTTATCGACAGAACCGAAAAAGAAGTATTGTGTTTTATCAGGCAGTACGATAGCAAATTCAGCCATTTTTGCCGTGAAGATCTGTATGTATACCGTCAGGCGGTGCTTGAGATGGAGCCTGAAATATACCACGATGTGACATTATGGCGTCGACAATCTGCCGAGCTGATGTTCAGCTACCATGGTTTTAATCGTGAAGAAGCAGTACGTGGTGCGGATGAGATTATGTCCTGTTTCACTTATTGGCGTAATCAGATTACAGTACCGGAATCCACGCATAACACTTTATCGGTACTGGCAGAAAAAATACCGCTGGTGGCGATCACGAATGGTAATGCAGAACCCGCTGAATGTGGTCTGGCCCCTTATTTCAAATTTGTACTCAAAGCCGGCGTGGACGGGCGTTCTAAACCTTACCCGGATATGTACCATCTGGCGGCTGAACGGCTGGCATTGCCGGCAAATCAAATCCTGCATGTTGGTGATAATTTGCAGACAGACGTTGAAGGCGCGATTCGCAGTGGTATGCAGGCTTGCTGGATCAATATTGAAAATAAAAATCTCATGCAGGAACCGGAAGGGCGACTGGTTCCACATGTTGAGATTTCTGACTTGGATTCTCTGATCGCACTGATATAATTTCAGACTGTAAATCTATATATACCCAATGGATTTCGAGTTGCATCGCGGCGGCAAGGGAGAGAGCCCCCAGGAGCATAAATAACTATGTGACTGGGGTGAACGAGCGTAGCCAACAAAGAGGCAGCTTGAAAGACGAAGGGTATAGAAAAACAGTGACAGCGGTCATTGCTAACAACTGATGGTAATTATGGACGTCTCTTATCTGCTCGAAAGCCTGAATGATAAACAACGTGAAGCCGTTGCAGCACCCCGTACCAATATGCTGGTACTGGCGGGAGCCGGTAGTGGTAAAACCCGCGTATTGGTGCACCGGATCGCCTGGTTACTGTCAGTTGAACATGCCTCACCTTTTTCCATTATGGCGGTGACATTTACCAATAAAGCCGCAGCGGAAATGCGC
The DNA here is from genome assembly GCF_963876495.1 of Xenorhabdus sp. KJ12.1. Lineage (NCBI taxonomy): Bacteria > Pseudomonadati > Pseudomonadota > Gammaproteobacteria > Enterobacterales > Morganellaceae > Xenorhabdus > Xenorhabdus sp. KJ12.1. Next base: position 50,171 of record NZ_CAWNQH010000127.1, read on the forward strand.
CATCGTATTGAAAACCTGATCGGCACCAGTCAGGGCGGTATGTGGATTGGAACATTCCATAGTCTGGCTCATCGTTTACTGCGGGCCCATCATTTAGATGCCAATCTGCCTCAGGACTTTCAGATTCTTGACAGTGATGATCAGCTGCGTCTGATCAAGCGGATCATTAAGGCGATGAATCTGGATGACAAACAGTGGCCTGCACGTCAGGGCATGTGGTACATCAACGGTAAAAAAGATGAAGGCCTGCGTCCTCGCCACATTGAAAGCTACGGCAATCCGGTAGAAGTTACATGGCTGAAAATATATCAGGCCTATCAGGAAGCCTGCGATCGGGCCGGTTTAGTGGATTTTGCTGAGCTGCTGTTACGCGCTCATGAGCTGTGGCTGAATAAACCGCAAATATTGCAACATTATCGCGATCGTTTTACTAATATTCTGGTAGACGAATTTCAGGATACCAACAGTATTCAATACGCATGGATACGCCTGTTAGCAGGCGATTTAGGCAGAGTCATGATCGTGGGTGATGATGATCAGTCTATTTATGGCTGGAGAGGGGCGCAGGTCGAAAACATCCAGCGTTTCCTGAAGGATTTTCCCGCTGCGCAAACTATTCGTCTGGAACAAAATTACCGTTCTACCAGTAACATACTTAAAGCCGCTAATGCCCTGATTGCACATAACAGCGATCGTCTGGGTAAAAATCTGTGGACAGAAGGCAGTGAAGGAGAACCTATCTCACTTTACTCGGCTTTTAATGAATTAGATGAGGCACGTTATGTGGTCAGTCGCCTGAAGAACTGGCTGGATAACGGAGGTGCTTTGAAAGAGTGCGCTATCCTGTATCGCAGTAATGCTCAGTCCCGTGTATTGGAAGAAGCATTGTTACAGGCTTCCATGCCTTACCGGATCTATGGTGGCCAGCGCTTCTTCGAACGGCAGGAAATCAAAGATGCGTTGTCTTATCTGCGCTTAGTGGCAAACCGTAATGATGACGCGGCTTTTGAGAGAGTAGTGAATACGCCGACCCGGGGAATTGGCGACAGAACCCTTGATGTTGTGCGCCAGATGGCGCGGGATCAGCAGAAGACACTCTGGGAAAGCAGTCAATTGTTGATTCAGGAAAAGGTACTGGCAGGCCGGGCGGCATCAGCTTTACAGCGTTTTATCGAATTAATTAACGCACTGGAAACGGAAACACAGGAAATGTCGCTGCATGTGCAGACTGATCGGGTTATCCGGGATTCTGGCCTGTGGGCAATGTACCAACAGGAAAAAGGTGAGAAAGCACAGGCGCGTATCGAAAACCTTGAGGAGCTGGTTACTGCGACCCGTCAGTTCAGCTATCAGGATGAAGACGAAGATATGATGCCGTTGCAGGCTTTTCTGTCTCACGCGGCGCTTGAAGCAGGTGAAGGGCAGGCTGATGCCTATCAGGATTCTGTCCAGCTGATGACCCTGCATTCGGCAAAAGGGCTCGAATTCAGGCAGGTCTTTATTGTTGGCATGGAAGAGGGGATGTTTCCAAGCCAAATGTCCATTGATGAAGGAGGGCGTCTGGAAGAAGAGCGCCGTCTGGCTTATGTCGGTGTGACAAGGGCAATGGAAAAACTGACGCTGACTTATGCTGAAAGTCGCCGTTTATATGGTAAAGAGGTGTACCATCGCCCATCGCGTTTTGTCGGTGAGTTACCGACAGAATGTGTCACTGAAGTTCGTCTGAGGGCAACAGTATCCCGACCGGTTAGCCATAAGCGGCTGGGAACACCGATCAGTGCCAATGATAGTGGCTACGCTTTAGGGCAACGAGTCCGCCATCCTAAATTCGGTGAAGGAACGATTGTTAATATTGAAGGCAGTGGGGAGCATTGCCGTTTGCAGATCGCGTTTCAGGGTGAAGGCATCAAGTGGCTGGTCGCCGCTTATGCCAGACTTGAAACCGGCCAATAATAATCCGGTCGAATGTTGACAGGCTTTTTCTTCTAGACCCTATGGATTTCAACAAAGAGGCAGTTTGAAATACGACGGGTATAAGCGTAACATTCGCGCCTTACGATGAACGTAGGGAGTATAAGGAGACTTATGGTACATGCTGAACGCATTTAAATTAGAGAATAATCGCCTGCTCCGTCTTGAACTTGAAGAAGGTGATACATTATCCGACTCCATGTGGGTAGATTTGGTTGGGCTGGGAGACGATGATCGACTCCGGGTTCAGAACGAATTAGGACAAATCCTGGCGACCCGCACTGAGCTGGATGATATCGAGGCTTCGGCGCGTTTTTTTGAAGATGAAGATGGCCTGCACGTCCACTCATTCTTCTATTTTGAAGACGCCGAAGACCATGCTGGCAACTCGACAGTCGCATTTACCATTCGTGACGGTCGTCTCTACACATTGCGAGAGCGTGAACTCCCTGCATTCCGATTATACCGAATGCGCGCCCGCAACCAGACTATGGTTGACGGGAATGCTTATGAATTACTGCTGGACTTATTCGAAACCAAGATCGAACAGTTGGCAGATGTCATTGAAAATATCTACAGTGTGCTGGAATCCCTGAGCCGGGTCATTATGAACGGTAAACAAGGGGATGAATTTGATTCAGCTCTGTCTAACCTTGCTGAGCAGGAAGACATTGGCTGGAAAGTGCGCCTTTGTCTGATGGATAGCCAGCGCGCTCTTAACTTCCTTGTGCGCCGTGCCCGTTTGCCTGCTAACCAGTTAGAACAGGCGCGTGAAATCCTGCGGGATATCGAATCCCTGTTGCCACATAACGAATCCCTGTTCCAGAAAGTTAACTTCCTGATGCAGGCGGCGATGGGCTTTATTAACATCGAACAGAGCCGGATTATTAAGATATTCTCCGTTGTTTCTGTCGTGTTCCTGCCCCCGACGCTGGTGGCTTCCAGCTACGGTATGAACTTCGAGTTTATGCCGGAATTACACTGGACATTTGGTTATCCGGCTGCGATTGGTGTGATGATCGCTGCGGGACTGGCACCTTACCTCTACTTTAAGCGGAAAAACTGGCTGTAATCTTTCCGGCTTTCACTTTTTAAGTCGCTCTTTTGGCGGCTTCTACTGCCTCCAGTTACATAGTCAGCTATGTTTCTGGGGGAGTTTATCTTTATACTGTGACTCGAAGTTTATTAGAGGCTCAGGCTCACCTGTCACTTAATACCGGAGATTTACGTTGAAAATCTTGGGTTCTGTTAAAGATGATAATAATCGTATTATCTGCTTATATGAAAGGCGGACAAATAAACCGGCAACTGTTGAGATAAAAGTGTTACGTTCATTCAAATCTGACTGGAATTCATTTTTATCTGAGGATAAAGCAGATGGTAATTTTCTATCTGAACGTCCAGATATTATTGAAGAAGGGCAATAGGAACTGACCCTATTTATCAGGATGATTTCGGGTCAGTTCAGTAATAATGTCGATTTACTTCCGCAAACGGCGTTGGGTATAAAGCGCATCCAGCGTAAACAAAATCAGGGCTGCCCAGATAAAACCAAACGTGACCAGACGGTCTGACCCAATTTTCTCACCATAAACCAGTGTCGCCAGCAGGAACATCAACGTTGGTGCAAGATACTGGAAAAAGCCCAGCGTGGATAAGCGCAGGTGAGCCGCCGCAGCGGTGAAAAACAACAATGGGATTGTCGTAATGATCCCCGCTGCAACCAACAATAGATTCAGGGAAATCGTGTTATTCAGCATATTGCTAGTCGGGGTATGAGTGAAAAACAGCAGGTAAGTCAGTGCGACCGGGAGTACCCAAATAGTTTCAATCAACATGCCGGTTTGTGCGTCCACGCCCAGCTTTTTACGGATCAGGCCATACAGGGCAAATGTTGTTGCCAGATACAGGCCAATCACAGGCACAGAGCCAAATTGCCATAGTTGAATAAAGACACCGGTGAATGCCAGCCCTACCGCAATCCACTGCATACGACGGAAACGCTCACCGAGGAATATCATTGCAAACAGCACACTGACCAGTGGATTGATAAAATAACCAAGACTTGCTTCCAGCATGTGATTATTGTTGACTGCCCAGATATAAACCAGCCAGTTACTGGCAATAGTAAAGGCGGTGATACCTAATATCAGCAGATTCTTTGGTTGCTTTATTACAGTCAAAACCTGACGCCAGTGACGAGTTATTGTCAGCATCAGTACCATAAAGAAAACCGACCAGATAACACGATGCGATACGATTTCATCGGGTGGCACGTACTGTATTTCTTTGAAATAGATGGGAGCCAACCCCCAAATCAAGTAAGCACCTAAGGCATATAAAATACCTTTGGCTGTCTGTGGTTCGTTCATAATATCCTTGAATGTTCAGAGAGTGTTCAGAAAAAAATGAGAAGAGCTTATTAGATGTTAGCCCATAGAGCCATACAATGTGTCACTGGGTTAACCAATTTACAAGGGGTTAATAGTATGAATGATAAATAAAAAATTACACCCTGTATAATTGGTGTTTAACTCTGAATTTATTTAATTATTTAGGATGATAATCCAGTGAAGTGTAATGAATTGACTTTTTTAATCAATCTCTAGCATTGTGGGTGGAATATAAGAACTAGCAGGGTGGTCATTAAAGTTTACATCTTTACACTATCAAATTACCTGAACCCTGTCATTGTTCTAATCGGCAAGCCAAATTTATCAGGGCAGTCTAACCCTCGCACTTTGACAGCAAAATCATTATTTCTTAATTGATTACATAACTGTGCAATATCTTTCGGTGTCCAGTAGATATTTTTTCCGTATCCTATTTTCTGAATGTTTGTTAATAAACTGTCTACATCTCCTGCTTTTAATATTCTGGCGACCATTACAGCACAATTTTTGTTAACAAGATTATAGCTATGGCTGATTTGATGATTACCATATGTTTTTCCACTATAGATTTCATTTTTTTTAGCCTGCATTTTTTCAACATCTAAGCCAATGAGGTAATACTCCAAATGAGGCTGTACTGCGAAATCATCCTGAGTATTCCCGAATACTCCTGCCTTGGATACAATTCCCCTGAGTATATTGGCATCACCAGCGAAACTCACATAGTTATTACCTGTTGTTCGTGATGGATGTTGTACAGATGCTGAAGGCCAGTCTCTTTCGGTCACATTGTAAGGCGCTGGAGGGCTGGAATCTCGTGAAAAAACAGACTCTCTTGACGGGTGCCTTTCAACTCTAGATAAAATAGAAGAGGCAGAACGCCTTCTTTCACTTTGTGGCGTTGGATTGTCAGGGAAATCCGATGGCCAGGGATATTTGGGTACTCCACCAACATAAATAGCGGTGTGTCCCAGTTTCCATCTTTGACACGGATACCAGATATAGACAACAGCAGAGATGGGTTTCCCAGAGAGGATTTCTTGTTCTGCTTTTGTTCTTGGGTTCATGGTTTGCTCCTTGTTATCTTTATTAATTGATATTTCAGTAAATAATTTCCTGAGATTTTTTGGGTATTACAAAAGTTAACAAATATTAACGTGAATTCTGTGTAACAGCGATATAACATGCTTTTTTGACAATATCCAAAATAGCGGCCAGATATGTTTGCGTAAAGTAAATTATGGCGGGGTATTATTAAATCATTTAACTTGGGCAATATAATGGGTTGATTAAAAAAACATTAATCCTTGCTATTTAATCAATTATTTTTTCTGCATGACGATTTATTGAAGATAATTACTCAATTTTCATCGGATAAAACGTAGCAGAGTAATAAGCAGAATAAATATAAAGAGTTTCTGATATAGAATAATTCAGTTTTAATAAAATTCATGGGCTTATAAGTGAATTTTTCTGAAAAAAGGAATGTATTCCTTATCACATTCCTTTATTTAACAATATTAAACATCATCCAACCAAATAAGTCCCTGTTGCACTTGCAATATGCACTTGTTTTTCATTGTGTAATTCTATTCTGGCAACAGATACTTTATTGCCGGCACGGATAATATTACTGCTGGCCGTAAATATTTCTCCACGACCGGGACGCAGGTAGTCAACACGCAGGTCTATCGTACCTAAAGTGGGTAGACGCTTTTTTATTTCCTCAAGCGTGATTGTTTTCATCATGTTCAGCGCACCGCCGGCACAGACTAAACCACCTGCAACATCAAGGATTGAAGCTATGGCTCCGCCGTGTAGGATCTTTTGAGCCATATTGCCCAATAGTTTATCCTGATTGCAAAATTGAAGCTCTGCGTAGTCCTGCTCAAAACGAATCAATTCAAGTCCTAAAAGTTGGTTGAATGGCATCTGATAAATAAAAACCTCACCTATAATTTTACGTGCTTCTTCTTGTGTTAAAGGTTGAGTCGGGTGCTGTATCGTTTCCATGTTGAACTTCCTGATAATTAGAAAAATAAATTTAATATCATTAGAGTGTTATCTTTGGTTAATAACTTGTTAATTTTATGCTTTTATTTATCATCTTGCCAGTCTGAGAAGTGCTTCGAAAAAACAATCTATTGAGGAAAAAGTTACTATAAAAAATCCCCGTTTCGAGTTTAGAATATCCAAGTGATTTTTTTGCTCTTAATATTCTTATCTTCTTACTTCTTTATCTTTGAACTATCACGATTAGGAAAACCAGAAATGCAATTGCGGTGGAAAATACTGGTTATTACCTGTTTGTTATCAACATTAGCTTATGGCTCAGATAAACAGGCTGACGCAGTTAGAGGCAGTGTAATTTCGGCAATGCTGCAAGAATATGATTCGCCTTTTATGCTCTATCCTTATGATACAAATTATATTCTTTACACTTACAGCTCCCGGATAAATAAACAGGCAATTAGCAGTTATGATTGGGTTGATCATGCCCGTAAAGATGAAGTTCACTTTCAGGTCAGTTTTGGTTTTCCAATATGGCGAGGTATTGTTGGTGAAAATTCATTGCTGGGGGCTTCTTATACACAGCGTTCATGGTGGCAGCTCAGTAATAAAAGAGAATCTTCTCCATTTCGTGAGACGAATTATGAACCGCAGTTATTTCTGGCATGGCTGACCGATTATGAACTGGCCGGCTGGCACCTGCGGGAAATTGAAGCGGGTATTAATCACCAGTCTAATGGTCGTCCGGAATCCACTTCCCGTAGCTGGAACCGGGTTTATGCTCGGCTGATGGCACAAAAAGGAAACTGGCAGGTCGATTTGAAACCGTGGTATCGCCTGACTGAAAGTAACAAGCGTGATGATAACCCGGATATGAACCGTTATATGGGGTATTATCGCCTGAAAGTCGGCTATCACTATGGTGAAAATGTATTTACCATGCAGGGGCGCTATAACTGGAACAGTGGCTATAGTGGCGGAGAGCTGGGCTGGAGTTATCCTCTATCTAAACATGTCCGTTTTTACGCACAACTCTTTAGCGGATATGGCGAATCAATGATTGACTACAATTTCAGACAGACCCGATTTGGTATCGGTGTTATGCTGAATGATATGCTGTAATTAGTTAAATATCCGTTGTTTTTTAAGTTGCCTCTTTGTTGGCAGTGTTCACTCGTTCAGAACACCGTTGTTATAAACAGACGGGTATTTAAGTTCCCGGGGTGCTCCCTTGTCGCCGTGATGCAACTTGAAAACCACAGGGTATAATCATTTTATGAAACCAGCTCTAAACATTGAGGAAAGGCGTGTCTACCGCAGAAGTTATCAGCACGGCATCGCTGGCTGAACAAGTATTACGAAAAACATTCGGATATCAGCAATTTCGCGCTGGACAGCAACAGGTCATCGATGCTGTTCTTGATGATCGAGACTGTCTGGTTATCATGCCGACAGGTGGCGGTAAATCAGTTTGTTATCAAATCCCTGCTCTGATGAAAGACGGGCTGACATTGGTGGTGTCTCCACTGATCTCATTAATGAAAGATCAGGTGGATCAACTCAGAGCGAATGGTATAGAAGCAGAGTGCTTAAACTCCACTCAGGATCGTGAACAACAGAGTGATATTATCCGTCGGTGTCGTCAGGGAAGCATTAAATTGCTTTACATTGCACCTGAGCGGCTGGTGACTGATAACTTTCTCGAACAGTTATCCAATTGGCGTCCTGCTCTACTGGCTGTTGATGAAGCACACTGTATTTCTCAATGGGGGCATGACTTCCGGCCAGAATACCGGGCACTTGGGCAATTACGCAGGCGTTTTCCTGATCTTCCCGTTATCGCATTGACCGCCACCGCAGATAAAACAACCCGGCAGGATATTGTCCGCCTGTTGGAGCTGCGTGATCCTATCATTCACCTCAGTAGTTTTGATCGTCCTAATATTCGCTACACATTGGTTGAGAAATATAAGCCCCTTGACCAGCTTTGGGCATTCATTCGAAGCCAGCAGGGAAAAAGCGGGATTATTTACTGTAACAGCCGGAATAAAGTAGAAGAAACGGCTGAACGGCTGCAAAAGCGGGGATTGAGCGTTGCACCTTACCATGCGGGGCTGGAAAACAATCAGCGAGCATGGGTACAGGATGCATTCCAGCGCGATGATTTACAGGTAGTGGTGGCAACGGTTGCGTTTGGTATGGGGATTAACAAACCGAACGTTCGATTCGTTGTGCATTTTGATATTCCCCGCAACATCGAATCCTATTATCAGGAAACGGGGCGTGCCGGGCGTGATGGTCTGCCTGCTGAAGCGGTGTTGTTTTATGATCCGGCGGATATGGCTTGGCTACGCCGTTGTCTCGAAGAAAAGCCTGCCGGTGAACAACAGGATATTGAACGGCATAAACTCAATGCGATGGGCGCATTTGCTGAAGCGCAAACTTGTCGCCGCTTGGTCTTGCTCAACTATTTTGGCGAAAGCAAACAAACAGCCTGTGGTAACTGTGACATCTGCCTCGATCCTCCGAAACGTTATGATGGTCTGGTGGATGCACAAAAAGCCCTGTCCTGTATTTACCGCGTTGGGCAGCGTTTTGGGATTGGCTATATTGTTGAAATGCTGCGTGGCGCTAATAACCAGCGTATCAGGGAGTCAGGGCATGACAGGTTACCTGTTTACGGCATAGGTAAAGAGCATAGTCAGGAACATTGGATGAGTGTTCTGCGCCAGTTGATCCATCTGGGGCTTATCAACCAAAATATTGCCAATTATTCTGCACTACAACTGACGGAAGCCGCGCGACCTATTTTGCGTGGTGAAATGCCTCTACAACTTGCAGTTCCCCGAATTCAAAGTCTGAAAAGCAGAAATCAACAAAACAAATCATACAGTGGAAACTATGATCGTAAATTATTCGCTAAGTTGCGCAAATTACGAAAATCCATTGCTGACGAAAATAATATTCCACCGTTTGTCGTCTTCAATGATGTAACACTGATTGAGATGGCAGAACAGTGCCCAATAACACCCGATGAGCTTCTGCTAATTAACGGTGTCGGGCAGCGTAAACTCGAACGTTTTGGTGATGCCTTTATGACAGTTATCCGTGAACATTTCGAAGGATTCGAATAAACGTAGCAGTAGCAATTTTGTAATCTGCAACCGGAAAGACCGCGGGTATAGAGGATGATGATGGGACCTGAAAGACTAAAAATAAGCTGGTTAAACCGTGAGCCTCAGTTTTCTGCTTTTACAAATGGATTATTGCTGGATTTTTGGAATATCAGAGATGAACGTGAATTCATGGGTGTTGATAATATCCCTATCCGTTATGTCTCTTTCAGTTCACCTCATCATGATAAAACATTGGTAATATCTCCGGGTCGTAGCGAAAGCTATGTGAAATATCCGGAGGTAGCTTATGATTTTTACCATTTGGGTTACAACATTCTTATTATTGATCATCGTGGTCAGGGGCGTTCAGGCAGAATGCTGACAGATCCCCAGAAAGGGCATGTTGAATCGTTTGATCACTATGTCGATGATCTGGCAAAACTCATTGAACTGGAAATTTCTTCACTTAAGTCGCATCGCTGTTATGCACTTGCTCATTCAATGGGAGGGGCTATCCTGAGCTCTTTTCTGTTGCGTCATGAGTCGGTATTCCGTGCTGCGGCTTTATGTGCTCCTATGTTTGGTATTAATTTGCCAATGCCTCGCTGGATGGCAAACTTTTTGGTTAATCAGGCCGAACCCTATCCTGGAAGGCGTAACAGATATGCGGTCTTAACCGGGCAATGGCGTCCATTACCCTATTTTATTAACCTGCTAACTCACAGTTATGCCCGTTACCAGCGATACTTACGCTATTATGTAGATTACCCTGAATTGCGCCTTGGTGGCCCGACTTATCGTTGGATGCGTGAAAGTATGCGGGCCGGAGATAACCTCATTGAGAAGGCTGGCGAAATTCAGACACCCCTCATCGTCTTGAAAGCAAGCGAAGATAAAGTAGTTAGTAATCGGGAGTTGTTGGCTTTTTGTGCATCTCGCCAAAAAGCCGGAGCAGGAAAAGAAGAATATAATCCTCTGGTTATCCAAGGGGCACGCCATGAAATCCTGTTCGAAAAAGACGCATTGAGAGCACAGGCTCTTAATGCGATTTGTGATTTTTTTGACCAAAATTAATTTAGCTTAGGAATTTGAACCATGTACCATGTTGTTGCTTCAGATTTAGATGGCACACTGTTATCTCCCGATCACGTATTAACACCGTATACAAAGAAAATATTGAATCTGCTGACGGATAAAGGAATTCACTTTATCTTTGCAACAGGGCGTCACCACATTGATGTAGGACAGATCCGGGACGGGCTGGGCATTGATGCTTACATGATCACATCGAATGGAGCGAGGGTACATAACTCACAAGGAGATTTGGTCTTCAGCCATAACCTTGCACCGGAAATTGCCCGTGATTTATGTTTGCTGGAGTTTGATAACCCGGATGTTCTGACTAACTATTACAATAACGATGAGTGGTGGGTTAATCGCGCAAGCGAGGAACAAACCGAATTCTTTAAAGTATCGGATTTCCATTACCAGATTTTCCAGCGCGACAATTTCCCGGTTAATGGGGTATGCAAGGTTTACTATACCAGCGACGACCATGATTATTTGGTTCAGTTGGAAGAAAGGATTGAAGCGCGCTGGGGAGATAAGGTCAATGTCAGTTTTTCACTGAGAAACTGTCTGGAAGTTATGTCAGGCGGTGTATCTAAGGGAGAAGCACTGGCACAGGTCTGCCAGTCCATCGGGTATGAGTTAAGTGATTGCATAGCGTTTGGTGACGGTATGAATGATAGGGAAATGCTGAGCGTGGCTGGCAAAGGCTGCATTATGCAGGGAGCACATCAGCGCCTGAAAGACACTCTACCGGACATGGAAATTATAGGCTCTAATGCTGATGATGCGGTGTCGTGTTATTTGCAGAAAATGTATCAGGTTTGAGGGTATTGGCTTCACCCATCAAAATATAAAAACAGCATCCGATGGGATGCTGTTTTTATATAACTATTTGTTTTTATTTTAAATATTATTGTGTGGAGCATATGTAATTTTGTTGGATTTGAACTTCTATTCAATGCATTGATTTTTAAACATTCGCTTTCTTAATTATAACATGGTTGTGCTTGGGGATTTTAGAAGCGAATTAAAAAGATATAGTGCAAGTATAGAATAATAAAAATGTCATAAATTAGTGTAAAAATAAACCAATCAACTTTCTGTAAGTTAATTATATTTAAAACTTTTATTTTTTAATTAGTCAGTTTTTTCGGGGGTTATATATGTATTGTGTTAATATGCTCCATATTTATAAATTGACGAATTTTATGTGCAACTTATCGGGGTTTTTGTGTAATGTACTGACCTTAAAATAAATTTTAATATAGGGTTGTTATTTTATATGTATTGTAAAAAATTATTTTACCCTTTATATTTTTAAATATAAAAATGATTGTAAATCTTACATCAAATAAATATCTACTCGAGTAGATAAAATAATTTAAAAAATAAAAAATATAGCTATGAAAATAATTTTTTCCGGTTTATAAGATCGGTATTGATTTTACTGTTCCAACATTCAGGGAACATTCCATGCAGTTTGATAATGTAATTGTACCTTCAATCGGAAAACAGCATACCTCCGAAGTGTGTCTGTTAACTCAAAGAGGGCAAAAAGGTTTTTATCGAGCCGTCTTTTCTTGTTGGCTAGGTACAGCAATGGAATATGCTGATTTTGCTCTATATGGATTAGCTGCCGGGATAATTTTTGGTGATGTATTTTTTCCCGATATGACACCTACAATCGCGCTACTTTCCAGTTTTGCAACATACTCTGTTGGATTTATTGCACGACCTATTGGGGCGTTATTATTTGGATGGTTAGGTGATCGTAAAGGGCGAAAAGTCGTTATGGTCACGACTATTACTCTGATGGGGGTTTCAACAACATTCATTGGTATTATTCCGAGTTATGCTCAGATTGGTATCTGGGCTCCAATTTGCTTGGTTATTTTACGTTTCACTCAGGGTTTAGGGGCTGGCGCTGAACTTTCTGGCGGAACTGTAATGCTCGGAGAGTATTCCCCTCCAAAGAAGCGAGGATTGATTTCTTCTGTTATTGCCATAGGTTCAAATAGTGGAACATTACTGGCATCACTAATTTGGTTATTAGTTCTGACAATGGATAGAGAAAGCCTATTGGAGTGGGGTTGGCGAATTCCGTTTCTATCGAGTTTCTTACTGGCTGTAATTGCATTATTTATCCGTAGACATTTAGATGAATCCCCTGTATTCCAACGTTATAAAATGGAGAGAGATACAGAAAATCTAAAACACTCGGGATTGCCTGTGAAGTTTAATTGTCATGCTACGCATGAACATAAAAATTTTTGGAAGAATACGAGAGCATTTTGGGTCATGGTTGGTTTACGGATTGGTGAGAATGGCCCATCCTATCTAGTTCAAGGTTTTATCATTGGCTACGTTGCTAAGGTGCTAATGATAGATAACTCGATACCTACAATAGCAGTTTTCATGGCTTCAATCTTAGGTTTCTTGATTATTCCATTATCAGGATATTTATCTGATCGTTTTGGACGACGAATTATCTATCGCTGGTTCTGCTTACTGATAATTTTGTATGCAATACCCTCTTTTATCCTATTGGAAAGTCGTGAGCCCATTATTGTCATTTCGACCATTGTTGTGGGAATGGGGCTAGCTTCTCTGGGGATTTTTGGTGTTCAAGCTGCGTGGGGTGTTGAATTATTTGGTGTAAAAAATCGTTATGCGAAAATGGCTTTCGCAAAAGAGCTTGGATCCATTTTATCAGGTGGTTCTGCGCCATTAATTGCATCAGCTCTATTGTCTTTTACCGGGCATTGGTGGCCTATCGCATTTTATTTTGCATTTATGGCAGGAATTGGATTTATAACTACATTCTTTGCACCAGAAACGCGTGGAAGAGATCTGAATTTACCAGAAGATGCTATTTAATGCTTTAGTGAATTATCCTATCGTTAATAAACTTGGCATGAATTTATATTATTTGATTCGTGCCAACTGTTTATTGCATTTTAAATCATGGTATTTTAACTCCTAAACTATTTGAATTATTATTTTCACTTGCATATAAAAAAATATCATGACGTTACATGTAAAAAGAGTAACTCGAACTGATGTCGCGAAAGAAGCAGGAACATCTGTAGCTGTAGTTAGCTATGTTGTTAACAATGGCCCAAGGCCTGTCGCAGAGGCAACACGGCAGCGTGTATTAGATGCCATTAAAAAAACAGGCTATCGGCCAAATGGTATTGCGAAAGCCCTTGTTTCTGGAACGACACAAGCGTATGGACTTGTGATACCGAATATATCTAATCCTTTCATCTCATCGATGGCCCATGCTTTACAGCAAGAAGCCTTTAAGCATGGGCAAGTGCTGTTATTAGGTGATTCAGGAGACGATAGAAAGCGAGAGAAAAAGTTGATTAACAATTTACTGCAACGTCAGGTTGATGGATTGATATATACCAGCGTTGACCGCCACCCTTATATTGAGCTTATCCAAGAAAGTGGAACCCCATGTGTCATGTTAGACCGAGTTGATGCAAAGCTAAATGTTAGCGCTATCATTGTAAATGAGCGTCTTGCAGCATTTAAAGCTACCCAGCATCTTGTTCAACATGGTTATCGTGATATAGCAATTATTTGTGGGCCCCGTGATATGTTAAATACACAAGACCGTATTGCTGGTTGGCGTGATGCATTACAACAAGCAGGTTTAGCTGTATATGAAGAATGGATCTTTTATGCAGATTACACTCGCATGGGAGGTTATGAAATGACATTGAAAATGTTAAAAGGGAAGCGACCACGAGCTGTATTTGCAACAAATGAGTTACAGGCGTTTGGGTGTCTCCGCGCATTATCTGAATATGGAATCAAAGTACCGGATGATATTGCGTTGGTTTGTTTCAATGCTACACCACAATCGCAATTTAACGTACCTTCTTTGACGGCGGTGCGTCAGCCGATTAGTAAAATGGCAAAAACAGCTATAGAGATGTTGAAAACATGGAATGGGAAAGCTCGTGAGTGTGAATTTGAATTTGATTTACAGATTGGAGAATCCTGTGGTTGTATATCTATTGTAAAAGAATAAGTATGCGTTTAATTATTGATTGTGATCCAGGGAACGGTATAGCTGGAGCTAATGTTGATGATGGCCTTGCTTTAGCGCTTGCCATAGCAGCACCTCAAATTTCTCTTGAATTAATTTCTACTGTAGCAGGCAATACTCCCAGTGAAATTGGTTATTCTGTAGCAAAATCTCTTTTACAGAGGTTAGGTGAAGATATTCCCGTAATTCGAGGTGCTTCTCATGGTTTATTGGAGCCTATTGCTGCATGGCGTGAGAAACTTGATTATGGTGTTGATCATAATGGTCTGCGTCATTTATGGAAAGATACTATTCCCCCTAAACTATTTCCTTTAGAAGAGTTATCTGCAGTACAAAGTATAGGTGAACTCGTATGCGACAACCCAGGAGAAGTGACACTTGTAGCAATTGGACCTTTAACTAATATTGCTAACGTTATACAGCTATACCCAGATTTTCCTGAATCTGTAGCTGAAATTGTCATAATGGGGGGCGTTTTTAATGTTTCTGGTTATCAAAAGGATACCAATTTTGGTATTGATCCTGAAGCAGCGCATATCGTATTAACCAGTGGGGCAAATATTACACTGGTACCTATGGATGTTACGACACAAACTCAGATGCTTCATTCTGATTTGGACTATTTATCTACTTTTGATAATCCTCTTTGTGAATTTTTGGTTGAAACCATTCGTCCTTGGATGAACTATTCAATAGAAACAAGAGGGCTAAAGGGGTGTTGGATTCACGATGCTCTGACAGTAGTATGGCTTATTGATAGAACTATAGCTACGAGTACTCAAGGCTATGTGGATGTAGTTTTAGAGGGGAAAAATCGTGGAATGACATTCTGTTATGAGCCAGATTCGTCGAATCTAGATAAAAATACTTTAAGTAAGAAGATAAACTCGATCACAATATTAAACACGGTAAATAGTAAAAAATTCTTATCCATTCTTCTCGGCCATATTCAGAATTATTGATTATCTATGCTATTAGATCATAAATTATTCTTGATTGAGCACTTTAAGGTTATTATTGCATTAAATTTGTAAATAGGCAGTTTGAAATAACTGCCACTAATATTCCTTTTGATTAATTACAGTCTGATCTAAATATCGCCTGACCAACAACACGACGGGTGCAATAAGGCTGATAGCAAAGACATAATTCCATACTAATTTGTAATCACTAACAAAAATTAGTGGAACAAGCCCTGTTGCAATGATCCTGCCGCACAGTGCGAAAAATTGCCCATATGAAAATGCCCGGCCAATTACCTCAGAATTAACTTCCTGTAGAATAAGGTTGTTACTTGATATCCGTGATGCTGAATTACTGAATCCGAGGAAAAAACCACAAATCAGAATTACTTCAAGAGTTGGAAACAGAGCGATGATACCGAGTGTCACCGTAAAAATGAGCGTGCACACTAACACCAGATTGCGTTGAGGATAATGATTGGATATTTTTCCCATAATAAAACCAACCAGAATCGCACCACAGCCATAGATAATCCCGTAAGTAGCATAAGAACTGATAGGTTGCTGAAGCACACTATTCATAAACGGGGGTTGGATGATATTGATTGTCATGATGCAGATGAAGGGAATTGCACCCATCGACATATAGCAAAATAAGTCAGTTTTTAAAAATGATAAAGGAAGCGTGGATTGTTGAGATTCAGGAGCACTTCCATGATTGATATTTCTGGCGGTATAAGGGATTACTGTTAGCATAATAAAGGAAATAAACGTCATACATGCCAGCAGCATAAAAATATCAATGTTAGTTGAACCCGAAAAGACAACGACTAATAATGCTGCAATGAGTGTCGAAGACTGGGCTTCTATTTCAAGAATGGCATTAATACGATACAGCTCACTGGCCTGAAAAACATCTTTAATAAACCCCTGCCGGGTTGTATAGAAAACCGCGAAATAAATCTGAATGCAGATATAAGCACAGATCAGTGAATATAACTGGTGCGAAAATGTATTGCCTGAGAGAGAAAGAAACAGAAAAAGTATCAGAACCGCAATGGTGATAAACATCAGGATTGATTTTCGGTTGAAATAATCGATTATTTTACCAATAAAAGGCGTCAGGCAAAGTACTAACACAGCAGAAAACATGGCAGTTGTTGCCAGAGCAGAAGGATCACCTGCATTATTGCTGATATACCACGGAATAAGATACATGCCTATTGCAACAGCAATTGAAGAGAAAAGATTTGCTATCAGGAAAAAAGTTATTAGTAACCATGGCCTGCCGGATAAGGTTTTCATATTATCTCGAACGATAAGAATATGTTTGTTATTTAAGCTGAGATAATAGGCTTGTGTTAAATTTATGTAAATGGCGTGGCTGGTGTAAGCGCATTTTTTGCATTTGTGCGATGATTGATAACTGATTAGAGTATTTTTCAGAGGCACCATTCCTTTTTTTGATGATTTAATTAATTATAAGCATGCTATACACAATGGATTTCAAGTTGCGTCGCGGCGGCAAGAGAGTAAATCCCCAGGAGCATAGATAACTATGTGACTGGGGTGAACGAGCGCAGACAACAAAGAGGCAGCTTGAAAGACGAAATGTATAAATAAATATTATTTTATGGTCGGTTAATGCTGCATTAATTAGCTTTTTTTTTCTGATTAATTGGTGGCTAACTTTGATATGAAGCAGATGAATATATATTGAAATCACATTGTATTTTATATTGGGCAGATTTTATTGATTAAATATCTGAGAATTACATGGTTTGTTTAATATTATTCCTTTAAGGGCTATGTGTGGACTTTAAAATATAAGTGAGTATAAAATCTCGCATCCTTTATAGTTTGTCTCCTTTTGTTTTATTAAATTTTCTTTTAAAGAAGTAATATTATGAATTGGTATGTTCAGGTTTTAAAAAATTACGCTGATTTCTCCGGGCGTGCACGTCGTAAAGAATATTGGATGTTTTACTTTTTTAATATGCTGGCATTTTTGGCCGTTTGCATATTAGGTGCAATTCTCGGTGAGACCATCGGATCTATATTAGTTATTCTCTATGCATTAATCACTTTTATTCCGTCACTGGCAGTAACGGTACGTCGCCTGCATGATACTGATCGCTCTGGCTGGTGGTTCTTGCTGATTTTTGTCCCGATTGGCGGTATTGTCGTATTTATCTTTACTCTTCTGGAAGGTACAGAAGGTAGTAATGAATACGGCGCTGACCCGAAGGGACTGCGTTAATATAGTAATATCTCTTTGATCTTTTTTCTTTAGTTTGCCAAAACTATCAAAACGCTGCTTATGATTTTATAACAGCGTTTTCTTATCAATAAAAAATCATCTTATTCTGTCATCGTTGCCTGATTTTCAATTTTACCTTCTTACTCGCAGAAGTAAGTAAACTAATATTCCACTCAATACTATTACCGCCATAATAATAGGGGTTTGTTGGGCGATTCTGGATTCCAGCACAGCACCGAAAGAGATATACCCGACAGGAACGCTAATAAATCGGGTAGAGGTAAACAGGGTCATTATTCTGCCAAACAGATTTTCAGGTACTTTGCGTTGAATCAACGTAATTTCTACTGGCGCAGCAAAACCAATGCCACAGCCGATGGTAAAAAGTTGGGTAAACAAAACATACTGCCCATTGAATAGAGGCAAAGACAGGAGGCATAACCCAAGTAGGCTGTAACCGGAGAGAAGGATCCGGTGGCTGGAAAAGTATTTTCCATAGAGGCCGTACAGCAAAGAGGAAAGAGCAGTACCTATACCAAAGCATGTCATTGAAACCCCAAGGCTGATAACGGAATTAAATTCGGTTTTATTGACGTAAGGCAGGTAAACGGTCAGGAATGGGGTGATAACAAAATTGATTATTGAACTGAGGACGAGAACAGAAAACAGTTCCCTCTCCGATTTAATGTAGTGCAAGGCTTCAAGGAAATAACGATGTGGCAGAGAAGGTGCTTCGGTTATCTGGTTTATATCAGCGGAAAAATGTTTTTTCAGAATAATAATACCAAGGGCAACAACTAAAAAACTGACCGCATCAAAGTATAATGCGTTGATTGTACCAAGCATGGCGATAATGAGTGAGCCAAAAGCAGGGCCAGCAAGATCACAGATATTTTCAATGGTGCTATTTATGCCATTGATTAATTCATTCTCTCTTTTATGCAGTTTTATTTCCTTTGCTAGCATAATATCTTTTGCCAGACGCCCTGGTGCATCCAGAATAGTTGAAAACATTAATAAAATAGCTAGAAGATAAAGGTGAAGAATATCCATTGTATAGAATACAGGGATTAATAACACACTCAGGAAATTAACGAAATCCGATAATACTGAGATCCGAAATGCGCCGTATCTATCAACCAGCTGTGCACTGAAAAAAACAGATAATATTAATGGCAGCATTTTGGCTGACATCACAGCAGCAACCAGTAATGGACTGCCTGATATTTCCAGAATTAACCAAGGAATAGCGATTTCTGTGATGGTGTTTCCCAGAATAGAAACACCATTTAATGCCAGTAAGCCACTTATCTGAACAGGGATGCGCCTTACCATATTTTTGTTCTCTTTTTCCTTAAATTAAATTATAGATCTCCCGGCTTACGTGGAAGATTGCGACCTGATGTGTTGGTTGTAGCACTGCGGATTTCCTGTCCGAAAATATCAACACGAGCCTGAAATGGAGGGAATGGCAGGGTGATATTGTGGTTATGGAATTCCTGCAAAATATACTGATGTACTTCATGACGAGCAGGCATACGATGCCCCATTTCTGCGGCATAAGCTCGCAGTTCATAAATCTGAATTCCCTGTTGCAGGTCAACCAGATAGGCTTCAGGCATCGGATTATCGATAATTAACGGGCATCGTCTTGCTGCGGTCAGTAATATCTCTGTTGCTTTCGCAGATTCTGTCTCTACGGGAACAGGGATCGTCAGGACAATACGGGTGATGGTATCAGACAATGACCAGTTTATAAATTGTTCAGTAATAAATGCTCTATTGGGAACGATGATCTCTTTTCTATCCCAGTCAGTCAGAGTCGTTGCCCGTGTATTAATTTTTGTGATGCTACCGGTCAGCCCGCGAATAGTGACGGTATCGCCAATACGGATTGGTTTTTCGAACAGGATCATCAGCCCGGAAATAATATTGGCAAAAATTTCCTGTAACCCAAAACCAAGTCCAACCCCCATTGCTGCAACTAACCATTGCAGTTTTGACCATTCAATACCCACTAATGAGAAACCGACGATACTGCCGATCAGCGTAATACCGTATTTGGTTAATGTGGTGATGGCGTAGCCTGTACCGGGCGTCAGTTCCAGATGTTGTAACAGTGCCAGTTCCAGTAATGCAGGGAGATTACGGACAAGCTGAGTCGTAATAATAATGACCAGAATGGCAATCAGGATAGAACCCAGAGTGATTGACTGGATAGTATCAATACCGTTGATGCTTGTGGTGACATCCCATAACCGGATATTTTCAAGGAAAGAGAACGCAGAATGTAGTTCTGACCATAACAGGATAAGTGAAACCAGTGCCAGCATCGTCAGGATGGAGCGTACCAGACCTAAAGACTGGGCACTGATTGCATCCAGATCGATAACTGGCTCTTCAACTTCAATCACCCCTTCAACACTGCTGTTAATATTGCTGGAATCTTCTTCACTTTTAGCGCGTTGGGCAAGGATATCAGCCCGACGTTGTTTTGCCCTTTCGAACGCAATTTTACGACGCTGGATTAACATCCATCGACGGGTTATGTGATAGATGACCAGCAGGGAGAACCAGATGGCAACAGAGGTTTCCAATCGTGCCAACAGGGCCTGCGAAGTTTGCAGATAACCCAGTACAGAAGCCAGTGCGGCCAGAATTGGTGCAGAGAGTAATATCCACCATAAAACAGAGTTGATAACATTGTCACCTGACCCATGTTTATCCATGTACAGTGGAATACCTGCCCGTTTCAGGCTGGTTGTGACCAGACTCAGCGAGACGCAGAGCATTAGAAAACATAATCTGCCGAGAGTTGCACCAAACTCACGATCACTGTAATTGTTAAAGGTAATTAGCGCCATCATCAATGGCACAATCAGGAAAATTGATACCCGATAAAAGCGCATTGCCCGTTTTACACGTTCTTCCGGCCAGCGGAAATGAGCAATAAACAGACCATTCGGATGGGCAAACGCTGCGCTGAGCATGAAAATCCATAGGATAGGTGTTGTTTCGCTGACCCCATTACCGATAGCGGTTGCCATTGGGTACTGCCAGGCATTTTTCAGGCCGTAGCCAATCGCTGACCAGAGCATTGGCAGAGGTAAAGCCGCAACAACAGACCAGAACACTGTCCTTATGGTCAGGGAGAAGTGATCTTGTGTCACCTTGCCGATACGGTTACTGGAACGTTCAAGGAAAGCGTGATACTGGCGGTGTGAACTGATACTGAATATCACCAGCAACAACGTACCCAGCAGATACAGCAAGGTATCCTGCGTTGTCAGCATCACGTGGATTGCAATGCCTAATTGGGAAATTGTATCCAGAGAGAGTAATCGGGTTAAATCCCGTACAACCAACAAAGGGTAATTCAGTGAAATGGGATCGACATCTGCTACCCAGAACAGATAGCGGTGCGTGGCATCCTTAACTTCTTTCAATGCCTCATTTAACTGATTGGTAGAGACTTTGAGTTTTGTTAATTCCAATATTTCGCTGTCATAACCGGAGAGCAGAGAATTCAGTAACTCTTTCCTGGTACGGATAAGGGAATCATAAACCTGTTTTTGAGTTGCTGTCAGGTTGTTATTTGTAATAGGAGTATGTTCGCTTTCCTGCTGAGAGTGTTCCAACATTTCTTCATATTTTAGCCTTTCAACCCGTAATTCAACTATATTTCGGTCGAGCTGCTGAGATTTAGGGACATCAGGGATGCGGGTTAACTGTGCCCTTAACGCAGCGCCTAATGTTGTTGAATCACCCAGCCATTGCGCCTGTTCGCGGATAGTATTAAGGGTTTGGCGTACCCGCAGAATATCATCAGCAGCTTTGCGTTGCTGAGAGCCAATGGAATCCATGCGTTGAGTCTGCTGGTTGAGCATTTGTGAAAGGTGACGGTTTTGCTGAAGTTCATCCAGCAGAAATTGAGGTAGTTTTCCACCATTCTTTTCCGCCAGCATTTCAGTATGCTCAAGAGCTGATTCGGCTTTTTGCTGCCGCTGGGCGTTTAACTGGCTACGAAGTTGCTGGAGCTGAATATCTAGGTTTTGATAGCGTTTTTTAAATAATTCTGCTCGTAAGCGGGCAATCTCCTGCCGATTATTGGCAGAAAGTTGTGCCATCTCCAGTTCACTGGTCACAGTTTTGCGGGCATTCACTTCTGCTTGAGTAAGTGTTAACTGGGCGTCATCCAGTCCCGGGGAAGGTGGGTTTAATGACTGAAGTCGGGAAGTTGCCTCAGCTAACAAACGCCTAGCTTCTGTTTGCTGTTGAGGCATGAGACTTACGGATTCACTAATTTCCCGGATTTTATCCTGTTCTTGTTGTAATTGCCGACCCTGTTCCAGTAATTGACTGTTGAGCTGGATAATCTGTTGTTCCAGACTGCTGATGGTCTGATTCGCCGGAATAGCAGGGGGTGGTTCACTGGCGGCCAGTATTTTCTGACGTAATTCTTTGATTAATTTTGGGAAGTCATCAACTGACTGTTGATACTTTGCAATCCGTTCCTTGGAGGCATTTGTCTCATTAACCCAATTGATAGCCCCTTGCAGTGCTTGCGCAATTTCAGCCTCCTGCGGATTTTTACTGCCTTCAACCTGTTTCAGCTCCTGTTTAAGCTGGCTTTCATCCAGCTGTGTTGTGGAGGCGAAAGCCAGATTCGTAATAAGCAGGCTAAGAAATAAACTGATAATCAGGCGCACGATAAGGGGCTCCTTGGTAATAAATTAACTGGCGCTATTTTGACTCACGGAAACATCGTCAGTTGTGTGCTCAGTATGTTCTTCATCGTTTGAGATAGTCTGTGCCAGCAGGCCACCCATCAGGGTTTGTGAGCCACTGTATAAGTTATTAGCAAACTGAATCTGATTAGGGGCAAACAGGTTGATGACGGTTGAACCCAGTTTGAAACGGCCCATTTCTTCTCCTTTCTTGAGAGAAACAGCCCCTTCTTCACCTTCTGCCGGATAGACCCAGCGTTTGATAATACCTTCGCGTGGCGGGGTGACACAGCCACTCCAGACAGTCTCTATACTACCCACAATTGTGGCACCAACCAGAATTTGTGCCATTGGGCCAAAAGCGGTATCAAACATACAGATAACACGTTCATTACGTGCAAACAAATTTGGTACATTCGCGGCAGTCAGCGGGTTGACTGAAAACAGATCGCCGGGAACATAAATCATCTCTTTCAATACGCCGTCACATGGCATATGAACACGGTGATAATCTTTCGGTGATAAGTAAATCGTCACAAACTGGCCATTACGGAATTGTTCAGCAAGTTGGTGCTGGCCGGCCAACAGCGCTTCTACCGTATAGTAGTGGCCTTTAGCCTGAATAATTTGCTCTTCCCGGATGGCACCCAGTTGGCTGATGGCTCCATCTGCGGGCAGTGCCAACAGGTGAGCTTCATTGACGACGGGACGAATGTCCTCTTTTAATGGTCGGACAAAGAATTCGTTAAAGGTTGAATAAGCCTGAAAAGATGGATTTTGGGCTTCATTCATATCAACTTTATAAACTTTGGCAAAAGCTTTAATGACAAGCTGTGTCAACCAGCCTGCTTTTTTATTGGCGAACCAGCCTGCTAAGTGAGTAATACATTGCTTTGGCAGTAAATATTGTAGTCTGATTTTAATATTATCCAGCACGTCAACCTCTTGAAGTGTTTTATAGGCCAATGTCTTATAGGAAAATTGGGCAAAAGTCCGCTATTCTACCTGCCCTTATCTTGAATGTCAGGGCAACGCATTGCTTATTATTGCCCTATTTTTGACCTTCAGTGAAATTTTTGCGTGGTTTAACCTGAGTCATGCTTTCCAGGATCCGGTGGTAGTTTTCAAAGCGTTCTTCTGCAATAGCGCCTTGCTCCAGTGCATCGCGTAAAGCACAGCCGGGATCATCAAGATGTTTGCAATCGCGGAATTTACAGTTGCCAAGGTAATCACGAAATTCAATAAACCCTTGAACCACCTGTTCTGGTGTCAAATGCCATAAGCCGAATTCCCGGACGCCGGGAGAATCAATGACATCTCCTCCCTGTGGAAAATGGTAGAGGCGTGCTGTTGTTGTCGTATGCTGACCAAGGCCGGAGTTATCTGAGACCTCATTAACCAAAATGGCTTCTTCATTGTCCGGAAGCAGGGTGTTCAGCAGGCTGGATTTCCCGACCCCTGATTGACCTGCGAATATACTGATTTTATCAGCCAGTAATTGGATCAGTTCAGGAATGCTTTCTCCGGTATGGCTGGAAACTTCCAGTACCCGATATCCGATGTGACGGTAAATATCCATGACACCGTTAACCCACTCGCGGCTTTCGTCGTCCAGAAGGTCGATTTTATTAAGCACTATCAAGGGTTCAATATTGAGTGTTTCACATGCGACCAGATAGCGATCGATAATATTCAGTGAAAGTTCAGGCAGGATAGCGGAAACAATCACGATTTGGTTGATATTAGCGGCAATGGGTTTGATACCATCATAATAATCAGGGCGGGTAAGCACGGAAGTTCGTTCATGAACGGCTTCGACGATCCCATTGACTTTAACATCTGACTGGAGCTGTAAGGCAGGACGCCATACGACACGATCACCGGTAACCAGTGAACGAATTGTCCTGCGGATATTACAGCGTTGTATAGAGGCGTCAGCGGCCTCAATATCTGCATGTTGCCCGAATCGGCTGATAACCAGCCCTTCTTGTGGCTCACCAAACTGGCTGTCGTCCAGTTCTGGTTTTTGGGCGTCATTCCTGCTGAGCGGCTGTTTTAGCCTGCGCTGGTGATTGGCCTGCACACGGCGTTGCTGCCCTTTGGAGAGTTTACTTTTAGCCACCGAACCTCACTTATTTCATCTATCTTGCTGGTTATCGCTGTGGGTGATCAAAAACGCTATGATACACCTCTGATACAGATTACCTGTTTTAAAGGAACCTAGGATATATCATGTCAAAAAGTGAGAACAATCTTATCTGGATAGATTTAGAGATGACGGGTCTGGATCCCGAGCGCGATCGCATAATTGAAATTGCAACTATCGTGACTGATTCAGAGCTGAATATTCTTGCAGAAGGACCGGTTATTGCGGTACACCAGCCAGCTGAGCAGCTGGCCCTGATGGATGAGTGGAACGTCAGGACTCACACTGGCAGTGGTTTGGTGGAGCGCGTAAAACAGAGTTCGTTTAGTGAGGCTGAAGCTGAAAAAGCGACGATTGCGTTTCTGGAACAGTGGGTTCCGGCAGGAAAATCCCCTATCTGCGGTAACAGCATTGGTCAGGATCGTCGTTTCCTGTTCCGTTATATGCCTGAACTGGAAAAATATTTTCACTATCGCTATCTGGATGTCAGCACACTTAAGGAATTGGCTCGTCGCTGGAAGCCAGAAATGCTGGCTGGTTTAAGCAAGAAAAATACTCATCAGGCATTGGATGATATCCGGGAGTCAATTGCGGAACTGGTTTACTACCGCGAACATTTTATTCAGAAATAAATGGCGGTATTTTAGTGACATGAGTGGATTAAGTGGGTCTGAAACCCCACTTAATCAACATCAACGTTTATCGTTACTTGCGCTGCTAGCAATTTAAAATAGATCTGAGTGTGTTCCTGTCCGTTCAAATCGGAGAAAGTCACTGGTTATTTTGTAGATGAGGATCCAATCCGGTTCTATATGAGCGTCTCTATAGCCTTTATAGTTACCATGTAGCGGATGATCTTTGTATACAGTAGGCAATGGCAACTCATTGTTAATCAAGAATTTCATTAGCTCTTTCAGTTTTTCTATGTCTTTATGTCTTTTCTGAGCTAATTTCACATCTTTTTGAAACTGAGTGGAATATTCAATAGCTCTTTGTTTCATGAGTTATCAGATACCCAATTTATCAAAGATATCATCAGCATCTTTTGCTTGGTGCACATCAATGCCTTTTTCACTATTGGCAATGGTTTTAGCTGTTAGCTCATTAGGAATATGCATATCAAATGGTAAAGCTTTTTCTGTTGCGACCTTAGTGAGTGTTATGCGAACTAGATCGGAAACGGTTAACCCCATGCTTGCTAGTACAGCTGCTGCTTCATTTTTCAATTTTTCATCTATGCGAGCGCGAACAAATGCATTTGCGGCCATATTTAAACCTCCTTTGGTTAATAAGTATACTGTAGCTCATTTGAGCTACGCGAGCAAATATGGATATGTATCAATCAAAGTAAGATATCCATATCTGAATCACTAAACAGATTTCTCGTTCGATAACTGACCAGTTAAAAAGAAAGTCCGATTTTTTTCGTCTTGGTACTTGCCAGCAGATGAATTATTTGTATAATGCGCTCCCCGTACCGATGAATAATTTCGAGAGTACAGCACACCAAAATTAAGCGGGAATAGCTCAGTTGGTAGAGCACAACCTTGCCAAGGTTGGGGTCGCGAGTTCGAGTCTCGTTTCCCGCTCCAAATCTTTTTTCAGACTCAGCCCTAAATTTCTTACCACTCTCCGAATTCTGACAATACTCCTGATACACACTGCTTTTAAATAAATTTTTTGGTCAGGGCAATGTCATTGCTGTTCTGACACTACGCGGTGTAAGCGAAAGTAAAGCAAAAATAGCCAGAATTAAGCCAATCCAAAGTGGTGATATTAATCCATATCCGGCAGCAATACTTAATCCCCCGGCCCATGAGATAAAGGCAGAACCACTATTAATGAAAGAGACATGGACGCTGTTAACCAAAGGGCCTGCATTTGCCACGCGCATAACCCGTGTAATCAGTGCCGGACTCATAGAGACACCTACAATGCCAATGATTAGAAAAGAGAACACACTGATATAGTGGTTTTCCGGGAAAAGCGCGAATATCAGCAGCGATATGGTCAGTATACTGATCCCGATTGTCAGTACCGCAAAGGTGTGTCGATCAGCAAAACGACCGGTGATCGAAGTACCGATGACATTCGCAACGCCGTAAAAACCAAGAACAATAGGAATGATAGCGGGTAATAATCCTGTGATTTCAGTGAGGATAACGGAGATATAACTGAAAGCAGCGTAAGATGCGCCAATAATCAGAGCGCTTGACGCATAAGCTGCCCAGAGTTTCCCATTTCTGAATGAGGCAAGTTGCTCGCTGATACGGATATTGGCAGCATTGTGTGAAAGTGGCAGCATTGCCCATAAAATCAAGGTACAAATAATGGTGAAGATAACGATTAGCCAAAAACTGAAACGCCAGCCAAGATATTGATCGATCATGATTGCGGCGGGAACACCCAGAACATTTGCCAGCATCATACCTGTGAATACAATCGATGAGGCTCTTCCTCTTATTTCTGTTTTAACAACTTCACCACAGATTGCCAAAGCGATGCCAATGCAGGCAGATCCTGCAAAACCGGTAATAACACGGGCGATAGCCATAACATAATAACTTCCGGCACTTGCGGCTATGATCCCTCCAATACTATACAACGTTAATATCCAAAGCAGCGCTTGCTTGTTGGGAATTCGAAGTACACCAAATACTGTTGTCAATATCGGTCCGCCGATGAGCATTCCTACTCCGTAGAGTGAAAGCAGGTAGCCGATATCAGTGACTGTCACGGCAAATGCATCCATTAACGATGGCATCATGCCAACAACCATAAACGCAGAAGTATTCAGGATGAATATCGTCAATCCGAGCAAATAGATGGAGAGGGGTATATCACGATGTTTTTTATCTGATATTTCTGGCGGGGCTTCTGTATTTATTTTCTCTGATGCCATGTTATTCACGGTGGGTTTCCTCAATGTAGCTGTACTTTGCTTTTTCGGTATGAAAGCTTGTCTTTGATAAAGAGCAGTGTGGGATACAAATACTAATCATTCAATTTAATAATTGAATATTAGACTAATGTGATGTCAAATTTTAGTCAAGAGGCTATACAATTCATGTCTTTTAGCATGTATTTTGAGCACTTGATGTTTTATGGCATGTAAAATACTTGCCATCTTTATTAAAGAAGTTCATAATGGCGCCCATCTTGATGCCGTTAAAGATAAAATACTAACCTAATCAATGGGTTGAATGATTTTATATTTAAAATAGCGCATTAGCTATGCGGGAATAGCTCAGTTGGTAGAGCACAACCTTGCCAAGGTTGGGGTCGCGAGTTCGAGTCTCGTTTCCCGCTCCAAATTCAGGACGGTAGATTTTAATAATCTGCAAGTCATAGAAAAAAGCGCCGAAAGGCGCTTTTTTTGTTTACACAACCCCACTCTTGTGAACTGTGGCGTATCTGTTTATTCTACAAAATCCTGATTACCTACCGACCTCAGCTCTTGTGATTATCCTGTTTATTCCTGAATATTCTGACAAACAGCTTTTGATTGATTTATTTGATAACGGGTGGTCAAATAGCGCGACGGATATAAATATTTTTCAAATATATGCTGCTCCTTTCGATACTATTAGATACATTACAATCAGTTATATCTAAAAGTATCATTCATATAGTTAAACTTTCTAATTTAAAGCAAAGTGATTACCTATCTAATTTATATCGATTTTTAGAAAATAGATTTGATTGGTATCAGGGAATAAATAAGGAATAATTATGAATGAAATTAATAAAAGTGACAGTTATGAATTCGATAATTATATTTTTAAATTAAAGTCTAATCCCACTGAAGATAATTTAATCATAGAAGAAAAGAAAAATAAGGAAATTATCTTCTCAGGTTCTTTTAATGAAATAGATGATGTTTTGTTACTTGGGAAAAAAATACACATTAAATTAATTGATAAAAATAAACCCGTTGTCATTAAATTTTCTGTTTTTTCTAATAAACTGGAAGTATTTAAAGCATATCAAAAGCTAGAGCGCAGTTTTTATGAGATTAAATTAAGAAAAAAACTTAATGATTCATATGGGAAATACAAGGAAGAAGCAGAGGAAGTGTATAAAAAATACATTAAAGTATGTGGTAGGTTTAAGAAAAGCATGCGAGAAGCCGGGAGTATATATGTCAAGCTGAAAAAGGAAAATGAAGAATTAACTAGCAAACTGAATTCGCTGTTAGACCTGCAAAAGGATGAAAATATTAGCCATAAATCAACTAAAAAAAGTATAAAAACATCAACAGGTAAGAGTTTTAATGGCGTACATTATAGCGATAATTTATTAGAAGATGTTTCAGGGCAAGGTTGTGAAAATTATATTAACAAATTCGGGACTTGATATAATCCATTCCCTGAAAATAATAAAATAGATGGATATCACCGTAGCCAGTGATATCCATCTGTTTTGAATATGTATTTCAATAAATGCTTTCAGTAAGTTCTTTTAACAATATTTTTCTGCGTTCCTGCATGTTTTTTATCGTTTTTTGCTTCACATGCCCAAAACCACGGATTTGATCAGGTAAAACAGCGAGCTTCTGACAGATCTCCATGTTATTGCTATTTAATTTTTCTATGAGTAGATCAATTAATTGTTCGTATTCGGATAATAAATTCCTTTCTTGTTTCCGCTCTTCCTGATAGCCAAAGATATCAAAAATAGTACCGCGTAATGGTTTACAGGCAGCGAGAAAACGAAAAACAGGAATTATCCAGGAGCCATACTCCCGTTTTCCTCTTTCGCCGGTTCTGGGATCTTTACGATTGAAAAACGGTGCACTGAGGTGAAAGCGGATGTTATTTGTCTTATCAAACTGTGAACGGAGTTTATCCAAAAATCCGGTTTTGACGTAAAGGCGGGCAACTTCATACTCGTCTTTATAGGCCATTAGTTTGAATAAGTTTTCTGCGATAGATTTCGCCAGTCCTTCGGCATCAATTTGCTGTGTAATTTGTTGGACTTGAGCAATACGGCTGAGATAACGGAGTGCATATTTTTCATTCTGATACTCAACCAGAAGCTGGTATCGGTGTAAAATCAGGTCATCCAGTGTCCTGATGGTTTGTTTCGGTTCAACATGTAGAGAATTATTCAGGATATCTGGTTGTACAGCCGCAATTCTACCGATATGTAAAGCGCGTCGTGCATTCTCTATGACATGATTTGTTATGCCACTTTTCTGTATGGCCTGCTCGATAGAACGTAGACTGATTGGAATTTTACCAAGCTGCCAAGTGTAGCCGATTAAAACGATATTTGTTTGATTTCTGTCCCCAACCAACTCGGCTGCAATCTGCTCGGCATCAATGGATTGCAATGTCCGGCAATGCTGGCGGAGGGTGTCCTGCATTCTGGTTTGATCTAAACTGAGTGTCGGGTCTCTCAGCATGGCGCCGATTTGCGTCTCATGGGTATTCAGTACACAACTGGTTTTTGATTTTGACATTACTTCCAGTGAGTTTTGCCCTGTGACAGTGACTAAATCAGCCGCAATAGCAAGATCTGCACGCCCCCGATCAATTCTGACCTGATGCAATTGTTCAGCATTCTGACTCAATCGAATATGAGTCATTGCTTCACCTCCTTTTTGAGCGAAGCCTGTAAAATCAAGCAGATTAACAGCATATTTTTCTATTTCGGCAGCAAGGCCAAGCATATGACCAGTAGTAATGATGCCGTTTCCTCCGACCCCCGCTAATAAAATTTCAAAGGGAGTATCTGCCATTTTTATCGTTGGTTCAGGCAGTTTAATCAGCAGGTTGTCAATTTCTTCCTGTGACATTATTGTGCTGGGATCCTGAACTGGATTGGCGTTTTCGATAGTAATAAAACTGGGGCAGAAACCTTTCAGACAGGATAGATCTGAATTACAGACATGGTGATCTATCGCACGTTTAGTTCCCAGAGGTGTTTCAATCGGAACAACAGCAAGACAATTGGATTGAATTTGGCAATCACCACAGCCTTCACAAACGGCTTCATTAATCACTGCTCGCCTTTTTGCCTGTGGGATTAACCCTCTTTTTCTTTTACGACGTAATTCTGTTGCACACATCTGCTCATAGATGATGACTGTTACGCCTTTGATATCCCGTAGGCGTTTCTGTACATCTTCGAGATAATCCGACTGATAAATTTTGACATCGGCAGGGAGGCTATTCTGGCCTTTATATTTATCCGGGTCATCGGTAACGACTACAACTTCTTTCGCCCCTTCAGTCAGTATTAAAGAGGCAATTTGCTGGATCGTTATACTGCCATCAAGTGCCTGTCCGCCTGTCATTGCAACAGCGTCATTAAATAACAGTTTATAGGTGATGTTGCTATCAGCAGCGATGGACTGACGAATGGCTAAATGCCCCGAATGGAAGTAAGTTCCGTCTCCCAGATTTTGAAATACATGGGAGCGATTGATAAAAGCGGAATGGCCTATCCAGTCAACTCCTTCTGACCCCATCGCTGTCAGGCCATAACCAGTACTACGATCCATCCATGCTGCCATTACATGACATCCGATACCGATTTGTGCCTGACTGCCTTCAGGCAGACGGGTTGAAGTGCTGTGGGGGCAGCCAGCGCAGAAATAAGGTGTCCGTTTGGGAAGCGTGATGTCGTGTAATGTTGTTTGGACTGTCCATTCCAGAGGAACAGAAAGAAATAAGTCGAATTTTTTTAGCCAATCTGCCAAAAGAGGGGCAAGCAGGGAAGGGCGTAACTCCATATCCGTAGAGACTAGTTTGTTGCCGAGATGATCGTGTTTTCCAATCAGATTAATTTGTCGTGGTAAATTAATGAGATGCTGCGCGAGATGCAGTTCAACAACAGAGTTTTTTTCTTCAATGACAAAAATATCAGCAACCTGCGATGCCATCTCACTGAGAAGTGGTGATAAAGGATAAACCAGTCGAACATGGAGAAGAGCAACGCCGTTTTTTGCCAGCTCAGCAGGTGTCAGGCCTCCGATGCGTAGCGATTCCAGAACATCATGATGAGCTTTACCAACGGTAACTAATAAGGCTCGCGGATGTTGGCATGGTGTGATGAGCTGGTCTATCGGATTGAGTCTGGCGAAGTCCTGAACAGCTTTCAGTTTATAGACCAGCCGTTGTTCTATCAAAGGGCCGGGAAGGTCCGGCCAGCGCCAGTGTAACCCATTTGGCCCGGGATCTATTTCCGGTATCTTATACTCAGGAAGAGTTTTCTCTCCCCTGATAGCACAGCTTTCCACGACTTCACTGATTGCTTTGAATCCAATCCATGTCCCGCTGACACGGGAGGCTGCCCAGCCCCATAATCCCACATCATGGTAGTCAGACACTGAAGCGGGATGTAAGACCGGCATACCCCATGATATCAGCGAGAGATCAGATTGGTGTGACATAGAAGAAGATACGCATCCGTGATCATCGCCCAAAATAACCAGTACTCCACCATTGGGTGAAGTACCATAGGCATTGCCATGCTTGAGCGTATCTCCGGCGCGATCAACCCCCGGCCCTTTGCCGTACCACATACTAAAAACACCGGTAACATTGCGGTCGGGGTCAGATTCAACTTTTTGAGTCCCATAAATCGCAGTAGCTGCAAGATCTTCATTGATTGCGGGGTGAAAACGTATATTGGCCTCAGCCAGTTTTTTCCCGTTTTGCCATAATGCCTGATCCAAGCGGGCTAATGGTGAACCCCGATACCCTGAAACAAATCCTGCTGTATTGAGATTATGGCTTTTATCCAGCTCTGCCTGAGCGAGAAGAAGATCGACAAGCGCGTCATTGCCAGTAACAAATTTAGGTGGAGAGTATAGAGTCATATAATTCGGCCTTTACTTAAGAGCATTACCGTTTGAGATACGACTAAAAATGGATCTAATCTATTTCCAGCAAATTATTCCGACAAGTACAAATCTTATTAGAGGTTAATTGTATATATTATGTTAATTTTTAGATAACGTAATGTACCATATTGCAATGGCAGCGTTCTATAAACATATGCAAAGTATGCGGTATATACAGATTTGAATGTCTTTTGAGCGGTTAGTGTTGATGTCTGGGTAAATGGCTTGCCATCTTTATCTGAGGCGTTCATAATAGCGCGTGTTCCTGAGATGCAGGAAGTTGATAGTTACGGGTGTTTACCGTAATTTCAAACTCAAGTTAAAGCATTTCTGGTTCACCATCAATAATGCGGGAATAGCTCAGTTGGTAGAGCACAACCTTGCCAAGGTTGGGGTCGCGAGTTCGAGTCTCGTTTCCCGCTCCAAATCAAATTTCCATTCTGTAAACTAGTCAATCAATTAGTCGAATCTCAAACCTAATACAATAGGTAATGTAATTACTGCAAGCATTGTTTGCAATGTGATAATCGCTGACATTAACTGACTGTCTCCATTTAACTGGCGGGTTAAAATATAAGCTGTCGGTGCAGTGGGTATGGCGAAAAAGAGAATCAGTAAGTTGATTTCCAACACATTGAGCCCAAATAAGCAGCCAATAATACCGGCAACCAAAGGCATCAGTAATAATCTGGACAAGCTGTTAATGATAATTGGTTTTTTCTCTGTTCTTAGCATTGATGGCTGCAACGATGCGCCGATGCAAATTAACCCCAGAGGAAGGCTTGCTCCTGCCAGAATTTTTAAAAATTGCCCTGAGCCGTAAGGTAAGCCAATATTAGTGAGATTGAGGGTTATCCCGATGAAACAGGCTAATATCAGAGGGTTTTTAGTAATTATCATGACAAACTGCTTAATTGATAACATCTTGATATCTGGTGTTAGTGCAAACACAGAAATTGCATTGCAAAGAGGAACCAAGATAGCGAGTATCAGCGACGCTACAGCGATCCCATGAGAGCCGAAAATATCTACCGTAATGGCTAATCCGAGATAAGTATTGAAACGCAATAACCCTTGTACATAAACACCAAAACGTTGTGCTGGCCATTTGAGTAAGAGTTTAATGACTATTAATGCCATTAAACCGGTGCTAATTACAGCGAGAATGGCCCAAAATAGCTGTGGTAACTGAGGGTTATCTAAAGATGCTGTTGCCAGGCTATTGATTAATAAAGCAGGAAAAAGCAGAAAATAATTAAGTTTCTCTGCTCCTTGCCAGAATAAAGGATTAAATGAGGTATTACGCTTTAGAATAAAGCCTAATAGTATCAGTGCAAATAATGGCCATAAGATGGTAATAATCTGATTCATATATTATCTTAAATTTTGCTATCTACTGTCTTCCGAATCGCTTCTTTGCTGGTTGTATCGAAATCCATTGGTATATATCCCAATATGGTTTTTTAGCCGTATATTATTTTGTTATCTTTTTATTGGTCATAAAAATTCCTGCAATAATGAAAATTCCACCAATACATATAGATACAGTAAACGTTTCCTGTAAAAAGAGTACTCCGCCCAATATCGCTGTCAGTGGATTTAATGCAATAAAAACACCTGCTCTTGTGGCACCAATCTTACCAATGCCGTCATAGTATAAAACATACGCAATCGCTGATCCGATGACGCCTAAATACGTCAGGCTTATCAAATCGCTCATGGATAAAGAAACTAATGCAGTAGAGTTAATATCATCCGTCACGAACGCTGTTATTGTTAACATTATTGCACCCGCAATGACGGAGTAAGCGACAGTATATAATGCACCAATTTCATTGATTGTTTTCCTGCCGAAAACACTATAAATCACCCAGCTGATGACACATCCTAAAATAGAGATGTCACCAATTATATTACCTTTATTACTCAATAATGATGATAAGTTGTTTCCGATAATAACGATCCCGGCACCAAACAAACAGAATGAAATCCCGATAGTTTTTATGGTGGACATTTTTTCCTTAAACAAAAAATACGAGACTGTTGCTATCACTGCGGGATTTATTGCGACAATCAGAGAAGCTCTGGATGCATCGATATATTTCAGGCCATAAAAAAAACAAAGGTTATAGACATAAATACCAAAGAAACCCAGCATGACAATATTTGCCATTTGTGATTTATTGATTTTGATAAATCCTTTTTTAGAAAAAGCGATAATCACTATTAGCACAAATGCTGCAAAGATAAACCTAACCGTAGCTGATAATAACGAACTGGTATCAGAAGAGATAAACCTTCCTGCTATGAACGTTCCGCCCCATATAATGGAAACAATAGTTAACTTAATGTAGCTTGAGTAATCATCTGGTTTTGTTGTCATACTTATTATCGCCTTGTGATGTTTTCTCACTTAATATTTTCATTAAGAAATGATAATAATGAACTATGTTCTTGTCTGATTTTTATATCAATTACATTATGTTATTGACGTTAGTCAACTCAGCATAGCAATATCATCATAAAAAACAAAGAGGAAAGACTATCTCTGATGAGGATTATTAGGCGTTAATGTAATTTAATGATAAGTAATCTATCTTTTTAACGTTTAACATTATTTTTGCTGAGCAGATAAATTAACTTAGCCATATAATTAACTATATGGCCAAGATTAATTTAGTCAATGCTGTAATTATATAAAAAATTGAATTATATCTCAGAGGGTATTAAAGTTTTTTGGATTTTATTTTTTATTCCCAGCTTTAATTTAGCATCATTAAATATCTCATTGATAATACTTCGTTGGATTCGGCTCCCGCCCATGAATTGATAGTTCATAGGTTCTTGCAAAAGTAAGACTACATTTTTGTAATTTTCCTGACTATAATTTTTTATCGATTCAAGGATATTTATTTTTGTATTATAGTAGCCTATCGGGTTACTTTTCTCTGTTTTTTCAATCAAGAAATCTATCATATCGAATCGCTTATTAATGCCAAAAACTAACGCTGCATGGAAATCATTGAAGAAATAAAAACCAAGTTCTTCTTTATTATTCCATGACTCAAAAAGTAAATTTGCATGTTTTTGTATATATTGGTCATCCCTTCCATGCGTGAATTTCATTTTAAATAACAAAGAGGTGGCGTCCAAATCTTCAAGGCCATGCCTGTCATTTTTATGACGAATCTGATGATATATATCTAATGCCTGATCAATTTCGTTAATTTCCATGAGAAACATCGCATAGTGCCAGAACAGGTGGATTCTCATGCCATAGTTGTTATGCCAAATGTCCTTCCTTTCATCCATCCACTCCTTTCCCTCATGAAATAATTTCTTATCATAAAAATAGTGGCAGATGGCATGAATCGCATAAATATCGAAACTATTTATTTTTAATGAACTGGCTGCACTGTCATAAGACTCATCATGATACCCGTTTTCATTCAGGATAAAGGCCTTAATACCTTTGAAATAGCTATAAAACTCATCGTTAATATCCCAGTGCTTGTTAACAAGACTGAGCGTTTCAAGCATGGTTCCGGTCATACCATTGTTGAACTCAATCATATGACATGTATAAAAACTGAATATATCTTTAGGGTTTTTTAGTAAGCATTTATAGAAATAATTTCTGGCTTGATAATAATTTTCATTAATTAATGAAATTATTCCGGAGTTGATTAAATCAGCGCGTTTATCCGATTCTTTTTTACTTATTTTTTCTAGTATCTCGATGAGTGATTTAGCCTGTTTATACTTACTTTTCTCCATTGAGAGAAGTAAGTCAACTATATGTATTTGTAATATTGAAAGAGAGATATCACTTGAGTGAAACCAATTTATATTTGTGAGTTTTTCGTTTCTTTTCATTCCCAGTATGCAATGATAACATTCATGTATGAGTGATAAATCATCAATTGTATTAACAACTTGAGATACATTTGACTTATCATTAATAATCATAGGTAACAACCTCATTTAGAGTTGATTGATATGTTATTTTTATATAAGTTTATATTTAATTATTCTATAGTGAATATATAATAAAAAGGAATGAAAATTAATGTGTTCTTTTAAAAGAAACAGTTTATTAGTATAGGGTGTGTATCGAATATTGTTATATATTCTCAACCTGTTGCCAGCATTCTGTTATCCAGTCACTTAATATTAATATCCGGTTGAGGACATAGCTATTTTGTACTCTTAAAAGGTGAACTGGTAGTGAAGGAAGAATCCAGTCAGGTAATAATTGGACTAAAATTCCATTTTTGATAGCACTATTGAATAACCACTTTGGTCCCGCATGGATACCGGCTCCATCACATACAGCCTGATAAATTGCCCCTACATTGTTAAGGTAAAAACTACCGAATAACTCTACTCGTTCGAGTAATTCATTACGGGATAATTTAAGGTTGGTTGGATGGGTATTCTGATGTAGTGAGTAAATAATAGACTTATGTTTCGTTAAATCCTGTGGATACATTGGTGTTCCATATTTTTCCAGATATTTAGGGCTGGCGCATAATACCCCAGAAATATTTCCCAATTTTTTAGCGATTAGGGTTGAGTCAGGTAATTCGCCAATTCGGATCGCGAGATCAATCCCCTCCTGCCGAAGATCTAGACAATTATCTGAAAGTACTATGTCAAATATAATGTCTGGATTTTTATTTTGAAATAGGGTTAACCATTGTGTGACGTAGTGTTCTCCAAAACTCACCGGAGCAGTAATCTTAATTATTCCAGACAATACATTACCGCTGATATCACTCAATGTATTATCTATTTCATTAAGCAAAGGTAACATCCGGAAATAAGCTAACTCACCTGCTTCTGTCAGGCTTAATTTTCTGGTTGAACGATTAATTAATTGAACCTTTAGCTGTTGTTCAAGAGCAGCTAAACGTCGGCTAGCAACAGAGGGATCTAATCGTAAGTCTTTTGCTGCTTTTATCAGGCTTCCTTTTTCGACAATTCGAAAAAAAAGATGCCAGAGTGCCAGATCATGATTCATGCTATTTCCACAATTTTCATTTGAACATATAGCAATATTATTATGATGGTACAGAAGTAAAATAAAGCTATTAAAAACTTTTGTGGAGGCATAGATCGCAAATGGCGAAAAAGTCATGGCGTCGGTATTGGGTATTGGCTGCTGTTTGTATTGCCGGGCTGATTTTACCTCTTGAATATACGGGACCAGCTGTAGCTTTACCTGCGATTCAATCTGAGTTGAGGGGGAGTGCAATTGCATTATCTTGGGTTATTAATGCATTCGCATTAAGTTTTGGTAGTGCTGTAATGGCAGCAGGAGCGTTAGCTGATCAATATGGACGTAAGAAAATGTTTGTGAGCGGTATAACGGGTTTCACACTATTCTCTCTTCTTGTTACTGTTGCCAATAGTGTTGTTTATCTTGATTTATTACGTGGAATACAAGGTTTTTTCGCAGCACTGACTATGGCGGGGGGGGATGCCGCTTTAGCACAGGAATTTAATGGAAGAGCAAGAACAAAGGCTTTTGGTTTGTTAGGGACTGCTTTTGGTGTGGGTTTAGCATTTGGGCCGGTGATATCAGGTGCTTTGATAGAGATATTTGGTTGGAGATCTGTATTTTTACTGGGGGCTTGGTTTGGAGGAATTGCATTGGTAATTGGTTGTATCCAAATGCGTGAGTCACGGGATCCTAATGCAGCAAAACTCGATATTAAAGGTGTAATTAGTTTCACTGCATTTTTAGTGTTATTAACATTTGGTATTATGCAAATTCCACAAAGTGGTCTTGGAAGCGTTTCTGTTATTTTACTATTTGCTGCTTCCGTCATGATGTTGTGTATTTTTATTATTTGCGAATTAACGCATACTCGCCCAATGCTGGATTTGTCTCTTTTTCGTTTTAAAAAGTTTGTTGGGGTACAGCTTTTGCCACTGGCAACTGCGATTTGTTTTATTGTTTTGCTGATTTTGTTTCCAATTCGATTAATTGGTATTGAGGGCTACAGTGCAATTGAAGCTGGCGAAATAATGCTTGCATTGTCAGCACCCATGCTTATTGTTCCTTTTTTCTCGGCTTTGTTAACGCGCTGGTTTTCATCGCCGGTACTTTCATGTTTGGGTTTGTTATGTGCAGTAGCAGGATTAGCATGGTTAGCAAAAATACCTGTTGGTACACAACCGACAGAGTTAATATTGCCATTGATGTTGATAGGTGTTGGTGCAGGTTTTCCGTGGGGATTGATGGATGATCTTGCTATTAGGGTAGTGCCTATAGAACGGGCAGGAATGGCAACAGGGATTTTCACAACTATGCGAGCTTGTGGTGAGGCCATATGCGTTGCGGGAGCATTAGCAATGCTGAATTTTTTACTACAAATAAGTTTACAGCAAGTTTC
Organism: Xenorhabdus sp. KJ12.1; assembly: GCF_963876495.1. Lineage (NCBI taxonomy): Bacteria > Pseudomonadati > Pseudomonadota > Gammaproteobacteria > Enterobacterales > Morganellaceae > Xenorhabdus > Xenorhabdus sp. KJ12.1. The sequence goes on from NZ_CAWNQH010000127.1 coordinate 89,140, forward strand.
ACAACAGCCCACCAAAGTGATTTCTACGGCGGCAAGTAATTTGACAACAGGTAATTTTGACAATGCCAGAAGTCTGATTATTCATTTTTCTGATCAGGAGATTCTGACTATTTATAATGACGCTTTCAATACATTGATATATATATTAATGGGAATGACAATATTGGCTTCTATTATTTGTTTTATAACATTAAAAAATGAAAGGAGAGTTATTTAACATTAAGTTAATATGGTTGTTTTTTGCATGAAAATCCTCCCAGTATATTACTTATCACGAAGGTGCTGTAATTTGATATGGCTTTTCTGGTTAATTCGAATAATTATATTCTATTTCTTTTAATGTGTATTTTTTCCAGGAAAAGTAATCACAGTCTGTATTAGTGTAGTTTATAGGTCGTTGTTCTCTGGCGTATTTTAATGAGGGATATTGTAATTATACAATTTCCAATTGTGGACAGTTTTCTTTTTATATTAGATATCCAGTGCTGACTGAAAAGATTTCTCTGCTTGACCTTTAAAATTATCATTATCGATAGGAGCATGGAAAGTATGATAAGAACCGGAAAGCAATATATAGAAAATTTGCGTGATGGGCGCACCATTTTTATTAATGGAGAAAAAGTTACAGATCATGTGGATCATCCTGCATTCAGGAATGCGATTAGATCTGTAGCAAGCCTGTATGATTATAAAATCCAACATGCAGATACAATGACTTTCAGGACAGAAACTGACGAGCAGATGAGTCTGTACTGGCAGTTACCTTCCACCCCTGAGAAGCTGATTGCACGTGGTCAGGCTGCATATGAGTGGGCGAAGCAGACTGTCGGCTGGCTTGGCAGAAGCCCGGATAATGCAGCAGCTGTGCTTACCGGAATGGTCACGCATATTGAGTTATTCGAATCTTATTCTCAGGAACGCGCTGATGCTTTACGGAATTATTTTGCCTATGTGAGTGAGAATGATCTTTATCTGGCCTATGCGCTGATTAACCCACAGGGCGATCGCTCAAAAACACCGGGTGCGCATGAAAAGAATATTTATCATACCCTTGGGGTTGTGGAAAAAAATGCTAAAGGTATTGTGGTTCGGGGAGCAAAAATGGTTGCTACCGGCGCAGCATTAGCAGATGAAATATTAGTTGGTTCGCATAAGCCGATGAAAAAAGGCGTTGATGAACGCTATGCGCTCTCTTTTGCTATGCCGATCAATACAAAGGGCATAAAAATTATATCCAGACGCTCTTATGAACAGGGAGCTAACCCCGCTGATTATCCGCTATCATCCCGTTTTGATGAGAACGATTCCACCATCTATTTCGATGATGTTTTGGTTCCCTGGGAAAGGGTATTCGTCTGCGAAGATATCGAGATGTGTTTTAAGCAGGTGGATTCAACCGCAACGGAACTCCTGATGGATATTCAGAGTATTGCCCGTTACGCGGTAAAATTACATTTTCTGGCTGGTATGGCGCAGGAAATGGCTGAAAATAATGGTGTCAGCGAATATCCACCCGTAAAAGAATCACTGGCACAGCTTGCTTCTTATGCCATGAATATTGAAGGATTATTTAAAAGTGTGCTCCATTGTCCAAGAATTGATAATGGATTTTATCTACCTGACAAAACGTTGCTTTATACATATCGAGTCATCGGGCAGTCCACATATCCAAATGTACTGGAGACGATCAGAAAGTTGGCGGGCGGCGGAATTTTGATGGTGCCATCAAGTCAGTCTGATTTAGAAAATTCTGAAATTTTGAGTATTATTGAGAAAACACAATATTCATCTATCGTTTCCCCTGCTGAGAAGGTCAAGTTCATGAAACTGGTCTGGGATGCTATTGGCTCTGAATTTGCCTCAAGACATCACCAATATGAACTGTTTTACGCCGGAGCGCCTCATCAGACACTGGGACGGCTTTATAATCAATACGACTGGGGATTATCAAGAGAATTAGTGGAAAAGATAAAAGCCCTTTAACTCACGTTTTATTGCCATACTTGCCCCCGTTGTGACTACGCTGTGGGGCAATAGTTGCAACTATTTGCTATCTTATTCCCATCAAAAATAATTTGCTGAAAGCGCTTGCCATCCTGCTTTAACAGGTCCATAATGCCGCCTCATTTTTGGATAGGCAGAGGAAAATTTCTCCACTAGTGTCTAGAATGGATGAAGAGTTTCCATTTTTACTGCTGATCCCTGATGCTTTCCAGTGAAGTGCAATTTCTATTTTTTATCCACAGAATTTAACATAACAACCATTTTGAGTTGCCCTGTACTGATTTGCTTGTTTCACAGAGTTATCCACAGGCGATATGATCGCATCTAACTTTTTTAATTTATTATCTTAAATAAGATATATCAATTAACTAATTGATAAATTTGAATAATTGATTTTTATTTAAAGTGTCTTAATTGATATTTATCTTTCCTTTGCACTTTGAGTAGAAAAGCATTTTTATTTTATTCACAAGGAAACAGAAGCTTTTTTTAAGCAAAAATCAGGCTGATTGTATATTAAGCATCTCGGGGCAACCCTTTGGTAATTGCCCGTATTAACCGTTTTTGTTGTGATGTTTGAACGTTAATTGCATCAATACTTCGGCGGGATAGTTGTTGGGCAATAGCCCAGTGGATATGTTCATCTAACACCTCACTTAGCCCAATTCTTTTTTCTAAAACCAGTACGATTTCATCACGGTATGGGGCATTGCCCAATGCAACTGAAATATTACGCAGCCAGCGTAAATAGCCAATACGACGTATTGCTGAACCCTCTGTTATACGCAGAAACTTTTCTTCGCTCCAATTGAACAAATCGAGTAATTCAGGAGTATGCAGTGCTGCGCGAGGGTTAAAATCTGCTTCGTCTGTTAATTGTGAAAAACGATTCCAAGGGCAGATAAGCTGACAGTCATCACAGCCATAAATCCGGTTGCCCATTAATGGGCGAAACTCTTCCGGGATCACACCCTCAAGCTCAATTGTCAGATATGAAATGCAGCGGCGGGCATCAATGGTATAAGGCTCGACAATGGCACCTGTCGGACACGTGGTCATACAGGCAACACAACGCCCACATTGCTCTTCTTGGGGGGAGTCAACAGGGAGGGGAAGGTTAACCAGTAATTCGCCGAGAAAGAACCAAGAGCCTGACTCTCTGTTTAATATGAGTGAGTGTTTACCAACCCAGCCAATACCGGCTTTAGCGGCAAGCGGGCGTTCCATAATCGGAGCTGAATCAACGAAAGGCCGGAAATTAAGTATTCCCTGATATTCATGGGCGGAGCAATATTCCTGAATTTGCTCACCCAGCTTTTTAAGCCGCTGGCGTAGCAGTTTATGATAATCTCTGCCCAGTGCATAGCGACTAACATATCCCTGCTCAGGATTATTCAGGGTACTGGCGAAAGCGGCTTTGGCCGGCAGGTAATTCATGCGCACGCTGATAACCCGCAAAGTACCGGGTAGCAATTCATGAGGACGTGCTCGCATCATGCCGTGACGTGCCATCCAGTCCATTTCGCCTTGGTATTGCTTATCGAGCCACTCCTGTAGTCTCGGTTCTTCAGTAGATAAATCGGTATCACAAATACCGACTTGCTGAAAACCGAGAGAAAGGCCCCATTGTTTGATGTTTACTGCCAGAAGGTTCAGATCGAGAGGGATTGCCATTGGATATTAAGTGACAGCTGTAAAGGATACTTAGCATAGGTTAACACAGCATAGATTGAGATAAAAAATAGGGTACCTGCTTTGTTTCTGAATAGAAGATAATAAATGATAATCGCTGAGTTATGTTATGGTTATTGGTTAAACTATCTAACTAATATGTCTTTCATATATCCTATGGGTTTCAGGCGATGGTCTGGGAAACGATGGGTATATTCCAATAGGCTTTAATTCAATAAAACAATAGATAATTTTCTATGAAAGAACTTGTTTTATCACTTCCGAATGAAAATGCCACTGTTGCATTGGGCAATACAGTGGCAGCAGCCTGCGAACGCGGCTATGTTATTTATCTATATGGCGATCTTGGTGCCGGAAAAACAACGTTTAGCCGTGGTTTTCTACAGGCGCTGGGCCATCAGGGGCATGTGAAAAGTCCGACTTATACACTGGTTGAACCTTATGCTCTACAGCCACGCCCTGTTTATCATTTTGATTTGTATCGTCTGGCAGATCCTGAAGAACTGGAATTTATGGGGATCCGCGATTATTTTCATCAGGATGCCATTTGTCTGGTGGAATGGCCGCAACAAGGAGCAGGGTTTTTACCCAACGCTGATATTGAGTTGCATCTAGCCTATAACAATGAAGGGCGGCAGGCGCATTTTGTGGCGTTATCTGAATATGGTGAAAGTTTACTGGATAATCTGAAATCCTTATGAAGGAATCCCTGACCATGATGAATGCCTTCTGCGTGAAGACGATAAAAAAATGGCAATCCCATTGGCTGATATTTTTTACGTTGTTTATTGTTCTTAGCCAATGGGTTATGACAACGGCGGTAGCATCGACACTATCAAATGTGCATGTGAGTAACCGCTCATCTGAAGCTACTGTTACGTTGGGGTTCACTGGCGGGCATCCTGAATATCGCTTTTTTCCTCTTCATAATCCTGAAAGGCTGGTTGTGGATATTCGTCAATCAGCCGGTATCACAGGATTGCCGATGCGTTTATCTGGTCAGAATCTGGTGAAGATAGTCCGAACGAGCCAGCCGCCTGATGCGCAACATAAGCGGGTTGTACTGGAACTGGCTCAGAAGGCAACGGCGACTTCCGTTGTAAAGAAATCAGGGAATCAGTATCAGATTATTTTCACTCTGAAGGCCGGGGGGACTGCAAATAGCCCTTCAATATTCAAAGAGAATACTGCACCTAGTGAGATTTCAACTCCGCATAAGAGTAAGCAGCCACTAACAAACAAGCCGGCTGAAGTCACTTCTGTAATGCAGGAAACAAAACCTGTGTCCGCGCATAATGCTCCGGTTGTGAAAAAGCAGATAAATAAAACTGCTCAGGGGAAATATCCGATTGTGATTGCTATTGATGCCGGGCATGGAGGACAGGATCCGGGAGCCATCGGGCCAAGAGGATTACGGGAAAAAAATGTCACCATCAGTGTGGCGCGCAGGCTGGAAGAGCTTTTACGTAATGACCCGATGTTTAAACCTGTTTTAACACGCAATGGAGACTATTTTATCTCGGTAGCCGGACGCTCTGAGGTGGCCCGTAAGCACAAAGCAAATATGCTGGTTTCCATTCATGCGGATGCTGCTCCTAATCGCAGTGCCAGAGGGGCTTCTGTCTGGGTATTGTCTAATCGTCGTGCAAACAGCGAGCTGGGAAACTGGCTGGAGCAGCATGAGAAACAGTCTGAATTATTGGGGGGCGCGGGAGATGCTCTGGCTAATGGTACAGATCCGTTTTTGAGTCAGGCAGTGCTAGATTTACAATTCGGGCATTCACAGCGGGTAGGTTATGACGTTGCGGTTAAGGTGCTGCAACAGTTATCTCAGGTTGGCTCTCTGCATAAGCGCACACCGGAACATGCCAGCTTAGGGGTTTTGCGCTCACCGGATATTCCTTCCATTCTGGTGGAGACAGGATTTATCAGTAACACATCAGAAGAAGAGCTGTTAGGCTCCAATCAGTATCAGGAAAAGCTGGCGCAGGCGATTCATCTTGGGTTGCGTCACTATTTTCAGGCAAATCCGTTGCAGACAGCACCAAAATAATTTTAAACGGTACGTAAGAAACCCGGTAATTTAAGAAGAATCGTAAATTATCAAGAAAAAGTAGGTAAGGTCGAATATGGCTATCAGGATATTACCCCCACAATTAGCAAACCAGATTGCTGCTGGTGAAGTGGTTGAACGCCCGGCATCGGTAGTGAAAGAGCTGGTGGAGAATAGCCTTGATGCCGGCACGACCCGTATTGATATCGATATTGAACGTGGTGGCGCAAAATTGATCCGCATACGTGATAATGGCTGTGGAATTAGCAGACAGGATCTCACATTAGCGCTGGCCCGTCATGCGACCAGTAAAATAGCCTCTTTGGATGATTTGGAAGCCATTGTCAGTATGGGATTCCGCGGTGAAGCGCTTGCCAGTATCAGTTCTGTTTCACGGTTGACTCTGACTTCCCGGCCTGAGGAGCAGGCGGAAGCATGGCAGGCTTATGCCGAAGGGCGTGATATGGAAGTGATGGTAAAACCTGCCGCCCACCCCGTCGGAACAACGGTTGAGGTTTTGGACCTGTTTTACAATACCCCTGCCCGACGTAAGTTTCTGAGAACAGAAAAAACCGAGTTCGGCCATATTGATGAGGTCGTGCGCAGAATAGCTCTTGCTCGTCTGGATGTGGCGATTAATCTGAATCACAATGGAAAGCTCGTGCGTCAGTATCGTCCGGCTAAAGATGAATCCCAGCATGAACGGAGGCTGGCAGCGATTTGTGGTGTGGCATTTATGCAGCAGGCGCTGGCACTGTCATGGCAGCATGATATGTTGTCCATCAAGGGCTGGGTTGTTGATCCCAAAAGTTCTCATGTCGCGGCGGATATTCAGTATTGCTATGTGAACGGGCGTATGATGCGGGATCGGCTGATTAATCATGCTATCCGTCAGGCTTATCAGGATTTACTGCAAGGTGAACAGCAACCGGCTTATGTCCTGTATTTAGAGATAGATCCACATCAGGTTGATGTGAATGTACACCCAGCTAAACATGAAGTACGTTTTCATCAGGCTCGTCTGGTGCATGATTTTATTTATCAGGGCGTTGCTGCGGTGCTGAAACAGCGCAGTAACGGCACTGAGCTGGGGCTTGATTGTCAGGAAGAGACAACAGACTGGATACCAGAAAACCGACCTTCTGCGGGGGAAAACCATTTTCTCCGACAAAAACAAGCAACGTCGGCAGGGGCATCGCAAAAAACGTCATCCTCTCCCCGTACCGCTTCTGAAACACCATCTTCAGGCCATCAGACAGGACATAGTGGTATCAGACAGCCTTATCAGGGGGAAAGTTACCAGAAAAAACAAGGCGAGCTGTACCAGAAATTGATGCAGTTTGCGCCAGAAGAAAAGCAGCCACTTTTTCCTGAACGGTCAGATGCAGAAAGAAAAACTGCCGAAAAGTCGGCTTCTGTCACAGAAAAAACACCGTTAATGCCAGCTCGTTCAACTCCTGTACAGGTAAAAAATAGTAGTTATAGTTTCGGTAAAGTATTGAGTATCTATGCTCCCCACTATGCATTGCTTGAATCAGCCTCGGGTATTGGACTATTGTCACTGCCTGTTGCTGAACGTTGGTTGCGGCAGGCTCAATTAACGCCGGGGGAGCAGGGGCTTAAACCACAGCCACTTCTCATCCCACTGAAATTGTCTCTCAGTGAGACAGAGGTCAATGTTTTGCGACAGAATAGTGAGCTATTGAAGACTTTTGGCATTGAATCGACTGTCGCACATGGAAAAGTGACCATTCATGCGGTATCGTTGCCTCTGCGCCAACAAAACCTGCCAAAGCTTTTTCCGGCGTTGTTGGGTTATCTGATGGAACAGGCATCAGTTTCAGTACAGCAGGTGGCAATCTGGCTCGCCCGTCATTTGGGCAGTGAACATGAAACGTGGAATATTGCACAGGCTGTTCAGCTTTTAGCTGATGTTGAGCGTCTTTGCCCTCAATTAGTGGGATCTCCGCCAGAGGGTTTATTACAATTAATTGATTTACAAGCAGTGGTGGCACTTTTTAATCATGAGTGATTTAAAAACTCAACATTTGCCCACAGCCATTTTTATTATGGGGCCGACAGCCTCAGGAAAAACGGCACTATCAATCGCTTTGCGTCAGCATCTTCCGGTTGAACTGATTAGCGTTGATTCTGCACTGGTTTATCGTGGCATGGATATTGGGACTGCGAAACCATCCGCAGAAGAGCAGGCACAGGCTCCGCACCGTTTGATTGATATTCTGGATCCTGCCGAAGTGTATTCTGCTGCTGATTTCCGTCGCGATGCACTGGAACAAATGGCAGAAATTACGGCTGCCGGGAGAATTCCGCTCCTGGTCGGCGGAACCATGCTATATTTCAAAGCATTACTGGAAGGGTTATCACCACTACCTTCTGCAGACCCTGAAGTCAGGGCGGTCATTGAGCAGGAGGCAGAGGAACATGGGTGGGAGGCATTGCATCAGCAATTGCAGGAGATTGATCCGGTTGCAGCAGCAAGAATCCATCCAAATGATCCACAACGTCTTACTCGTGCACTGGAAGTTTTTCGGATTTCGGGTAACACTCTAACTACATTGACAGAAACGTCTGGGGAAGTACTGCCTTATCGTGTTCATCAGTTCGCTATTGCGCCTGCAAGCCGTGAAATTTTGCATCAGCGCATTGCAGCCCGATTTGAACAGATGATCAAATCAGGGTTTGAAGATGAAGTTAAAGCGCTTTATGCTCGTAGCGATTTGCATACGGATTTACCCTCCATTCGTTGTGTTGGTTATCGTCAAATGTGGTCTTACCTCGCAGGCGAGATTTCTCATGATGAGATGGTTTATCGTGGTATCTGCGCAACTCGCCAGCTGGCGAAGCGTCAGATAACCTGGCTCAGGGGGTGGGACGATGTGGCCTGGTTGGACAGCGACCAGCCTGAGCAGGCCCTGAAAACAGTCATGCAGGTTATTGGTACATAAATTCGTTGATTGTGTACAATTATCAGTACAAAGCGTCATTTTTGAGTAGTTACTTTTTCGAACCAATGGGTTCTTAGTTAAAAACAACAAAATAAGGAAAATATAGAATGGCTAAGGGGCAATCTTTGCAAGATCCATTCCTGAACGCATTACGTCGTGAAAGGGTCCCGGTTTCTATTTATTTAGTCAACGGCATCAAATTGCAGGGTCAAATTGAGTCTTTTGACCAGTTTGTCATTTTGCTGAAAAACACGGTTAGCCAGATGGTTTATAAACACGCCATCTCTACTGTTGTGCCTTCCCGTCCGGTATCTCACCATGGTAGCAATGCTAATATGGCATCCAGCGTGGGAAATTATCAGGCTGGTAACAGTCCGGCAGCACAACAGGAAAATGATATCGCTGAATAAATCAGTGATAATGCCTGACATAAATAAAAACATAGGTAGGGAGACTTTACCTATGTTTTTCCTATGGAATTTTATTCAGCCTGAGGGTTGCACCATTGTTTGATCGTTACGAAGGCGGAGAACTAGCCGTTCTGGTGCATGTTTTTTTCTCACAGGAAAAAGACACGGAAAATCTCAGTGAATTTGAATCATTGGTGACTTCCGCAGGTGTTTCTCCTGTGCAGATTGTGACAGGAAGCCGTAAGGCTCCGCATCCGAAATATTTTGTCGGGGAAGGCAAGGCAGAAGAAATTGCTGAAGCAGTCAAAAACAGCGGTGCAGATGTAGTGCTGTTTGATCACGCACTTTCTCCTGCTCAGGAACGTAATCTGGAACGCTTGTGCCAATGTCGTGTTGTTGATCGTACAGGTGTAATACTGGATATTTTTGCCCAGCGGGCGAGAACACATGAAGGTAAGTTGCAGGTAGAACTTGCACAATTACGCCATTTATCTACTCGCTTAGTCCGAGGCTGGACTCATCTTGAACGCCAGAAAGGCGGGATTGGTTTGCGTGGACCCGGAGAAACCCAGCTGGAATCAGATCGCCGTATGTTGCGCGATAAAATTAAGCAGATTCTGGGGCGTCTTGGGAAAGTAGAACGACAGCGTGAACAGGGGCGTCAGGCGCGCAACAAAGCAGATATTCCCAACGTTTCCCTTGTTGGTTACACCAATGCCGGAAAATCAAGTTTATTCAATAGAATAACCTCGGCTGAGGTATATGCTGCTGATCAGCTTTTTGCTACTCTCGACCCGACATTGCGTCGGATCGCTGTGAATGATGTCGGCCCGGTTGTTCTGGCTGATACCGTTGGTTTCATTCGTCACTTACCCCATGACTTGGTGGCAGCGTTTAAGGCTACTTTGCAGGAAACAAGGCAGGCAAGGTTATTGCTTCATGTTGTTGATGCGGCTGATAACCGGCTGGATGAGAACATTCTTGCAGTGGACAGTGTTCTGGAAGAGATTGAAGCACATGAAATCCCTTCTTTGCTGGTGATGAATAAAATCGACATGCTGGAAGATTTTGAACCCCGGATTGACCGTGATGAAGAAAATCGTCCGGTGCGAGTCTGGCTTTCAGCCCAGAGCGGGGAGGGTATACCCCTGCTATTACAGGCACTGACTGAACTTCTTTCCGGTGAGATTGCACATTATGAATTGCATTTGCCTCCGGAAGCCGGGCGTTTACGTAGCCGTTTTTACCAGCTTCAGGCCATTGAGCGTGAATGGATGGAAGAAAGCGGTCAGCTGGGGCTAGAAGTCAGGATGCCGATGATAGACTGGCGTCGTCTGTGTAAGCAGGAGCCAAATTTACCAGACTATGTTGTCTGATTGATTGGCGCAGGGCGACAAACAAGGTATTATTTTGGCCGCCATTTCAGGGTACTTAGCGTTATGGAGTAACGGTGATGAAATGGCGGTGATGAAATGATTGTGCCAGAATTGCAGTGACGAAATCAGCACTGTCATCAGCACTGTCAAAAGGTATCACCCAAAAATATTGGTTGCTTATGAAACGGTGAAGTTTATCGTTTTTGCCCATGGAGGTTGTGCCTGATGTATCTATCAGTAACAGCGGCCTGTGAAGTGGGAAGCCTCACCCGTGTGGGTGGAAGAGCAGTCACCTCTGAAAAACCAGTGAAAAACTAAAAAGTGGAGCTAAAACATGGCGTGGAATCAGCCCGGTAATAACGGACAGGACCGCGACCCGTGGGGAAGCAGCAAGAATAATGGCGGCAACTCCGGCGGCAACAATAAAGGTGGTCGAAACCGTGGGGCAACTGATCTCGACGATCTGTTCCGTAAACTGAGCCAAAAACTCGGCGGCCTCGGTGGAAACAAAGGTGGAAATGGTTCTGGGCAGAACCCTAAATTTGGTGGACGTCTTATTGGTCTCGCCATTGCTGTTATAGTTGTTGTTTGGGTTGTCAGTGGTTTCTATACAATCAAGGAAACAGAACGTGGCGTTGTTACCCGTTTGGGTAAATTCAGCCATATCGTACAGCCCGGCCTGAACTGGAAGATGACATTTATCGACCGTGTTCGTGCTGTTAACGTTGAATCTGTTCGCGAACTGGCAACATCGGGTGTCATGCTGACATCGGATGAAAACGTAGTGCGTGCTGAAATGAACGTTCAGTATCGTGTTACTGATCCTGAAGCCTATCTTTTCAATGTCACCAATCCTGATAACAGTCTTCGTCAGGCGACTGACAGTGCTGTGCGTGGGGTTGTCGGCAAATACACAATGGAAAAAATCCTGACAGCGGATCGTACTATTGTGCGTAATGATACCCAAAAGGTACTGGAAGAAACTATTCGTCCATACCACATGGGGATCACCCTGCTGGATGTTAACTTCCAGACTGCGCGTCCGCCTGAAGAGGTGAAAGCGGCATTTGATGACGTTATCGCAGCTCGTGAAGAAGAACAGAAAACCATTCGTGAAGCAGAAGCCTATAAGAACTCTGTCTTACCAATTGCCAAGGGTAATGCTCAGCGTATTATCGAAGAAGCTAAGGCTTATAAGGTCAGTGTGGTATTGAATGCACGGGGTGAAGTAGCAAGTTTTGCCAAAATCCTGCCTGAATATAAAGCGGCGCCGGAAATTACCCGTGAGCGTCTTTATATCGAGACAATGGAACGAGTTCTGAGTAATACCCGTAAAGTGATTGCCAATGAAAAGAGCAACAACATGCTGGTATTGCCACTGGATCAGGTTCTTCGTAGTCAGGCTGAAGCAGCAAAGGCTAATAAGTCACCGGAAGTGAAAGTAACACCGGAGCATCGCAGCACGACTCATTCTACACCAGCACACGAGCAATCAGGTTATGGCAGTTCTGGCTATGGTGATTCAAACAACCTGCGTGGTGATACGATAAGACAGGGGAGACCATAATCATGCGTAAGTCGTTCGTCTTTGTTATTGCCGCCATATTGGTTGTGCTCTATTCATCAATATTTATCGTATATGAAGGCCAGCGTGGGATCGTACTGCGTTTTGGCAAAGTAGTACGTGATGCTGAAAATAAGCCAGTGGTTTATCAGCCGGGCCCACATTTCAAGATCCCATTTATTGAAACTGTCAAAACACTTGATGCCCGTATCCAGACAATGGATATTAAGGCAGACCGTTTCCTGACCAGTGAAAATAAAGACTTGATTGTTGACTCCTATCTGAAATGGCGCATTAAAGATTTCAGCAGCTATTATCTGGCTACCGGTAATGGTTCGATTTCTCAGGCTGAAGTTCTGTTAAAACGTAAATTCAGTGACCGTCTGCGCTCTGAAATCGGTCGTCTGGATGTTCGTGGTATCGTGACCGACTCCCGTGGTCGTCTGACGACGGATGTACGTAATGCTCTGAACCTGGGAACGAGTGATGAAGATTCTTCCGCAGACGATGCAATCGCTTCTGCTGCTGCCCGTGTGAAGAAAGAAACTAAAGGTGCACAGCCTGCATTCAATCCGAACAGTATGGCTGCACTGGGGATTGAGGTTGTGGATGTTCGTATCAAGCAGATCAACCTGCCGGATGAAGTTTCAGGAGCAATCTACCAGCGTATGCGTGCAGAGCGTGAAGCGGTAGCACGTCGTCACCGTTCACAGGGGCTGGAAGAAGCTGAGAAGGTTCGCGCAGCGGCTGATAAATCAGCGACTGAAGTCAAAGCAGCTGCATATAGTGAGGCTTTGATTTTACGCGGGGAAGGTGATGCGGAAGCAACAAAACTGTTTGCCGATGCTTTCAATAAAGATCCTGATTTTTATGCCTTTATCCGTAGCCTGCGTGCGTACGAGAATAGTTTCAGGAATGAAGGGAATATCATGGTCCTCAGCCCTGATACAGACTTCTTCCGCTACATGAAAGATCCATCTAAACAGCGCACTCATAGTCGTGCTAATGACTGATAGTTTCTGATAGGTAAATTGATTACAGATAAATGGTCTGATATTTACCTGAATTAGCAGGAATAAACGTCATCTCTGAGCCACTGTAAGAAAACTTACAGTGGCTTTTACGTCATTTTTTATCCCCACAGTCTTTCAAATTGCTTCTTTTATAGCTCTTATGAGTTATTCCGTCATTACCAATGCTTACTTATCAGCCCATTAATATGACGAAACGAAATAACAGAAGTGAGAAAAAATACTGAAAGGTGCTAAATGAGATGGTAGAATCCATTTTTAAGCAACCGAGTGAACTTTTGAAATGGGTAAGAACGTTGTCGTATTGGGCACCCAATGGGGTGACGAGGGCAAGGGTAAAATCGTCGACTTGCTGACTGAGCGGGCTAAATATGTTGTCCGTTATCAGGGGGGCCATAATGCGGGCCATACATTAGTCATTAACGGTGAAAAAACCGTTCTCCACTTAATCCCATCTGGGATCCTGCGTGAAAATGTCATTAGCATTATCGCTAATGGGGTCGTTTTAGCACCAGATGCTTTGATGAAAGAAATGAAACAGCTTGAATCACGTGGGATTCCTGTACGTGAGCGCTTGCTTATTTCTGAAGCTTGTCCATTGATCCTGCCTTATCATGTTGCATTGGACAATGCTCGTGAAAAAGCGCGTGGTGCGAAGGCAATCGGTACAACCGGTCGTGGTATCGGTCCTGCATACGAAGATAAAGTGGCTCGCCGTGGTCTGCGTGTGGGTGATTTGTTCGATAAAGAAACTTTCGCAGCTAAACTGAAAGAAATCATCGATTATCATAACTTCCAGCTGGTTAATTATTACAACGAACCTGCCGTTGATTTCCAGAAAACTCTGGATGATATTCTGGCGATTGCGGATATCCTGACTGGCATGGTAGTTGACGTTTCTGACCTGCTTTACAAAGCAACTCAGAAAGGTGAGCTGGTAATGTTTGAAGGTGCTCAGGGTACATTACTGGACATCGACCACGGTACTTATCCTTATGTAACCTCTTCTAATACTACCGCGGGTGGTGTTGCAACGGGTTCAGGTCTGGGTCCGCGTTACGTTGATTATGTACTGGGTATTGTCAAAGCTTACTCTACCCGTGTTGGTGCAGGTCCATTCCCAACAGAACTGTTTGATGAAACCGGTGAATATCTGCGCCAGAAAGGTCAGGAATTCGGTGCTACCACAGGCCGTAGCCGTCGTACTGGCTGGCTGGATATCGTTGCTATCCGCCGTGCTATTCAAATCAACTCCCTGTCTGGCTTCTGTATGACCAAACTGGACGTACTGGATGGCCTGAAAGAAGTTAAGATCTGCGTAGGTTATCGTCAGGCTGATGGTACTGTCATCGACACTACACCATTGGCAGCGGAGAACTGGGAAGGTCTGGAAGCAGTATATGAAACTCTGCCGGGCTGGGATGAAAGCACTTTCGGTGTGAAAGAGCACAGCCAGTTGCCAGAAGCTGCTCTGAACTACATTAAGCGTGTAGAAGAACTGTCCGGTGTTCCTGTTGATATTATTTCTACAGGCCCTGATCGCTCTGAAACTATGATCCTGCGCGATCCATTTGATGCTTAACTGATCATTTTTAATCACTAAGTGTCTATAACCGGGCTTTATGCCCGGTTTTTGCATTTTTGGGACACAGACAGCCGTACCTCTATCATTTTTCTGGTGACAGCTTGCTTTGCTTAATTTTTAAAATACCCACATAATGTGACCAGTTAATGATGATAAACCAATAATCTTTACTTGTTTGGTTTCCAATAATCCCCGTTATATCCAGCCACCCAGAGGTAAGTGTGCAGTTAACCAGTTTTACCGATTACGGCTTGCGTGCCCTGATTTATATGGCTTCTTTACCTGAAGGCCAGATGACAAATATTACTGAAGTAACAGAAGTTTACGGTGTATCACGTAATCATATGGTAAAAATCATTAATCAACTGAGTAATCTGGGATTAGTGAATGCTGTCAGAGGAAAAAACGGCGGCATTAGTCTGGGAAAACCCGCCAGTGAAATTAAAATTGGTGATGTGGTACGTTTACTGGAGCCACTTGGATTAGTTAACTGCGACAGTTGCCATATTACTCCAGCCTGTCGTCTAAAATCAGTATTGAATCAGGCAGTGGAAAACTTTTTGGAAGAATTAAATCAATATACTTTGGCCGATATGGTTGAAGACAATCGTCCCCTTTATCAATTGTTGCTGACAAAATGAAGCAGGAAATAAAGCGCGGGGATAAACAGCTTACTGATGACAACAGAGGAATAGCGATGTCAAAAGATCCTTTTCAGGAACGAGAGGCTGCAAAATACGAATCTCCTATCCCAAGTCGGGAATATATCTTGGATATCCTTTCTAAACACACCACTCCGGTAAGTCGTCAGGAAATAGCACAAGAACTTCAATTAACCAGCGCAGATGCGCAGGAAGCATTGCGTCGCCGTTTGCGCGCAATGGAACGTGATGGACAGTTAGTTTTCACTCGTCGTCAGTGTTATGCGTTGCCGGAAAGATTGGATTTATTAAAAGGAACTGTCATTGGGCATCGTGATGGTTATGGATTCTTACGGGTGGAAGGCCACAAAGAGGATTTTTATCTGTCAGCAGAACAGATGAAGATGGCAATCCACGGTGATGTTGTTTTGGCTCAACCTTTACGTCCGGATCGTAAAGGCCGTATTGAAGTACGTATCGTCCGGGTATTGGAGCCAAAGACCAGCCAGATTGTCGGGCGGTATTTTATCGATGCCGGCATGGGTTTTGTGGTTCCTGATGATAGTCGTTTGTGTTTCGATATCCTGATCCCGAAAGAAGAAATTTGCGGAGCAAGGATGGGGAATGTCGTTGTTGTGGAACTGACAAATCGCCCAACCCGCCGTACTAAAGCCATCGGCAAAATAGTTGAAGTGCTCGGTGAAACAATGGGAACGAGCATGGCGGTGGATATCGCCCTTCGCACCCATGAAATCCCTTATAACTGGCCACCAACGGTGGAGAAACAGTTAGCTGGTCTGGATGAAAATGTCCCAGAATCAGCGAAAGAAGGTCGGGTTGATTTACGAGCACTGCCGTTAGTCACTATCGATGGTGAAGATGCCCGTGATTTCGATGACGCAGTATATTGTGAAAGAAAACGCGGTGGCGGTTGGCGCTTATGGGTTGCCATTGCGGATGTCAGTTACTATGTTCGCCCACAAACGCCTCTGGATGCCGAAGCATGTAGCCGTGGTAACTCCGTTTATTTCCCGTCGCAGGTTGTACCGATGCTGCCGGAAGTGTTATCAAACGGATTATGTTCGCTAAATCCAGAGGTTGATCGCTTGTGTATGGTGTGTGAAATGACGATTTCCGCTCAGGGAAGGTTGTCTTCATACAAATTTTACGAAGCGGTGATGAATTCTCACGCCCGTTTGACTTATACCAAAGTAGGGAAAATCCTACAGGGCGATCAGGAACTGCGGGAACATTATAAGCCGCTGGTGAAGCATATTGAGCATCTGCATGAACTTTATCAGGCGTTGGATGTATCCCGTGATGAGCGGGGAGCCATTTCGTTTGAATCTGAAGAAGCGAAATTTATCTTCAATGCAGAAAGGCGTATTGAGCGTATTGAGCCGGTTGTGCGTAACGATGCTCATAAGTTGATCGAAGAGTGCATGATTCTGGCAAATATTGCGGCTGCGCGTTTTGTCGAAAAACATCGTGAACCTGCTCTGTATCGTATTCATGATCGACCACGAGAAGAAAGTATTCTGAATTTGCGTTCAGTCTTTAATGAACTGGGATTGGAACTGCCGGGTGGTATGACGCCAGAGCCGAAAGATTTCGCTGAACTGATGAAACTTGTCTCTGAACGTCCCGACCATGAACTGTTGCAAACGATGTTATTGCGTTCTATGAAACAGGCCATTTATGATCCGGAAAATCGCGGTCACTTCGGTCTGGCCCTGCGCGCTTATGCACATTTTACATCGCCGATCCGTCGCTATCCTGATTTAGTTTTACACCGGGCAATTAAGTATCTGCTGGCACAGGAAAACGGTACTGCGGAACAGCACTGGACACCAACCGGTGGCTGGCACAACGATATGGCGCAGATGCTGCAATTGGGTGATCACTGCTCAATGACTGAGCGCCGTGCTGATGAAGCGACACGAGATGTGGCTGACTGGCTGAAATGTGATTTCATGCAGGATCAGGTGGGTAAAGTTTTCACCGGCCTGATTACCAGTGTGACGGGCTTCGGTTTCTTTGTCAGGTTGCATGACCTGTTCATTGATGGTTTGGTACATGTTTCCACACTGGATAATGACTATTATCGTCATGACAATGTTGGTCAGCGTCTTATCGGTGAATCTTCCGGGCAGACTTATCGGCTTGGCGATGAAGTAGAAATCCGTGTAGAAGCGGTTCACATGGATGAACGTAAGATTGACTTTGCTCTGCTTTCTACGACCCGCAAAGCCCGTAATAAAGGCAAAACAGCACGGGATAAAGCGAAAAAAGGCGCATTTGAGCGTAAAGGTGGCAAAAAAGGCCGTGATTATAAAAAATCAGATAATTTTGAGCCAGATAGCCATTTCCGTAAGAAGAAAAAAACGGAAAAAGCCAGTTCAGGTAATAAATCAGATAAAGCGTCAGACAGTCTGTCAGGAAAAGCAGCTAAAAAGAAGAAAATTTCAGACAAAACTAAAAAGATCACAGCAAAGCTGAAAGCTAAACGCGCGAAAAAAACGCGGAAAACAGCTGATAGTTAACTAGCGAAAAATAGAGACAATAGGGCGGTTTTCGCCGCCCTCCATTTTTTAGGTATCATCCAGTCATGAGTGAAATTATCTACGGTATTCATGCCGTTAAAGCCTTATTGGAGCGTGATCCACAGCGCTTCATGGAAGTTTATGTCCTGAAAGGGCGCGAAGATCGCCGTTTGACCCCGCTGTTGCAGGAACTGGAAAGTATCGGGATTTCTGTTCAACTGGCTAACCGCCAATGGCTGGACACACAGACAGAAAATGCGGTACATCAGGGTATCATCGCGAGAGTTAAACCCGGACGCCAATATCAGGAGAATGACCTGCCTGATTTACTGGCTCAGTGTGAGCGACCTTTCCTGCTGGTGCTGGATGGTGTGACTGACCCACATAATCTGGGAGCCTGCCTGCGTACTGCGGATGCCGCAGGAGTTCATGCCGTTATCGTTCCCCGTGACCGTTCGGCACAGCTGAATGCAACCGCGAAAAAAGTTGCCTGTGGTGCCGCAGAAAGCGTACCTCTGATCCGCGTTACTAACCTCGCCCGTACTTTGCGTTTATTGCAGGAACACAACGTCTGGATTGTGGGTACAGCGGGAGAAGCTACTCATTCCCTGTATCAAAGCAAGCTGACCGGCCCGATGGCACTGGTCATGGGTGCTGAAGGTGAAGGCATGCGCCGTCTGACTCGTGATCATTGTGATGAGCTGGTCAGTATTCCGATGGCAGGTTCTGTTTCTTCTCTGAATGTCTCAGTTGCAACGGGCGTTTGCCTGTTTGAAATCATGCGTCAGAGAAGTGCTTAAAAATATACTCTATGGATTTCGAGATGCGTCGCGGCAGCAAGGGAGTGAATCCCCGGAAGCATAGATAACTATGTGACCGGGGTGAGTGAGCGCAGCCAACAAAGAGGCAGCCTGAAAGACGACGGGTATTACTTGAGTTTTTTCTACTACGCAGGTATAGTGACGCGTCGATTTTTCAGCCGTACTTAACACGTTCCTTGCCTCCATGGGCCACGGCTGACCCTGACAGGAGGCTGAATAATCCGTAAGGAGCAATGATAATGCGTCATTACGAAATCGTTTTTATGGTCCATCCTGACCAGAGCGAACAGGTTCCGGGCATGATCGAGCGTTACAGTGCAACTATCACTAACGCACAAGGTCAGATTCATCGTCTGGAAGACTGGGGCCGCCGTCAACTGGCTTATCCAATCAACAAACTGCACAAAGCTCACTACGTTCTGTTGAACGTTGAAGCTCCACAAGAAGCGATTGATGAGCTGGAAACTAACTTCCGCTTCAACGATGCCGTTATCCGCAGCATGGTTATGCGTACTAAGCACGCAGTAACTGAACCATCACCAATGGTTAAGGCTAAAGACGAACGTCGCAGCCGTGACCTGGTCCTGGAAGAAGGCCTGGTTGATGATGTTGATGAAGCTGGGGATTCTGAAGAGTAATCTCTGTGACAGCTAATCGTTTGGTGCTTTCTGGCACAGTGTGCAAGACACCGATACGAAAAGTCAGTCCATCCGGTATTCCACATTGTCAGTTTGTGCTCGAACATCGTTCACAGCAGCAGGAAGCCGGATTCAGCAGGCAGTCATGGTGCAGAATGCCCGTTATTGCCAGCGGACAATTGTTACAAGAATATACTCACAGTATAACGGTCGGTAGTCGAATAACCGTTTCAGGATTCATTAACTCCCATCATGGGCGCAATGGTCTAAGCAAACTGGTTCTTCATGCCGAGCAGATTGAATTGATAGATTCTGGAGACTAGCCAAATGGCACGTTATTTCCGTCGTCGCAAGTTCTGCCGTTTCACAGCGGAAGGCGTACAAGAGATTGATTATAAAGACATTGCTACGCTGAAAAACTACATCACTGAAAGTGGTAAAATTGTACCTAGCCGCATCACCGGCACTCGTGCAAAATATCAGCGTCAGCTCGCTCGTGCTATCAAGCGTGCACGCTACCTGTCTTTGTTGCCTTATACTGATCGTCATCAGTAATAGGCACAGTCCATTCACGACTTTGAGAGGATAAGGTAATGCAAGTTATTCTGCTTGATAAAGTAGCGAACCTGGGTAGCCTGGGTGATCAAGTTAACGTTAAAGCGGGTTATGCCCGTAACTTCTTAGTTCCTCAGGGCAAAGCTGTTCCTGCAACTAAGAAAAACATCGAATTTTTCGAAGCTCGCCGTGCTGAACTGGAAGCTAAACTGGCTGACGTTCTGGCAGCAGCACAAGCTCGTGCAGAGCAAATCAAAGCACTGGGCACTGTGACTATCGCTTCTAAAGCGGGTGACGAAGGTAAACTGTTCGGTTCTATCGGTACTCGTGACATCGCTGATGCAGTTACTGCTGCTGGTGTTGCTGTATCTAAGAGCGAAGTTCGCCTGCCTAACGGCGTTCTGCGTACTGTTGGTGAGCACGAAGTTCACTTCCAGGTACACAGCGATGTATTCGCACAGTTGAACGTTAGCATTGTTCCAGAAGCTTAATCTCTGATTAGCTATAAGAACATGTGAACAAAAAACGCTGGCAATGCCAGCGTTTTTTGTTTTCTTATGAAATGATCACCTTAGCTATTTCACTCACTTTTTCGATGATATCTTGAGGTGCTCTCTCAATAAATTCGATCTGGCGATCGGCAAAGTCTAAGGATTTTATCTGATGAATAAGAATTGCTCCTTGAGTAGATAGATCCCTGGGTAAGATCACTTCCATATTCATCCCTCTTTTCATACTGGTAATCGGGGCTACAATAGCAAATCCTGTATGCTCGTTGAACATTTTGCGAGAGAGTACAAATGCAGGGCGACGTTTCATGATTTCTTTACCTGCACTTGGATCAACATCTAATGAAACAATGTCTCCTTTTTCTGGTACATACATCAGAGTATTTCCTTACCAACAGGCTTGGAGTTAAGCCATTCTTTATCTTCTTCTGTTATTGTAAAACATTCTTTGGGACTTCCTGCTAATAGTGATTCCAGAGTTAACTCTTCTTCAATTGGTGTGAGTACAATTCTGTTATCCTGAATAGACAGTTCTAACTTTGAGCCAGTATGCAGATTCAGTGTTTTCACAATAGCTTTTGGAATACTAACAATGTTAGCTCCTCCAGATTGACGAATAACGACAGCAGCCATAATTGTGTCTCCTCCTGCTTAATTTATGCTCTAATATAGCAATAGATAATGTTTTACAAAAGTAAAACTCCCTGTTTTTAATTCCTTAGTGCGTTTACCCATCCAGACAGGGCTGTTATGCTTGGGCCTTTATTTATCCAATAAAGGTAATTTCATGACAAAACCTTCTTTTGAATCTATTGAAGCACGTGCAAGCTACGGTATTGGTTTGCAGGTTGGACAACAATTGCAGGAATCCGGTTTGCAAGGGCTGGAGCCAGAGGCTTTACTGGCAGGTCTGTGTGATGCACTGGAAAGCCGTGCTCCGGCGCTTCCTGTAGAAGAACTGCATCGTGCTCTGCGTGAAGTACATGAGCGTGCCGACGGTGTTCGTCGTGAGCGTCAGCAGGCGATGGCAGAAGAAGGCAAAAAGTTCCTGGCAGAAAACGTACAGCGTGAAGGTGTGAGCAGCACTGAGTCTGGTTTGCAGTTCTCTGTTCTGACTCAGGGTGATGGCGCAATCCCGGCTCGCAGTGACCGTGTTCGTGTTCACTACACCGGTCGTCTGATCGATGGCACTGTATTTGACAGTTCTGTACAGCGTGGAACGCCAGCAGAATTTCCTGTCAGCGGCGTTATCCCTGGCTGGATTGAAGCTCTGACGCTGATGCCTGTTGGCTCCAAATGGGAACTCTATATTCCTCACAACCTGGCTTACGGTGAGCGCGGTGCAGGTGCTTCTATTCCTCCTTACAGCACTCTGATCTTTGAAGTAGAACTACTTGAGATCCTGTAATTCTGAACAATAAAATAGCTGGATAACCGGCTATTTTATTTTAGAAAATGCAGAGGTGTATATGTTACAACAGATCTGCCAACTTGCACGGGAAGCAGGCGCAGCCATCATGTCCGTTTATCATGATGAGCAACCGATGCAAATAAAGCATAAAACCGATGATTCACCCGTTACTGCTGCGGATATTGCCGCTCATAAGATCATCAAAGCAGGGCTGACACGTATTTCGCCTGATATTCCATTGATATCAGAGGAAGATCCTCCAACGTGGGATGAGAGGAAAAACTGGCGTCGTTACTGGCTGGTTGACCCATTGGATGGCACGAAAGAATTCATTAATCGGAATGGTGAATTTACGGTCAATATCGCACTGATTGAAGAGGGTATTCCTGTCATGGGGGTTGTGTATGTCCCGGTACGTGACGTCCTTTATTCAGGGCATGAGCGGCATGCGTGGAAGGAAACTAACGGGCAGAAATTCCCTATCAAAGTTGTCTCTGCAACACCACCCACTGTCGTGGTTAGTCGTTCTCATATGGATGATGAGCTGAGGGATTATCTTACTCAGTTAGGGGCTCACCAAACACTGTCAGTCGGATCATCACTTAAATTTTGTATGGTAGCAGAAGGGAAAGCCCAGCTTTATCCTCGCTTTGGGCCGACAAATATCTGGGATACTGCCGCAGGCCATGCTGTTGCACTTGCTGCAGGCGGGCATGTTACTGACTGGGCAGGTAAAACGCTGGACTATACGCCGCGTGAATCGTTTTTAAACCCGGGATTTAGGGTGACGATTTTTTAATGGGGTAAAGTGATAATGGTTCCTGAAGAAACCATTATCACCAGCCAATATCATCGGGTATTTTTAATATAACCGATTAATTTTTCAGTTCTTCTTTGATCAAGGCAAGGACATGCTTGATATCTTCATTGTTCAACTTACCATCTTTGACAAACTGTACGATACCGTTTTTATCCAGCACAATAATTGCTGAACTTTTGGGTTCCAGACCCCACGCTTGTTTGGCAACACCATCACTATCGACAATAAATTGTGACCACGGGAACTCTTTCTTACTGTCTTCAAGGCTGCTACGGACGAAAGCACTGGTGCCGAAGATAGCATCATCAGTGTTTACAACGCTGGTTGTCTGATATTTATCTTTCGGAAGATCAGCGGCTTTTAGGGCCTGAATAAGAGGGTCATTCATTTCTTTGGCAGAGCTGCGTCCGGCAATATGCTGGATAGTTCTGACTTTCCCCGGCAGTTCTGCACTGCTCCATTGCTGATAGCTAAACTTACCGTTGTTGAGAAGGAGTTCACCTTTGTCTGCTATAATTACGGCAGGCACAGGTTGGCCGACAGTAATGTTATGAGCAAATGCAGTAATTGAAGTTAAGCTCAATATTAAAGCTAACACTATGTTTCTTAGCATATTTATTCCTTACTTAGCATGATGTGACATGTTATCAGGGAGTATCATACCCAGCATAGCGACTGTTAACTGGTCTGCTCTCATAAAATAAAACAATTTGGTAACATTTAAAATAAAATATAAGTAAACCTTCAACAAGGATAACATAATGCTCTATTTTTTCATTATGTTACGCCTAAACAGCGGTTGAATCTTCAGTATTCGGGAACGAATTTCCAGATGCAGAGTCTATAGAACGTACACAGCCGTGATGTACCTTTTGATTCACTAATTGCGCAGTACAGAAAAATAGTATCGTAAGAAGCATGGAGGAGTAAAAAAGAGATGAAAATCTTTCAGCGCTATAATCCACTAAAAATTGCTCTCTACGTAAAAACCCTATTCCGTGGACGGTTATACATCAAAGACATGGGTGCCTTTGAATTTAATTATGGGAAAATTCTACCTCCCAAAATAAAAGATAAACGCCATTTCAATGTCATGAGTGAAGTTAACCAACAGGTATTGCTTCTACAGGCCGAAATGGGGTAGTTCCAAAATAAAATAGTTTTGGGAATTGAATTAACGGCCTTTCGGCCGTTTTTTATTATTGCGAGTTATTCAGATATTGCCTGTTCTGTGGGGTTGCTGGAAGGCGTTGGGGTATCAACAATTTTGGTTACCAATAATTGGTCGATTTTATAATTATCAATGTCTACCACTTCGAATTTATATCCGCTGAACTTCACATAATCAGTACGCTTCGGAATTTTACGCAGGCGGAACATCATAAAACCAGCGATAGTTTCATAATTGCTGGAATCCGGGAAGTCTTCAATATCCAGAACTCGTAACACATCTTCTATAGGCGTGCCGCCTTCGACTAACCAGGAATTTTCATCACGGACAACAATCTGTTCTTCCTGCCCCTGACCGATTAAATCCCCCATTAAAGTTGTCATAACATCATTCAGCGTTATCACACCCATTACCAGTGCGTATTCATTCAGAATGATGGCAAAGTCATCTCCGGCAGCCTTGAAACTTTCCAGTGTGTCAGATAGCGAAAGAGTATCAGGGATCATCAGTGCATTGCGGATTTGAACACCATTTTTCAGGTTGAGACTTTGCCCACTCAGGACACGGTTCAGTAAATCTTTGGAATCTACATAGCCCATGACGTGATCAATATCGCCGTCGCAAACAAGGAATTTCGAGTGTGGATGAGTAGAGATCTTTTCTTTGATACTGTTTTCGTCTTCATTCTTATCAAAATAAACCACACTTTCGCGGGAGGTCATGGCAGACGGAACTGTACGGGATTCCAGCTCGAAAACATTTTCAATTAACTCATGCTCTTGCTTACGTAATACACCAGCGACAGCTCCAGCCTCAACGACAGCATAAATATCATCAGAGGTAATATCTTCATTACGGGCCATCGGGATTTTAAAAATCTTGAATATGCAGTCGGCAAGCCCGTTGAACAGCCAGACTAAAGGCCGGGATATTGCCAGACAAAAACGCATTGGGTTAACAATCCGGATAGCAACGGCTTCAGGCTTAATCATCCCAAGACGTTTGGGTGTTAGATCAGCAAGTAGAATGAAAAGGCTGGTTACGATAATAAAAGAGCAGATAAAGCCGAGTTGCTCTGCCCAGTCATGGGGCATGAAACGGGTCAGTAGTGACTTAATGGCAGGCGAAAATGCCGATTCTCCAACAACACCAGCGAGGATTGCTACTGCATTCAGACCAATTTGTACTACAGTAAAAAACCGGCCCGGAGTTTCCTGTAACTTAAGAACGCGGGCTGCATTAATATTTCCCTCATTCACCATCAGTTTTAGTTTTATTCTTCTTGAAGCGGCCAGAGAAATTTCAGATAACGAAAAAAATGCGCTGATAGCACAAAGCAAAAGTATGATTAATAAACTGTTTAACATAAAGTATCCAAGTCTTATCTTCAGTGGCAGGGTAGTTTTTTATTTGAATAACACTGAAGAAAGGAGTGAAAAATTACACAAATAAAAACTTACGGCAAAGGTAATATGCCGTAAGTTAAATGAATTTAGTCAAATAATTATAACATTGTGTTGACTAAACTGGCTAGTTTCTGGACGTAGGCGGGAAACAGATCCCCGTTCCCCCCAGCCCACAGTACCCTTCAGGGTTTTTCATCAGGTATTGCTGGTGATAATCTTCCGCAAAATAGAATGGTCCGGCTGCCCGGATCTCTGTGGTGATCGTGCGCTGATCGCCATTCTCATCCATCGCCAGCTGATATTGTTCGAGACTAGCGACTGCCTGCGCATATTGTTCAGGAGAAACGGTATAAAGAGCTGAACGATATTGTGTACCAATATCACCATGCTGACGCATCCCTTGTGCCGGATCGTGATTTTCCCAGAACAGTTTTAATAATTGGCTATAGGTAATTTTTGTCGGGTCAAACACAATTCTGACAACTTCAGCATGCCCGGTTAATCCGGAACAAACCTCTTCATAGGTCGGATTTGGCGTGATGCCGCCACTGTAGCCGGCTGAAGTGGTATAAACCCCTTCTTGTTGCCAGAACAGGCGCTCGACACCCCAGAAACACCCCATTCCGACATAAGCAATTTCCATATTTTCAGGGATGTTATCTATCGCATGCTGTGTAACGTAATGATAGGGTGATACAGTTAATGGTAATTCTCTACCGGGTAATGCACTTTGTTCAGAAACATGTTGGCTTTCATTAGTTGAATTTGGCAAGATTCTCTCCTGTTTATCATCTATTTTATGGTTATAGAGTTGCTTGTGTATCTATAAAGCTTTACCAAAATTAATTTATGGCAGAATTTTTATACTGCTGAATATTACCCCTAAATAAATTTATTAGGAGTTAGCGTGTCACGATACTCTTTCATATTTGTGCTTTGTGTGTCTATCGCAACTCCATCGGTTTATAGTGCAAATTTACGATTGAAAGTGGAAGGACTTTCTGGCGAACTGGAAAAAAATGCCAGAGTGCAGCTCTCAAACATTAGTACTGATGAAGTTTCTCCCGATGGACGTTTTCGTGCCCGTGTCGAGAAAGCTATACGAAAAGGACTCAGGCCACTGGGATATTATGAGCCTACAATTGAATTCACTTATCAGGAAAATACGCCTCCTTCCCGTCCGGTTTTAACAGCAAAAGTCACTTTAGGAGAACCGGTTCGGATTGCCGGTGTTAAGGTTGATTTGGAAGGTGGAGCCAGAACCGATCCTGATTATGCTGCAATGATCAAAAAAAATATGCCGAAAGATGGGACGATCCTGAATCATGGTGAATATGAAAGTTTTAAGAGTGCGCTGAATAATCTTGCTCTCAGGAAAGGATATTTTGATGCCGAAATGAAAAAAAGTGAGCTGGAAGTCTCTAAAGAACGGCATGTATCTTACTGGGATTTTGATTTCGATAGCGGGCAGCGTTATCGTTTTGGCCCTGTTAAATTTCAGGGTTCACAAATCCGCGAAAACTACCTGAATAATCTGGTGCCATTTAAAGAAGGTGATTACTACTCTTCGGAAGAGCTGGCAGAGCTTAACCGTCGGTTGGCAGATACCGGCTGGTTCAATTCGGCAGTTGTCGTACCTGATTTTAAAACGGGTCGCGAGAGTAAAGATAAAATATTACCACTGGATGCTTCACTAGTTCCCCGCTCTGCCAACTATGTTGAGTTAGGTGGAGGGTATGCAACAGATGTCGGTCCCCGTGTTCAGGTAAAATGGAAAAAACCGTGGCTGAATTCCCGGGGGCATAGTTTAAGCACCAGTATCAATGTTTCCAGACGTGATCAGGTGATTGATGCGTCTTATAAAATGCCACTTAAGGCTAACCCGCTTGAGCAGTACTACGAATTGCAAACCGGTTATAAACGTAAAGAACTTAACGATACCACTTCTGATACAGCAACTTTAAACCTCTCCCGCAACTGGGATCTCTCCACCGGCTGGCGGTATGGTGTCAACCTGCGCTGGAGCCTCAGTCACTTTACGCAGGCTAATGTGACAAACACCACTGCGTTGCTTTATCCGGGAGCTAATATCAGCCGAATCCGCCAGCGTGGAGGCACGATGCCTTACTGGGGGGATAGCCAGCGCTACTCAATTGATATCTCTGATACAACCTGGCATTCAGATGTCGACTTTATGGTTTTACAGGCTCACCACGTCTGGGTCAGGACGTTACGTGATAAACATCGTTTTGTTGTGCGCGGCGATCTTGGCTGGATAGAAACCAATCAATTTGAGAGAGTGCCACCTGATTTGCGTTTCTTCGCTGGGGGCGATCGTAGTATTCGTGGTTACAAGTATCAGAAAATTTCACCTAAAGACAGTGATGGTAAATTGACGGGTGCATCAAAACTGGTTATTGGCTCGCTGGAGTATCAATACAATGTTCATGGTAATTGGTGGGGAGCTATGTTTGTGGATACCGGCGAAGCAGTCAATGATATCAAAAGGAGTAACTTCAAAACCGGTGCAGGTATTGGCGTGCGCTGGGCTTCTCCCGTCGGGCCGATTAAGTTCGACCTTGCTTCTCCTGTAGGGGACAAAAATAATCATGAGGTTCAGTTTTACATTGGCTTAGGGGCTGAACTATGAGGTGGGTAAAAAGAGTTAGTATTGCTTTCCTGCTGATTGTTGGCCTGTTGCTCATCACAGTTGTGGGATTGGTGACTACACAAACCGGCCTGCATTTTATGATCAACAGTGCAACGCGTTTGGTTCCGGGGCTGGAGATAGCAAATGTCAGTGGCGGCTGGCGTGATTTAACACTGAAAGGCATTAAATATAAGATGCCGGGTATTGATGTTAATGCTGATAATTTTCACCTCTCACTACGGCTTTCCTGTTTACATCGCAGCCATATCTGCGCCAATGCCCTGACAACGGAAGGCGTATCTGTTCTGGTTAATACCGCTGAACTCCCGCCGTCAGAAAAATCGCCGGATTCTGAGCCATTAACTGAATTGAAAACGCCGTATCCTATCGAGTTGGATCTCCTTTCTTTAAAGAATATCCACGTCCAAGTCGACGATATCGCGATTGATTTAGGTGAATTTAATGCAGGAGCACAGTGGCAGGAAAAGCATCTGACGTTAAAACCAATACAAATCAGTAATCTTTTGATTGCACTACCTAAAAAGCCTATTGAGCCTACTGAACAAAAACCCCGGCCAAAAACTGAATCTGAACAATCATTGGGTGAAGTTTTAAAGACGCTGTTTGCCAAGCCACTTTTGGCAGACTTGCCTGCGGTTCCTATTCCTCTTGATATCACAGTAGAAAATATTCACGGCCGCCAGCTTCGTTTGGCGGGAGATACTGATATCACCATCAATGATGTGGAGCTGAAAGCCAGTAATCAGGGGCAGGATGTAGATATCAAAAACTTTAGCGTGAGTGCGCCGGAAGGCTCTCTGGTAATACAGGGGACGGCAAAACTTGCTGAACAGTGGCCGGTTAAATTGTCAGTTAAGGGTAGTACTACGCTGGAACCCGTAAAAGGACAACATTTTCAGGCAAAACTGAATGGTGCTTTGCTACAGCAACTTAATCTGGCATTAAAGCTTGCAGGGCCCGTGGATGCGGATCTGAATGTTCAGACGGAATTAGCTAAAGCAAATCTGCCTATGCGCCTGACACTGGTAAGTCATCACCTACAGTGGCCATTGACGGCAAAAGCAGAATATCAGCTGAATGATGTCAGGTTACACCTGAATGGTAAAGCCAGCGATTATGACCTTTCCCTGCGTTCTGATATTAAAGGGAATGAACTTCCTCCGGCCTTATTGGTTCTGGATGCGAAGGGAAATGAGGAGCTGCTCCGGCTCACTCGTTTGCGCCTGTCTGCATTACAGGGCAATGCCGAACTCACTGGTGTGGTTGACTGGAGTAAAGCCATTAGCTGGAATGCTCAGTTGCACCTGCATGGTATTGATACTGAAAAACAGTGGCCGGAATGGCCTGCCAGAATAGATGGCAAGGTAGCGGTTCGAGGTAGCTTATATGGCGGGAGCTGGCAGCTTCAGCTTCCTGAAATCGCCCTTGATGGTCATGTAAAACAGAACAGCATCAAAATGCATGGCAAAGTTTCCGGCAATGCAGCGGGGCAATGGGATATCCCCCAATTTAACGTCATATTTGGTCGTAATACGCTGGATGTTAAAGGCCGTCTTACTGATGAAAAATGGGAGTTGGATGGTGATATTCATGCACCACAACTAAATGGCCTGTTGCCGGGGCTGTCTGGTGTGGTTATGGGGGATTTGAAACTCCGTGGCAACCTAAAAGCACCTCAGGTCGTTGCAGACTTAAACGCGCGTGGTGTGCGTTGGCAAAATGATTTGTCGGTAGATAGCGCGGTTATTAAAGGTGATTTACGGTCAACGGATCAAATTGAAGGCCGGTTATCAGTCACTATTCAGCAGCTGAAACAGGCCGATTTGGCCATCAATAATCTGGAGCTTAACGCCAAAGGCACAGAAAGACAGCATGAGCTGCAATTACGGGTGGATGGAAACCCTGTATCAGGCCGTTTGGCCCTGAATGGCAGTTTTG
Source organism: Xenorhabdus sp. KJ12.1 (assembly GCF_963876495.1). Lineage (NCBI taxonomy): Bacteria > Pseudomonadati > Pseudomonadota > Gammaproteobacteria > Enterobacterales > Morganellaceae > Xenorhabdus > Xenorhabdus sp. KJ12.1. Next base: position 118,945 of record NZ_CAWNQH010000127.1, read on the forward strand.
ACCGCAAACAGGAACGCTGGAAAGGTAATATCAATAATACCTATTTTGATACACCTGTTGGCGAGTGGCGTTTAAGTAAAGCACTGACGTTTGATTACCAAAATGCACAGCAGAAAGTGATCGTTGGTACTCACTGTTGGCTGAATCCGAATGCTCAGCTCTGTATTCCGAAACCGATAGAAGCAGGTAGCAGCGGACAGGCTGATATCGTACTGGAGCATTTTGATCTTGCTATGATCCAGCCATATCTGGATAAGACAACTCAGCTAAAAGGGATATTCAGTGGTAATGCTAATGTTAAATGGACGGAAGGGCATCAATTACCGCAGGTAAAAATGGCGCTTGAAGGTGATGGGGTTCAGCTTCGACAGGTTGTGGAAGGTTCTACGTTACCCGTTGATTTCGAAAGGCTGACTCTGAATGCGGGCCTGAAAAACGGAAAGGTTGATTTATCGTGGTTGTTTAAACTGGTCGGTAATGGTCAATTAGATGGTCATGTTCAGATAGATGAACTGGATGGACGGCGTAAATTATCTGGTAATGTCGATGCCCGTTTTCTTTCTCTTAATCTGATTAAGCCCATTTTGGATAAAGGTGAAAAAGCTGACGGAACTTTGAATGCAAACTTGAATCTTGGCGGGAGTGTCAAGAATCCATTGTTATATGGTTTTCTGAAGGCTGATGTTTTTCAGGTTAATAGCCACTGGTTGCCATTTGATATTAACCAGAGTCAGTTATCCGTTTATTTTGATGGTGTTCGTTCTGGTTTAGAAGGGGTCATTAAAACGCCTCAGGGACAGCTTAATCTCCATGGGAATGCAGACTGGCGTAATTTAAATGCCTGGTCTGCCAGAGTCGCTGCTTATGGGGATAAACTGCGGGTTACTGTGCCACCCATGGTTAAAATAGATGTAAGTCCTGATTTGGTTTTTGAGGCAACACCTCATTTATTGAAACTCAATGGTAGTGTGGGTATCCCATGGGCCCGGATTACTGTACAAGAGTTACCTGAATCTGCTGTAGGTATTTCTTCTGACGAAGTAATGTTGGATAAAAATCTTCAGCCGATAGAAAAGAAAAAATCTTCCATTTTGATTCAAAGTGACTTAAATATTCACATAGGTAATGATGTTCGCTTGAATGCATTTGGCTTGAATGCCCAGTTGAAAGGAGATCTGAAAGTTATTCAGGATCAACAAGGTCTGGCGCTGAATGGTCAAATTGATATTCCGGATGGTCAATTTCGTGCTTATGGGCAGGATTTACAGGTGCGCAAGGGGCTGATTATGTTCTCTGGCCCACCGGATCAACCACTGTTGAATATTGAAGCAATCCGCAATCCTGAATCGACAGCGAATAATGTCATCGCTGGGGTGAGGGTAATGGGGCTGGCAGATAAGCCTAAAATTGAAATTTTCTCTGAGCCGGTTAAATCGCAACAGGAAGCACTTTCTTACTTGTTGCGTGGTGAAGGCTTAGAAAAGGGAGGCTCTGACAACTCCCAGATGACTTCTATGTTGATCGGCCTCGGCGTTGCCCAGAGCGGTAAATTAGTAGGCAAAATAGGTGAAACCTTTGGTGTCTCTGATCTGGCTCTGGATACACAGGGAGTTGGTGATAAATCGCAGGTTGTTGTGAGTGGTAAGATTACCAACGACTTACAGGTGAAATATGGTGTTGGGATTTTTGACTCACTGGCAACTCTGACCCTACGTTATCGGGTGATGCCAAGATTGTATCTGGAAGCGGTATCTGGTATTGATCAGGCTTTAGATCTGCTCTATGAGTTTGAGTTTTAACGATGCGAGTTATTGTTTATGGTAGCCTGAGGCGCAAACAAGGCAATCACCACTGGATGACCTATGCCCAACTTTTAGGAGAGCATCGGCTTGAGGGGTATGAAATTTATGACCTGGGGCATTATCCCGCGGTAGTCCGCGGCGAAGGCACTCTTGAATGTGAAGTTTATCGCATTACATCATCCATTTTGACTGAACTGGATGATTTGAAAAAGAACACTCAGGAATATCAAAGGGAATTGATCAAAACCCCCTACGGCAGTGCATGGATTTATTTGTATATGTTATCTGTCGAGGGGCTTACCCGAATAGAAAGTGGTGACTGGCTGAAACGTCACGAAGAAAAATAACGATCTGTATAGTATTTTTTAGGATCACTTTAATTGACTAACTAAAAAAAAGCCTCTGTGCCGATAAGAACACAGAGGTTTTTTACGATCAAAACTTGCTGTTATCCGTCAGGATTATTTTTTGGCAGCACGTTCGAAAGAAGTCAGGATTTCAGCTTTAGCGGCTTCAACATTTTCCCAGCCGTCAACTTTTACCCACTTGCCTTTTTCCAGATCTTTGTAGTGTTCAAAGAAATGGGTAATCTGGGAGCGCAGCAGTTCTGGCAGATCGTTCACATCTTTAATGTGATCGTATTCTTTGCTCAGTTTAGTATGAGGAACAGCAACCAGTTTAGCATCTTCACCGGATTCATCGGTCATTTTCAGCATACCAACTGGGCGGCAGCGGATAACGGAGCCTGGCTGCAATGGGTATGGAGTTGGAACCAGTACGTCAACCGGGTCACCATCAAGGGACAGAGTATTGTTGATGTAACCGTAGTTGCACGGATAGAACATAGCCGTTGACATGAAACGGTCTACAAACAGAGCGCCGGAGTCTTTGTCGACTTCATATTTAATTGGATCAGCATTTGCTGGGATCTCAATGATAACGTAGATGTCTTCTGGCAGTTCTTTACCCGCCGGTACGTTGTTCAGGCTCATAAAAGGTTTCCTTCAATTTCAAACCAAAATGGAGTGCGGGGTATTATAGCCAAAACAGGCCTAAAGTAATTCCATTTTTCTGATTCGTAGAGTGAACCATAATTTATGAAAGGTGTATTTCTTTATAAAGAAGAGACGAAACACGCCTCTTCAATTAACCATTTAATAAATCGATTTATTCTTCGGGAAATTCAGCCATAAAACTTTCGGCTTTTTCCACCATCGATTTGGTTCCGACAAACAGTGGAACGCGCTGGTGCAACTCGCTTGGTTTGATATCCAGTATCCGGCTTGTACCGTCACTGGCTTTACCGCCAGCTTGTTCAGCCAGGAATGCAATCGGGTTGCACTCATACAGCAGACGTAATTTACCGGTCGGATGGCTGGCTGTACTTGGGTAAATGTAAATACCACCTTTCAGCAGGTTGCGATGGAAGTCAGCAACCAGTGAGCCAACATAACGGGTAGTGTAAGGACGCTGAGTTTCTTCATCCTGCTCCTGACAATATTTGATGTACTTTTTCACACCCAGAGGGAATTTAATGTAGTTCCCTTCGTTAATGGAGTACATATTGCCTTTTGCCGGGAACTGAACTTTTTCATGAGTCAGGCAGAAGACACCCAGAGAAGGATCATAAGTGAAGGTATGAACACCACAGCCAGTGGTGTAAACCAACATGGTGGATGAGCCGTAGACGACATAACCAGCCGCAACCTGACGATGGCCCGGTTGCAGAAAATCTTCTTCAGTCACCGGTTGCCCGATCGGTGTAATTCGGTGATAAATGGAGAAAATAGTACCGACGGAAACGTTTACATCAATATTCGAAGAACCATCCAGTGGGTCCATCAAAACAACATATTTTGCATTTTCTGCCCGGTCGCCATCAAAGATGACGATATCGTCTTCTTCTTCAGAAGCGATACCCGCTACTTCACCGCGAGCTTTCAGTGCTGCCTTGAGTTTTTCATTGGCATACAAGTCCAGCTTCATCTGAACTTCACCCTGAACATTTGAAACACCGCTGGTGCCCAGAATATCCACGAGACCCGCTTTATTGATGTCCCGATGAATGATCTTGGCACCCAGTTTGATAGCAGAAAGTAATGCGGTCAATTCACCTGTAGCATGAGGAAAGTCGTGCTGTTTTTCGACGATGAATTCGCCTAATGTTTTCATGACGAAGGCCCTGATTTGGTTATGATTTTAAAAGAGTGCATCACATATGTGTTGCACTTAAGTGCAGGCAGTTTAGCTAAAGAATAGAATGATTGATAGGTCATTGCATTTCTAATCTATGATTTGATGGTTAGAATAGTGATACACTTCATGATATCGGATAGAAATAAATGCGTATTCATATTCTTGGCATCTGCGGAACTTTCATGGGAGGGCTGGCCATCCTCGCTCGCTCGTTAGGCCACGAAGTGACCGGTTCCGACGCCAATGTGTATCCTCCTATGAGTACTCTGTTGGAAAATCAGGGTATTGAACTGATCCAGGGATACGATCCTTCACAACTCAATCCTGTGCCAGATATGGTGATCATCGGTAATGCCATGACACGGGGCAATCCTTGTGTTGAGGCGGTTTTGGATCGTGGTATTCCTTATACATCCGGTCCGCAATGGCTGCATGATCATGTTTTGCCGGAGCGTTGGGTTCTGGCGGTTGCAGGAACACATGGCAAAACGACAACAGCCGGAATGCTGGCATGGATTCTGGAAGCTTGTGGTTATAAACCGGGGTTTTTGATCGGCGGCGTACCGGGTAATTTTGAAGTTTCAGCACAACTGGGTGAAAGCCCGTTTTTCGTAATTGAAGCGGATGAGTATGATTGCGCTTTTTTTGATAAGCGTTCAAAATTCGTTCACTACAGCCCCCGCACGCTCGTTATGAACAATCTTGAATTCGATCATGCTGATATATTCGAAAATTTGGCTGCGATTCAAAAACAATTCCATCATCTTGTCAGAGTCGTGCCGGGAACCGGTAAGATCCTGGCCCCCGACCATGACATTAATCTGAAACAGGTTATCGGCATGGGATGTTGGAGTGAACTGGAATATACCGGTGAAACAGGGAGCTGGCAGACAAAAAAAACGACTCAGGACAGCAGCACTTATCAGGTGTTCCATCATGGTGAGTTGGTCGGTGAAGTTAGCTGGTCATTAGTGGGTGAACATAATATGCATAATGGCTTGATGGCCATTGCAGCAGCTTACCATGTTGGAGTGCAACCTGCGGACGCTTGTCAGGTATTGGGTGACTTTATCAATGCTCGTCGCCGTCTGGAGTTAGTAGGTGAGGTGAATGGCATCTCGATTTACGATGATTTTGCCCATCACCCAACAGCAATTCTGGCAACGCTGGAAGCGTTGAGAAGTAAGGCCGGGGGTATGGCTCGTATCCTTGCTGTTCTGGAACCTCGCTCAAATACGATGAAACTCGGCATGAGCAAAAATGAGATAGCTCCTTCTCTGGGCCGTGCAGATGAAGTATTCCTGTTTCAGCCTGGTAATATTCCGTGGCAAGTTGCTGAGATTGCTGAACAATGTATTCAACCCGCCCGTTGGTGTTCTGATATCGATGCGTTGGTACGGATGATCGTTGAATCAGCACAGCCCGGCGATCATATATTGATTATGAGCAACGGTGGTTTTGGTGGTATTCATGAGAAATTACTGGCGGCGTTGAACAAAAAGGAACAGGCGGCCTGATTGTTCATGTGAGAGGATCGCAATGATCGGGCGATCCTCTGTGTGGCTAAACAGCGTTTGATCTATTATTAATTTACAGTTCTTGATCAAACAAATTGAGTATAGCTTCATAGAGCTGTGCCGTTGTAACAGCCTTTGTCGGGGTAGAAAAAACCGTATCATCCCCTGCTATGCTGCCAAGTATCCCTTCCGCTTTACCTAATGAATCCAGTAAGCGTGCAATCAACTGAGCTGCGCCGGGGCTAGTGCGAATAACCACGACTGAATGATTATAATCGACATCCAATACCAGATTTTTTAATGGGCTGGTGGCAGTAGGAACGCCTAATTCAGCTGGCAGACAGTAGACCATTTCCATTTTTGCATTGCGGGTTCTGACTGCACCAAATTTTGTCAGCATTCTGGAAACTTTAGACTGGTTAATGTTTTCAAAGCCTTCTTCCTGAAGTGCTGCAACAATCTCACCCTGAGAACTGAATTTTTCTTCTTTCAGTAATGCTTTGAACGCTTTTACCAAATCTTCCTGTTTCGAAGGAATTCGCATATTTCACCATCGTTAAATCCGTTATGAAGTCAATATTATGCAAAAGTGTGAATTTTTATGCAAGGAAGGGACGGAAAGACCGTGACAGGATGCATAATTACATGATTGAACAAGGTAAATGTATTGTTAATAAAATGGAATCACTAGCAGTAAAAGAGAAGAACAGATTAATTAACTCATTAATTCATAAGATAGCAAGAATAATTCCTAAAAAAGTGCCCGTTATCTCATTAACAGATAAGCATTTTGTCTAAAATAAAGAACTTTGGTGTTCCATCCTCAGGCTATTAGGTAGATAATCTGGCTGTTAACAGATTGTTTTTAATACGTAGTGATGAGTAAGGCAGAAGGCTTATCCCATACCTGTATTGAATAGGGTAAATTGAGCCTCTTAACCAGACAGATTTCAGTTTATTACAGCACTTAATTTTTAAAGGAGTATCAGGATGAAAGTTGCAGTTCTCGGTGCAGCCGGTGGTATTGGTCAGGCACTTGCCCTTCTACTCAAGACCCAGCTTCCTTCAGGTTCAGAACTTTCTTTGTATGACATTGCCCCAGTAACCCCAGGCGTTGCTGCCGATCTGAGCCATATCCCGACAGCAGTGAAGGTCACTGGTTTTGCGGGTGAAGATGCAACTCCTGCATTGGCAGGCGCAGATGTTGTATTGATTTCTGCTGGTGTAGCGCGTAAACCTGGTATGGATCGCTCTGATCTATTTAACATTAATGCAGGCATTATCCGTAATCTGGTTCAGCAGATCGCTAAAACATGCCCGAAAGCATTAATCGGAATTATTACTAACCCTGTGAACACGACTGTAGCAATCGCTGCTGAAGTTCTGAAAAAAGAGGGTGTGTACGATAAAAACCGTCTGTTTGGTATAACAACACTGGATATTATCCGCTCTAATACCTTCATTGCCGAACTGAAAGGTAAGAAACCAGAAGAGCTGGAAGTTCCTGTTATTGGTGGTCACTCTGGGGTAACTATTCTGCCATTACTGTCTCAGATTCCTGGTGTTAGTTTCACTGATGAAGAAGTTGAAGCTCTGACAAAACGTATCCAGAATGCCGGTACTGAAGTTGTTGAAGCAAAAGCGGGTGGCGGATCTGCAACTTTGTCTATGGGACAAGCAGCTGCCCGTTTCGGCCTCTCCCTGATCCGTGCTTTGCAGGGTGACAGCAATGTTATCGAATGCAGCTATGTAGAAGGTGATGGCAAACACGCTCGCTTCTTCGCACAGCCTATTCGCTTAGGTAAAAATGGTATTGAAGAACGTTTAGATATTGGTCAGCTGAGTGAGTTTGAACAAAACGCACTGAATAATATGTTAGACGTTCTGAAAAAAGATATTGAATTAGGCGAAAAATTTATTAATGGTTAATTCAATTAATTTTTAATTTATTAATATACGAATTAACTTAAATATATTAGATAACTAAAACCGCTAACTTAAATACAGTTAGCGGTTTTTCTTTTCAATAAATATATTGATAGCTAATTATTCTTTTTTCTCTCTGATTTTCCTTTCTAATAATTCTCCGGTATGAGGGTCGAAATAACGGCTGGGCCATATTTCAGACGGATGAATACCTAAATAATTTGCTATTATCCATTCTCCCTTGGGCCATGGGCGAGAAAGAGTATTCGCCAAAGTTGATGAGCTTAATCCTGATTCACGGGAAACAGCGGCCAGAGTTGTTCCACGTTTACGTAAAGCAGCAATAATATCAGCAGGATGCCAATCCGATTTCATAGAAATCATTTTTTTAATCCTTTCCTATTAAATTTAGAGCCACATTAGTGGTATAACTAAAGCGTTAGAGTGAAATTAATAACGAACATGGATCTGTTATTAAGAAAATAAAATAACATTATTTTTTCTAAAAATATTTCTAATTTTTTCTTAATAACTTCTTTTTTGAACTTGGTTACAAAAATAGAGAAACATTATGAAAAAAGAGTGGTATACGGCAATGGAGTTGACCGGTGTAGGTGAGTTACCTAGATCACCACAAGGAGTGAATGCCAGAGCGAAACGTGAAGAATGGATGAGACAAAAGCGAGCGGGTGTTCAGGGTAGGGCAATTGAATATCACTATTCTTGTTTTCCTGAAACAACATTAGCCGCTCTGGAACTTAATGAAATATCGCCTGAATATCAGGTTCAGAAACAAGACCCTCTATCTATTTGGGTAAGTGCATTTAATTTACTCACGGATGAAGAAAAGGAGGTAATTACAGAAGTGATACTAAGAGATGGTATAAGAAGTTTTTTGGAAAAAATTCTAGCTACCTGAGCCAGCTTTTGAAAAGCCAAATTGAAAAACAAAGGGTATAAAATTTGGTTTTCTCTTTACTGCTCCGGTAATAAGCGAGGAGAGAGAGATGAAAAAAGAATGGTATTCTGCAAAGGAGCTCATTGGCCTCGCTGGTCTGCCATCATCCCCTCAGGGGGTAAACTTGATGGCAAGACGTGAAGGTTGGGAACAGCGTCGTAAGCGTGGGGTGCAGGGAAAAGCGCTCGAATATCATGTCAACAGCCTGCCTGAAGATGTTCTGAATGTACTGGCCGTGAGTGAAAGCTCGGTTGAGTATTACCGGAACAAACGGCAAGATCCGTTTATGATTTGGGTGGAAGCTTATTATCAACTGACCAAGCCCGAAAGGGAGCGCATGGTTAAGTTCATTTTACGGAAAGGACTAGCCAGTCTTGTCCAATACACAGGAATTCAAGAAGTTGAAAACAAAGGCAGTATCTCAGACTGAATAGTCTGAGATACTGATTGCATAAGCTCAGGAAAGTCGCTGCACAGCGATATGGGCAAGTCCCACAAGGGCCGCTTTGTATGGAGACTCATCAAGTACTTGTAACGCTGAAATTGCCTTATCAGCTTCTTCCTCGGCCCGTTGGCGGGTGTAATTGAGTGAACCACACTGTTTCATCGTTGTAAGCACAGTATCCAGCAAATGGCGGCCATTACCTTTTTCAATCGCCTCGCGGATCAATGCTGACTGCTCAGGAGTTCCGTGATTCATCGCATGTAAGAGCGGAAGAGTCGGCTTACCTTCATTCAGATCATCCCCGGTATTTTTTCCGAGCGTGTTATCATCGGAATCGTAATCTAAAAGATCATCGATCAACTGGAATGCAGTACCAAGATAGCGACCATAATCGCGTAGTGCTGCTTCCTGTTCCGGGGTTGCATTGGACAGAATAGCGGAAGAATGTGATGCCACTTCAAACAGGCGCGCCGTTTTGCTGTAAATGACGCGCATGTAATCATCTTCTGAAATATCCGGATCATTACAATTCATCAACTGCATCACTTCGCCTTCTGCAATGACATTCGTGGCATCGGACATCAGTTTCAGCACGCGCATTGAGTTGAGATCAGTCATCATTTGAAACGAACGGGTATAGATAAAATCACCGACCAGTACGCTGGCTGCATTGCCATACATGGCATTAGCCGTTGCCCGACCGCGACGCATATCGGATTCATCTACGACATCATCATGAAGCAGGGTTGCTGTATGAATAAATTCTATCAGGGCAGCAACTTTGATATGTTTCTCTCCCTCATGACCCAGTGCCTTAGCGACCAGCACGGCAATCATTGGGCGAATGCGTTTGCCACCGCCACTAATAATGTAATAGCCAAGCTGGTTGATAAGCGCAACATCAGAATTTAATTGGTTAAGAATGGTTTCATTAACCGCTGCCATATCATCAGCTGTAAGTTTAATTATCGATTCTAAGTTCATGTTTTGGCTTCGGACTCTGATTCAGAGCTGTGCTCATTAATTAGTATATCAATAGATATCACGTTTTATTGATTGTACTTGAAAAACCGTTCAAATAAATGACAATCGAAAAACTCCGCTTTTTTCTCATCTGTTCTAATTCTGCTCTTGTCTTCCAAACGGTTTTTGCGTAGAATTCGCGCCCTATTGTGAATATTTTATAGCGCGCTCTGGAAAGAATTTTAGGGGGTGCGCGGAAAGCGGAGTTTATATGTACGCGGTTTTCCAAAGTGGTGGTAAACAACACCGAGTAAGCGAAGGTCAGACAATTCGCTTGGAAAAGCTGGACATCGCAACAGGTGAAACTGTTGAGTTTGACCAGGTTCTGATGGTCGCTAATGGCGAAGATATCCAGATCGGCGCTCCAGTAATCGAAGGCGTTAAAGTTAAAGCTGAAGTAGTTGCACACGGTCGTGGCGAGAAAGTTAAAATCGTTAAGTTTCGTCGTCGTAAACACAGCCGTAAGCAGCAGGGCCACCGTCAGTGGTTCACTGAAGTTAAGATCACTGGCATCGCTTAAGATATTAGGAGAGCAGATAAATGGCACACAAAAAGGCTGGCGGCTCGACTCGTAACGGTCGCGATTCCGAAAGTAAACGTCTGGGTGTAAAACGTTTTGGTGGTGAGTCTGTATTAGCAGGTAGCATCATCGTTCGTCAACGTGGTACTAAATTCCACGCAGGCAACAACGTAGGTTGTGGCCGTGACCACACCCTGTTCGCATTAGCTGACGGAAAAGTTAAATTCGAAGTTAAAGGTCCAAAAAACCGTAAATTTATCAGCATCGTAGCTGAATAAGTTTTTTGAACTTCGATAGAATCGGAAGCCCTGCAATGTGTGTTGCGGGGCTTTTTATATTTTGGATTACGCCATCTCTGGGTACGATCTGCCATCCAGCTTTATAGTGGCTATCCTACGGAGAAAAGTGATGAAATTTGTAGATGAAGCCAGAATACTGGTTGCAGCGGGAGATGGTGGCAATGGCTGTGTCAGCTTCCGTCGTGAAAAATATATTCCAAAAGGTGGGCCGGACGGCGGTGACGGTGGTGACGGTGGTGATGTCTACCTGCTGGCAGATGAAAACCTTAATACCCTGATTGACTACCGGTTTGAAAAATCCTTCCGCGCTGAGCGTGGGCAAAACGGTCAGAGCCGTGATTGCACCGGCAAACGTGGTCAGGATATTACCATTAAAGTTCCGGTAGGAACCCGTATCCGCGATATCGCTACAGGAGAGATTCTGGGTGATATGGTGCGTCATGAACAACGTCTGATGGTTGCCAAAGGCGGCTTCCACGGGCTGGGTAACACCCGTTTTAAATCCTCGGTTAACCGTGCTCCGCGTCAAAGAACAATGGGAACACCGGGAGAAACTCGTGACCTGATGCTGGAGCTGATGCTGCTGGCTGATGTCGGTATGCTTGGCATGCCGAATGCGGGTAAATCCACCTTCATTCGAGCGGTTTCAGCAGCCAAACCTAAAGTGGCTGATTATCCATTTACTACGCTGGTACCAAGCCTTGGCGTTGTACGTATGGATAATGAGCAGAGCTTCGTAGTCGCTGATATTCCCGGCCTGATTGAAGGTGCATCAGAAGGTGCAGGTTTAGGTATCCGTTTCCTGAAACATCTGGAGCGTTGCCGTGTTCTGTTGCATCTAATTGATCTGTGCCCGATCGATGAATCTGATCCAGTAGAAAATGCTCGTATTATTATCAACGAGTTGCATAAGTACAGTGAGAAACTGGCTGAAAAACCACGTTGGCTGGTATTCAATAAAGTTGATCTGACTGATCCAGAAGAAGCTAAGCTGAAAGCGAAAGCAATTGCGGATGAACTGGGTTGGGAAGGCGATTACTACATGATTTCAGCCGTGAATCGTCAGGGTGTGAAAGAACTCTGCTGGGATATCATGGAATTCATTAAAGTTCAGCCTCGCCAGATGAATGCTGAAGAAGGCGCTCAGCCGGAAAAAGTTGAATTCATGTGGGATGACTATCATAAGGAACAGTTGCAGCAGGTATCTGAGGAAGATGATCTGGATGACGACTGGGACGAAGAAGATGAAGAAGGCATTGAGTTTATTTATAAACGCTAATCGCTTATTTCAGATGCTTTAATGATGAAAAAGGGTGCTGTTAAAGCGCCCTTTTTTCTTTCTGGAATTCCCTTTTTATGAATTAATTATACCTTATGGATTGCGAGTTGCTTCGCGGCGGCAAGGGAATGACAAATTCGTCGGGAACGAATTTGCCCAGCCAAAGGCTGGCCTCCGGTGAGAGGCAGGAGCCTCTCAGTAATCCCCGGGAGCATAGGTACCGTATTTTTATAAAAACGGTGACCGGGTTGAGTGAGCGTAGCCAACAAAGAGGCAACTTGAAAGACGACGGGTATATCAATTATTCTGGTATAGAGATTTATATAAATGATGCTCGAAACGAACCAGAGGAGCCCGACGATTCCGTAGATTTTCTGGGGTAACAGAGTAAGATGAAATAAATTGGACGAAAGCAATCTGTTGCCCACTAGCCGCTGTCATAAAGCCAGCAAGATTATACACCCCTTGCAATGAACCTGTTTTTGCAAATACCTTACCATCCACACCCGCAGTATGAAGTCCCGGACGATAGGCTAACGTGCCGTCAAAACCTGCTTTAGGTAACATAGAGATGATATCCAGCTCATTGTTGTGTTGCGCAATGAATTGCAGGATTTCCATCATTGTTGAAGGAGTGATGAGATCGTGACGTGAAAGACCAGAGCCATCAACGATGACCGCATTACCGATGTCAATACCGGCTTTTTGTTTTAGAATTTGGCGGATAGCATCAGAACCGGAACGCCATGTACCGGGAACATTAAAGTAATAATGGCCGAGAGTACGATAAACCGTATCTGCTATCATGTTATCTGATTTTTTTAGCATCACCTTGAGCAAATCAGGTAAAGGTGCCGATTGATTCATTGCCAGCGTTTTTTCGGGCTGTTGAGGAAATGATTGGCGCCGTAGGTGGCCTTTCAGTTCAATTCCCGCGAGGCGTAATTCATTTTTCAGAATAGTTCCAACATAGCTTGCCCCATTCTGGACAGCAAATGCCAGTGGCAAGGGTTCATCGCGCTGAGTCAGGCAGCCAGTCAGGGTATATCGGTTTAATTCTCCTGTGGTGACATCAAGTTCACAGTATTTTGCTTCCGATGAGCCTTTAGCGAGCGTTTTAACTTCGCTGAAGACGTTGACGGGATAATAAGAAGGCGTGTGAACAATAGCTGGTTCATTAGCCTGTTCTGCACTATAGAGTAAGACAGAAAAGCAGTTTTTATCGACAATGGCAGCTCCGGGCGGCGCGCTGAAACATTGGGTCATATCATTCCATACCCATCCTGGCGCTTTATCGTGGCTGGAAAAAATAGAAATGTCGATGATGAGATCGCCGTTAATCTGCTGTATACCGGACTGCTTCAGCTTCTCAACCATATTGCGTAGTTGCGTGCGCGTCAGTGATGGATCGCCGACAAAGCGGGCAATAAGGTTACCCTTTAATTTGCCATCTTCAATATTGGCATTGCTCTCCAGAGTTGTGACAAAACGAAAATCTTTGCCAAGCTGTAATAAGGCAGCTAATGCTGTCACTATTTTCTGAGTACTGGCCGGTAATGCCAGTTGTTGCCCACGATAATCAATAATTGGTGCTTTTTCACCGATTTTTTGGGCGATAAATGAAACGTTGACCCCTGCTGGCAAATATTCAATATTCTTCTCAATTGAAGAAGCATTTGCACTAAAAACGCTCAGGCTCAGACTGAGCAGACAAGCTATTTTGCTGGTAACTTTTAAAAGAGCCATAGATCTCGCATATAAATGTGGGTGTATTTCAATAAAATTTGTATTAATAATACTAAGACGCAATTCAGGAAAAAGTAAACGATGATCCATCACCAACTCTACGTTAAAATGATAGATTAGCAGGTAGAATGTGTATGTGAACTATCAGACTATTCTGTAGTTTACGCCCCTTTTATTGTCTGGAAGCCCGCCTGATAGGGTGTGCTCATTGTGTTGCAATATATTGCAATCTACTGTTATTGCAAAATAAGTTAACTTTTTGCAAAAATCAGGAAGATGTTGTCTGGGCTTAGGATTGATTTAGAGGTTTAATAAATGAAACAAATTCCGATGACGGTACGTGGCGCGGATAAATTGCGCGAAGAATTAGAACATTTGAAAAATGTACGTCGCCCTCAAATTATTGCTGCAATCGCTGAGGCACGTGAACACGGTGATTTGAAAGAAAATGCCGAATATCATGCTGCCCGTGAGCAACAGGGGTTTTGTGAAGGCCGTATTCAAGAAATTGAAGCTAAACTTTCTAATGCGCAGGTGATAGATATCACGAAGATGACCAACAATGGCCGCGTGATTTTTGGTGCGACGGTAACGGTGCTGAATGTTGATTCTGATGAAGAACAGACTTACCGCATTGTGGGTGACGATGAAGCGAATATCAAAGAAAATCTGCTTTCGGTTAATTCACCTATTGCCCGTGGCTTAATTGGCAAAGAAGTGGATGATGTCGCTGTGATTGAAACACCTGGCGGTAAAGTGGAATATGAAGTTCTGAACGTCGAGTATGTTTGATATTCAGCTGAAAAGCTAAGCTTTCCTTCCCACACGATGGTGCGGGAAGGAAAATGGTAAGTGGTCATAATACCGGTAATGATAATGAAAAGGCCCGATGAGGTCTTTTTTTGTCATGATAAAATGGCACTTTTGTATAAAGATATCGAGATTATTTCGGTAAACTAATCTTACGCTCTTCAGAAGGGCGATAGAGAACTAGCATTTTTCCAATAATTTGCACATTATATGCACCAGTTTCACGAACAATAGCTTCCGCGATCAAAGTTTTGATTTCACGGTCTTCGCCTGCAACTTTGACTTTGATAAGCTCGTGATGCGAAAGGGTTTGTTCGATTTCGGCCAATACGCCTTCAGTCAGTCCGTTGTTACCGATCATGACAACAGGCTTTAATGAATGAGCGAGACTTTTCAGGTATTGCACTTGTTTCTTGTTAAGAGTCATCGTTTTTTTGCTTAGTTGGGATTGAAAACGACCTATTCTACCGCCATCTCTTATCTATCACCATAAGTGTGTGGTGTGGTTTGATAAGAGAGTGAAAAAAATAAGACTCTCTGTTAGTAACAGTTGGAAAGAACAATGGCCAATAAAAAACGCTCAGCAAGCTCAAGTCGCTGGTTACAAGAACATTTTAGTGATAAATATGTTCTTAAGGCGCAGAAAAAAGGGCTTCGCTCCCGCGCTTGGTTTAAACTTGATGAGATACAGCAAAGCGACAAAATATTTAAACCGGGCATGACCGTTGTTGATTTAGGCGCTGCTCCAGGTGGGTGGTCTCAATACGTAGTCGGTCAGATTGGTGGACGTGGTCGGGTCATTGCCTGCGATCTTTTACCAATGGATCCCATTGTCGGCGTTGATTTTCTGCAAGGGGATTTTCGTGATGAGCAGGTATTGAAAACATTACTTGAGAGAGTTGGTGATAATAAAGTCCAGGTCGTCATGTCGGATATGGCTCCCAATATGAGTGGAACCCCCGCGGTCGATATTCCTCGATCCATGTATCTGATTGAATTAGCATTAGATATGTGTCGTGATGTGCTGGCCCCTGGGGGCAGTTTTATTGTCAAAGTGTTTCAGGGAGAAGGCTTTGATGAATACCTGAGGGAAATACGCTCCCTTTTTACGAAGGTTAAAATTCGTAAACCGGACGCTTCGCGGGCACGTTCGCGTGAAGTATACATTGTAGCGACGGGGCGGAAAGTATAGTACCCTGCTGCTATTTGTTAACACAGTTGTAATAAGAGGTTAATCCCTTGAGTGACATGGCGAAAAACCTGATTCTCTGGTTAGTCATCGCAGTTGTCTTGATGTTATTGTTCCAGAGTTTTGGTCCCGGCGATTCTAGTGGTCGTAGGGTGGATTACTCTAACTTCATCAGTGAGTTATCACAGAATCAAATAAGTGAAGTACGTATTTCTGGTCGTGACATTGATTTCACTAAGAAAGACAACGGTGGAAAATACAGCACGTATATGCCAGTTCCAGATGAGAAGCTGCTGGATACACTGCTAAACAAACAGGTAAAAGTTGTTGGTGAACCACCAGAACAACAGGGCCTGTTAGCGTCTATCTTTATTTCATGGTTCCCAATGCTGCTGCTGATTGGCGTTTGGATCTTCTTTATGCGTCAAATGCAAGGTGGTGGCGGTAAAGGAGCAATGTCTTTCGGTAAAAGCAAAGCTCGTATGCTGACGGAAGATCAGATCAAAACGACATTTGCGGACGTTGCTGGTTGTGACGAAGCAAAAGAAGAAGTGGGTGAGCTGGTGGAATACCTGCGTGAACCCGGCCGTTTCCAGAAACTGGGTGGTAAGATCCCGAAAGGCATCCTGATGGTTGGGCCTCCGGGTACAGGTAAGACCCTGCTGGCGAAAGCAATTGCAGGTGAGGCTAAAGTACCATTCTTTACCATTTCTGGTTCTGACTTCGTTGAAATGTTTGTTGGTGTTGGTGCTTCCCGTGTTCGTGATATGTTCGAACAGGCGAAAAAAGCCGCTCCTTGTATTATCTTTATCGATGAAATCGACGCGGTAGGCCGTCAGCGTGGCGCTGGTCTGGGTGGTGGACACGATGAACGTGAACAGACACTGAACCAGATGCTGGTTGAGATGGATGGCTTCGAAGGTAATGAAGGTATCATCGTTATCGCTGCAACCAACCGTCCTGATGTACTGGACCCTGCACTGCTGCGCCCTGGTCGCTTTGACCGTCAGGTGGTTGTTGGCTTGCCAGATGTCCGTGGTCGTGAACAAATTCTGAAAGTTCACATGCGTCGTATCCCGCTGGATACCGACATTGATGCCTCCATCATTGCCCGTGGTACACCTGGATTCTCGGGTGCCGATTTGGCAAACCTGGTGAACGAAGCTGCTCTGTTTGCTGCTCGTGGCAACAAACGTGTCGTTTCAATGGTGGAATTTGAGAAAGCCAAAGATAAGATCATGATGGGCGCAGAACGTCGCTCAATGGTCATGACGGAAGAGCAGAAAGAATCTACTGCTTATCATGAAGCAGGGCACGCCATTATTGGTCGTCTGGTTCCTGAACATGATCCGGTTCATAAAGTGACGATTATCCCACGTGGCCGTGCGTTGGGTGTGACTTTCTTCCTGCCAGAGGGTGATCAAATCAGCGCCAGCCGTCAGAAACTGGAAAGCCAGATTTCTACTTTATACGGCGGACGTCTTGCAGAAGAGATCATCTACGGCCCAGAGAATGTTTCTACTGGTGCATCCAACGATATCAAAGTAGCAACATCCATTGCTCGCAATATGGTCACACAGTGGGGCTTCTCAGAAAAACTGGGGCCATTACTGTATGCGGAAGAAGAGGGTGAGGTTTTCCTTGGTCGTTCGGTTGCTAAAGCGAAACACATGTCGGAAGATACTGCTCGCTTAATTGATCAGGAAGTTAAGGTTCTCGTTGACCGTAACTACCAGCGCGCACGTCAGATTCTGATGGATAATCTGGACATCCTGCACTCAATGAAAGATGCGTTGATGAAGTATGAAACCATTGACGCACCTCAGATTGATGACCTGATGAACCGCACTACCGTCCGTCCACCGGCAGGCTGGGAAGGCGATAACAGAAATGGCGGTAATAGCAATAATAGTAATAACCGTCAGGATACATCGTCTCAGCAGCAGTCTGCGAAACCTGCGGATGGTAACCCAACCGCATAATCTACTCAAACCAAAGGCAACTATAAGTAACACAGGTTGCCTTTGATTTTGACAGACCGTACTGATTAAACCCCGGGGCAAACCTGGGGTTTTTAATATTAAGGCTCCCTATCAATGAAACTGACAGCCAGAGGAAGTATCCTTGATCTTTCCCATCCACAGGTTATGGGGATTTTGAATGTCACTCCTGACTCCTTCTCAGATGGTGGTACACACAATACCCTAGATACAGCCTTACGCCATGCTGTCAGCATGATTGGAGAAGGTGCCACTATTATTGATGTCGGCGGGGAATCGACACGCCCCGGTGCAGATGAGGTCAGTGAACAGGAAGAACTGGATCGTGTTGTGCCCGTAATAGAAGCTTTGTCCCGGCGTTTTGATGTCTGGATATCGGTTGATACTTCAAAAGCTATCGTAATACAGGAAGCAGCAAAAGCCGGTGCTCACATTATCAATGATATCCGCTCATTACAGGAGCCGAATGCTCTGGAAGAGGCAGCCAAAACAGGCTTACCCGTTTGCTTGATGCACATGCAGGGACAGCCCAGAACGATGCAGGCAGAACCGCATTACACCGATGTTATAGCGCAAGTAAAAGCATTTTTGGAAGCTCAGATTGAGCGCTGTATCGCGGCCGGTATTGCAAAAAATAACCTGATAATCGATCCGGGCTTCGGTTTTGGTAAGAATTTATCGCATAATTATCAATTATTGGCTCAGTTAAAATCATTCCATCATCTTGGTGTGCCCATCTTGGCTGGCATGTCGCGTAAATCAATGATTGGGCAGTTACTTCATGTACCCCCTCAGGAAAGAGTCACGGGAAGTGTTGCCTGTGCTGTCATTGCAGCAATGCAAGGCGCTCAGATTATTCGTGTGCATGATGTAAAAGAAACTGTGCAGGCAATGCAGATTGTTCAGGCAACTTTGTCAGAGAAAAATACGCTGTCAGCAACAGGCAATTTGTGAACAAAGAATGATCTGTGAACAAAGAATACGTTCAGCAAAGGAAGAAAGAAGTTTATGAGTAACCGTAAATATTTTGGTACCGATGGTATCCGTGGCAAAGTCGGCAACAGTCCGATTACCCCTGATTTTGTTTTAAAACTTGGCTGGGCTGCGGGGAAAGTACTGGCGCGCCATGGTTCTCGCAAAATTATTATTGGTAAAGATACCCGTATTTCTGGTTATATGCTGGAATCTGCTCTGGAAGCAGGCTTGGCAGCTGCCGGGTTATCCGCCTCATTTACCGGCCCGATGCCAACACCTGCCGTGGCATACCTGACACGCACTTTTCGTGCAGAAGCGGGAATTGTGATTTCTGCTTCCCATAACCCTTACTACGATAACGGGATTAAATTTTTTTCCATTGATGGCACTAAACTTCCTGATGATGTGGAAGAAGCTATCGAAGCCGAAATGGAAAAACCACTGACTTGCGTAGAATCTGCTGAGTTAGGGCGTGCTAATCGGATTGTTGATGCGGCTGGTCGTTATATTGAATTCTGTAAAGGTACATTCCCTAGTGAACAAAGCCTGAATGGATTGAAGATTGTACTGGATTGCGCTAATGGTGCGACTTACCACATTGCGCCAAATGTTCTCAGAGAACTGGGTGCTGAGGTGATAGCCATTGGTTGCGAGCCAAATGGCATTAACATCAATGAAGAATGCGGTGCAACAGATGTCCGCTTATTACAGAAGCGGGTACTGGAAGAACAGGCTGATGTCGGTCTGGCATTTGATGGCGATGGTGATCGCATTATCATGGTTGATCACCTGGGTCACAAAGTGGACGGAGACCAGATACTTTACATCATTGCACGTGAAGCATTACGCCAAGGACAACTACGCGGTGGAGCCGTTGGTACTTTGATGAGTAATATGGGGCTGGAGCTGGCATTGAAGCAGCTTGGCATTCCATTTGAACGTGCAAAAGTGGGTGACCGCTATGTATTGGAAAAATTACAGGAAAAAGGCTGGCGTCTGGGCGCGGAAAACTCAGGCCATATCATCTTGCTGGATAAAACCACTACAGGTGATGGTGTTGTTGCTGGTTTGCAGGTATTGAGCGCAATGGTACGTAATGACATGACCCTGCATGATTTGTGTAGTGGAATGAAGCTGTTGCCTCAGGTACTGGTCAATGTGCGTTTTGCGGGCAATAACGACCCACTTCAATCAGAACAGGTACTGGAAGTAGTTAAAGAGGTTGAAAACGAGTTAAATGGCCGAGGCCGTGTTTTGCTGCGTAAATCAGGCACTGAGCCTCTGATCCGCGTTATGGTGGAAGGGGAAGACGAAGAACAGGTCACTACATTGGCACATCGTATCGCTGATTCAGTGAAAGGGATGAGCTGATTTGTTGATTTTTTCCTCAATCAGCGTCAGTATTTAAAATTAACCTTGCTTGTCTGAGACGCTTTGGTTAGTATTCACACCCGCTCAATCAGTTAATTTTTCTAATTGAGTGGGTGATGCAGAATAACGTTACCGTAGTATAACGTCACAGTTATGGTAAATCCCACGAGGAAACGGGTACAACATATGTATGAAGCTCTTTTAGGTATATTCTTGCTGGTCGGTATCGGGCTAATTGCTCTGGTTCTGTTGCAGCAGGGGAAAGGTGCTGATATGGGTGCTTCCTTTGGTGCGGGTGCGTCTGCAACAATATTTGGTTCATCGGGTTCTGCGAATTTCATGACCCGTATGACAGCGGTTTTTGCAACACTGTTTTTTGTTATCAGCCTGATTCTGGGAAATATGACCGCGAATAGGACTGGTTCAAGCGGAAAGTGGGAAAACCTTGCTGAGCCTGTGAAAACTGAAAAACAGGCAGAGACTCCAGCAATACCGGCAGCTCCAGCTAAACCAAATAGTGATATCCCTCAGTAATTTTTGGTAGAAAATTTTCTGTCAGAAATAGTCAGTAAAAGAATTGAAGTAGGGTTGTTTATTTAAACAGTTATTATTAGCCGATTAAGATAACAGTCCTATAATCAGTGCCGAGGTGGTGAAATTGGTATACACGCTACCTTGAGGTGGTAGTGCCTAAACAACGGGCGTACGGGTTCAAGTCCCGTCCTCGGCACCATAAATCTAGAAACTTGCGTTTTTAGTATTATCAGCGTAAGATTTGCCACGTTTTCGAACGCGGGATGGAGCAGCATGGTAGCTCGTCGGGCTCATAACCCGAAGGTCGTCGGTTCAAATCCGGCTCCCGCAACCACTTCTTAACAACTATGTACCTTTTCAAACAGTTATAAGCTTAGCGACCATAGAGGTATTAACCCTGATTTGACAGGTTGCTTCATGAGGTATAGCTTTGATAGGTATTACAAGAAGTTGGTTGAGACCACTGGCAGTAAACAGGGTCCAGTTGCATAAAGCCCCGCGTATCGGGGTTTTTTGTTATTTGACAGCAGAACTACTGGGCTAATATAGCCCTTTTTTTATGTCTTGGGGGTGGGCTTGTCCACATTAGAGCAAAAATTAACAGTGATGATTTCAGCACCAGTTGAAGCTTTAGGTTATGAATTAGTGGGCCTGGAGTTTATTCGCGCACGCGTATCGACACTGCGAGTCTATATCGATAGTGAGGAGGGTATCACTGTTGATGATTGTGCTGATGTTAGCCATCAGGTCAGTGCAGTACTCGACGTCGAAGATCCGATCCCAGGGCTTTACAACCTGGAAATATCTTCTCCGGGGCTTGATCGTCCACTGTTTAAGGCTGAACACTACCAGCGTTTCATGGGGGAAGAAATCAGCCTGATGTTACGCATGGCAATGCAAAATCGTCGTAAATGGCAAGGTATTATCAAAGCCGTTGATGGTGAAATGATTACGGTTACGGTGGATGGAAAAGACGAAGTGTTCGCACTGAGCAACATCCAGAAAGCGAACCTGGTACCCCACTTTTAAAGTTCGGATGAGGCAACTAGGATGAATAAAGAAATTCTGGCTGTTGTTGAAGCGGTTTCTAATGAAAAATCTCTCCCTCGCGAAAAAATCTTCGAAGCATTAGAGATTGCACTGGCGACAGCCACCAAGAAAAAATATGAGCAAGAAATCGATGTTCGTGTTTGCATCGATCGTAAATCCGGTGATTTTGATACCTTCCGCCGCTGGGTTGCGGTAGAAGAAGTCACCCAGCCTACCCGTGAAATCACACTGGAAGCGGCAAAATTTGACGACCCGGAAGTTGAACTGGGTGGTTATATTGAAGACCAGATTGAATCGGTAACTTTTGACCGTATCACAACTCAGACCGCAAAACAGGTTATCGTACAAAAAGTACGTGAAGCTGAGCGTGCAATGGTCGTTGATCAATTCCGCGAACAGCAGGGTGAGATCGTGACCGGTCAGGTTAAAAAAGTAAACCGTGAAAACATTACGCTTGATCTGGGTAATAACGCTGAAGCGGTTATTTTGCGTGAAGATATGCTGCCACGTGAAAACTTCCGTCCTGGTGACCGTGTGCGTGGTGTCTTATATGACGTACGTCCGGAAGCTCGTGGTGCACAACTGTTCATCACCCGTTCCCGTCCTGAAATGCTGGTTGAATTATTCCGTATTGAAGTGCCGGAAATTGGCGAAGAGATCATTGAGATCAAAGCTGCTGCCCGTGATCCGGGTTCCCGCGCTAAAATCGCAGTGAAAACTAACGACAAGCGTATTGACCCGGTTGGTGCTTGCGTAGGCATGCGCGGTGCAAGGGTACAGGCGGTTTCCAGCGAGCTGGGCGGTGAAAGAATTGATATTGTGTTGTGGGATGATAACCCGGCGCAATTTGTCATTAATGCAATGGCTCCGGCGGATGTTGCCTCTATCGTTGTTGATGAAGATAACTGCACGATGGATGTTGCCGTGGAAAACAGTAATCTTGCTCAGGCGATTGGCCGTAATGGTCAAAACGTCCGTCTGGCGGCACAATTGCTGAAAAAACATCGTGGTGATGATCAGTGGGAACTGAATGTCATGACTGCGGAAGAGCTGCAAGCAAAACATCAGGCAGAAGCTCACGCTTCTATTGATACATTTACCAAGCATCTCGACATTGATGAAGATTTCGCCACCTTATTGGTCGAAGAAGGTTTCTCTACACTGGAAGAACTGGCCTATGTACCAGTTAATGAACTTCTGGCTGTAGAAGGTCTTGATGAAGAAACCGTTGAAGTTCTCCGTGAACGTGCGAAAGCGGCCTTGACAACGCTGGAACTGGCTCAGAAAGAGAGTCTTGGTGATCAGCAGCCAGCCCAAGATTTACTGGATTTGCCTGGCATGGAACGTGCTTTAGCGTTTAATCTGGCTGCCCGTGGCATCTGTACTCTGGAAGATCTTGCCGAACAGGGTATCGACGACTTATCTGATATCGAAGGACTGAATGATGAGCAAGCAGGAGAACTCATTATGGCAGCTCGAAATATCTGTTGGTTTGGCGATGATGCATAAATAAACTGTAGCAGGAAGGAACAGAATGACAGAGGTAACCGTAAAATTACTGGCAGAAGAGATCCAGACATCGGTTGAACGCCTGATCCAGCAATTCACTGATGCTGGCATTCAGAAAACCGCAACTGACTCTGTTTCCCAGAAAGAAAAAGAAGCTTTGCTGGCCCACCTGAACCGCGAACAAGGCGGTACTGGTGGTCAGCCAGGTAAATTGACACTACAGCGTAAAACGCGCAGTACACTGAACGTCCCTAGCACCGGTGGCAAAAGTAAATCGGTAGCGATTGAAGTCCGCAAAAAACGCACATATGTGAACCGTGACGCGATTGAACAGGCTAAAGCGGAAGAACAGGCGCAGCGTGAAGCGGAAGAGCAGGCTCGGCGCGAGGCAGAAGAGAAAGCGCGGCTTGAAACTGAAGCGAAGAAACTCGCGGAAGAGCAAGCTCAACGTGAAGCGGAAGAACAGGCAAAACGCGAAGCAGAAAAGCAAGCTAAACGTGAAGCAGAAGAAAAAGCCAAACGTGAAGAGGCTGAAAAGGCTCAGCGCGAGGCAGCGGAAAAAGAAAAAGTGACTACTAAGCAACATACCGAAACCAAGTCTAAATCAGTGCAAACTGAGGCAGCAGCGCAAAATGAAAAAGCGCGCCGTGAAGCTGAAGCAGCAAATTTAAAACGCAAAGCTGAAGAAGAGATGCGCCGTAAAGTTGAAGCAGAAGCAAAACGTGTAGCAGAAGAAGCACGTCGCATGGCAGAAGAGAATAAGGATAAATGGTCCAACGATGCTGATGTAAATGACAACAGCAACAGTGACTACCATGTAACAACTTCCCGTCATGCCCGTGATGCGGAAGATGAGAATGACGCCAAAGTTGAAGGCGATCGTCGTACCCGCAGCCGCGGTGGTAAAAACACCCGCCAGAAGAAAAATAACAAACATTCTGAGTCGAAAGCTGATCGTGAAGAAGCACGTGCAGTTGGCCGTACTAAAGGTAAACAGCGTAAGCCTAGTGCTTTGCAACAGAGCTTTAATAAACCTGTCGTCGCCGTTAACCGTGATGTTGTGATTGGTGAAACCATCACTGTTGCTGAATTGGCTAACAAAATGGCAGTAAAAGGCTCTCAGGTTATCAAAACCATGATGAAGATGGGCGCAATGGCGACTATCAATCAGGTTATTGATCAGGAAACCGCTCAGCTGGTTGCTGAGGAAATGGGTCACAAAGTTATCCTGCGTCGTGAAAACGAGCTGGAAGAAGCGCTGATGAGTGATCGTGACACTGGTGAAACTCAGGCTGAACCACGTGCGCCTGTAGTGACCATCATGGGCCACGTTGACCACGGTAAAACCTCTTTGCTGGACTATATCCGTTCAACCAAAGTGGCATCTGGCGAAGCAGGTGGTATTACTCAGCACATCGGTGCATACCATGTGAAAACTGAGAAAGGTATGATCACCTTCCTGGATACTCCGGGCCATGCTGCATTTACCTCCATGCGTGCTCGTGGTGCTAAAGCGACCGATATCGTTGTTCTGGTTGTTGCGGCGGATGACGGCGTGATGCCTCAGACCATCGAAGCTATCCAGCACGCTAAGGCTGCGAATGTGCCGGTTGTTGTTGCGGTTAACAAAATCGATAAGCCAGAAGCTGATCCGGATCGTGTGAAAAACGAATTGTCACAGTACGGCATCATTCCGGAAGAATGGGGCGGCGAGACTCAGTTCATGCATGTATCAGCCAAAGCTGGCCTTGGTATTGATGAATTGCTGGAAGCTATCCTGCTACAGGCTGAAGTACTGGAACTGAATGCAGTTCACTCTGGCATGGCAAACGGCGTGGTTATCGAATCCTTCTTGGATAAAGGCCGTGGCCCGGTTGCTACCATTCTGGTGCAGTCCGGTACGCTGAACAAAGGTGATATCGTTCTGTGTGGCTTTGAATATGGCCGTATCCGTGCGATGCGTAACGAACTTGGTCAGGAAGTCATGACTGCGGGCCCATCTATTCCTGTGGAAATCCTGGGTCTGTCCAACGTACCGTCTGCGGGTGATGAAGCGACTGTTGTACGTGACGAGAAAAAAGCACGTGAAGTTGCTCTGTATCGTCAGGGTAAATTCCGTGAAGTGAAACTGGCTCGTCAGCAGAAATCTAAACTGGAAAACATGTTTGCGAACATGGAAGAAGGTAAGGTATCTGAACTGAACATCGTTCTGAAAACTGATGTTCAGGGTACATGCGAAGCAATTTGTGACTCACTGCTGAAACTGTCTACTGACGAAGTTAAAGTGAAGATCATTGGTTCTGGCGTAGGTGGTATCACTGAAACTGACGCAACACTGGCGGCAGCTTCTAATGCTATCATTCTGGGCTTCAACGTACGTGCTGATGCTTCTGCACGCCGTATCATCGAAAACGAAAGCGTAGACCTGCGTTACTACTCTGTTATCTATAGTTTGATTGATGAAATTAAACAGGCGATGAGTGGTATGCTGGCGCCAGAATACAAACAGCAAATCATGGGACTGGCAGAAGTCCGTGATGTCTTCAAATCACCTAAATTTGGTGCGATTGCTGGCTGTATGGTGACAGAAGGTAACATCAAGCGTAATAACCCAATCCGTGTACTGCGTGACA
This sequence comes from Xenorhabdus sp. KJ12.1, assembly GCF_963876495.1. Classification (NCBI taxonomy): domain Bacteria; kingdom Pseudomonadati; phylum Pseudomonadota; class Gammaproteobacteria; order Enterobacterales; family Morganellaceae; genus Xenorhabdus; species Xenorhabdus sp. KJ12.1. The sequence goes on from NZ_CAWNQH010000127.1 coordinate 144,727, forward strand.
ACGTGGTTATCTACGAAGGTGAGCTGGAATCCCTGCGTCGCTTTAAGGATGATGTCAACGAAGTCCGTAATGGTATGGAATGTGGTATCGGTGTGAAGAACTACAATGATGTTCGCGTTGGCGATATGATTGAAGTCTTCGAAGTGGTTGAAGTGAAACGCTCCATCGATTAAAAACCACAATTGACCCGTTAAATTTCAGGTTATTCCTAATCAGGCGGTAACCTGAATAAACAGGGTAGAGATTCATTCCATTCTTGGGGGGCTTCATGCCCCCCAAAATGTCAGGAGATAAAACAATGGCAAGAGAATTCAGTCGTACTCAGCGCGTTGCTCAGGAAATGCAAAAAGAGATTGCCATCATTTTACAGCGTGAAATGAAAGATCCCCGCATCGGTATGGCAACTGTTTCAGGTGTTGAGGTTTCCCGCGATCTGGCTTATGCCAAAGTATTTGTAACTTTTTTGAATGCATTAGTGGACGGACACGATTCAGAGAAAGTTAACCTAGGTATCAAAGCATTGAATGAAGCTTCCGGTTTTATTCGTTCACTGTTGGGTAAAGCGATGCGTTTGCGTGTTATTCCTGAACTGACGTTTTCTTACGATAGTTCTTTGATCGAAGGGATGCGCATGTCAAATCTGGTCACCAACGTCGTGAAAAGTGACGAACAGCGTCGTGCTTCTACGGATCACAACGAGGAAAAATAATGGGGCGTCGTCGTAGGGGTCGTGCGATACACGGCGTACTGTTGCTGGATAAGCCGCAGGATATTTCCTCCAATGATGCTTTACAGAAAGTAAGGCGGGTCTTTAATGCCAGTAAAGCGGGCCATACCGGTGCGTTAGACCCGCTGGCAACGGGAATGCTGCCAATTTGCCTTGGTGAAGCGACTAAATTTTCCCAGTTTTTGTTGGATTCAGATAAACGTTATCGGGTCATTGCCCGTCTGGGGCAGCGTACTGATACTTCCGATTCACACGGTAAAATTATTAGTGAACGTGAAGTTCAGGTGACTTCCTCCCAGCTTGATGCAGCACTGGAAACATTCTGTGGGGATACTATGCAGGTTCCTTCCATGTACTCTGCATTGAAGCATCAGGGAAAACCGCTGTATGAATATGCCCGTCAGGGTATTGAAATTGAGCGGGAAGCCCGCCCGATTACTGTTTATGAATTACAGTTCATTCGCTGGGAAGGTGATGAGCTGGAGCTGGAAATTCATTGTTCCAAAGGAACCTATATCCGCACCATCATTGATGATTTGGGTGAATTGCTGGGCTGTGGTGCTCATGTTATTTATTTGCGCCGTTTGCAGGTAGCTAATTACCCTAATCACCGCATGGTGACACTGGAACAGCTCTATGAGTTAAAAGAACGGGCTGAAGAACAGCAGATTGAAGCAGGAGAATTGCTCGATCCATTATTATTACCGATGGATACCGCTGTAATGCATTTTCCGGTTATTCAATTGTCATCTGTTGTTGCTGCTTATTTTAAGCAGGGCCAGCCGGTTCGAAGCCAACATAGCCTGCCATCTGGCGAATGGGTGCGGGTTAATGAAGGTGATGAAAATAAATTCATCGGCATTGCTGTTATTGATGATGATGGCCTGGTAGCTCCGCGTCGGTTGGTTGTAGAAACTACCGAAGATGGTGAAATGCATTAAAAGTAGCATTTATGGGGTTATCTTGCGCTTCATCTATTTGCAGCGTAGAATAATGCGCCTGTATATGGGTGGCTGAATTAGAGATCGGCACTCATCATTTTTAAACTATATTTGGAGTTATACTATGTCTCTAAGTACTGAAGCAAAAGCGCAGATTATTGCTGATTTTGGCCGTGGCGCTAACGACAGTGGTTCTAGCGAAGTTCAGATTGCCCTGCTGACTGCACAAATTAACCATCTGCAAGGTCACTTTGCAGAGCACAAAAAAGATCACCACAGCCGTCGTGGTCTGCTGCGTATGGTTGCACAGCGTCGTAAACTGCTGAACTACCTGAAGCGTAAAGATCTGGCATCTTACACCACGCTGATCGAGCGTCTGGGACTGCGTCGCTAATCGATGAGTTTCAGTGGAAAGGGGCCTATCTGGCCCCTTTTCTTCTAGAAAATGGAGATTAAGAAATCTTAAGTTCCATTTTTAACTAGTTGAACCTCTTCAGTTACAGTGACTCGCGCGGCTAATGAGAGTACTTAAAAAGACATTTTTGGAAGATTTCAGGTTACACCGCAGCTATTAACGCTGCTACTTGAAAGGTAAAGGGCCTAAGTACTGTCATTAGTCGTGAGGGTGTAGCGAAGAGAACATCCATTGTTGCTGATATTTAAACGTAGCAACACAAACGAAGGAATATTATTTTGCTGAATCCGATTGTTCGTAAATTCCAGTATGGTCAGCACACTGTGACCATCGAAACTGGCATGATGGCGCGTCAAGCGACAGCCGCTGTTATGGTTAATATGGATGACACCGCGGTATTTGTTACCGTTGTTGGTCAGAAAAAAGTGAAACCAGGTCAGGATTTCTTCCCACTGACTGTTAACTATCAAGAACGTACTTATGCGGCTGGCCGTATTCCAGGAAGTTTTTTCCGTCGTGAAGGCCGCCCGGGTGAAGGCGAGACTCTCGTTGCCCGTCTGATCGACCGTCCACTGCGTCCTCTGTTCCCTGAAGGTTTCCTGAACGAAGTTCAAATCATCGCAACCGTTGTTTCCGTAAACCCACAGGTTAACCCGGATATCGTTGCTATGATCGGTTCTTCCGCAGTATTGGCACTGTCTGGTATCCCGTTCAATGGCCCGATTGGTGCTGCGCGTGTTGGTTATATCAATGACCAGTATGTGCTGAACCCAACCAGCGATGAACTGAAAAACAGCCGTCTGGATTTGGTTGTTGCAGGTACAAATAACGCTGTACTGATGGTTGAATCTGAAGCAGAACTGCTGACAGAAGAACAAATGTTGGGTGCGGTTGTATTCGGTCATGAGCAACAACAGATTGTGATTGATAACATCAACGCACTGGTTGCTGAAGCAGGTAAAGAGAAGTGGGATTGGTCACCTGAGCCAATTAACCAGTCTCTGCATGAGCGTGTAGCTGAGCTGGCAGAAAGCCGTCTGGGTGATGCTTACCGTATCACTGAGAAACAAGATCGTTATGCTCAGGTTGATGCTATCAAAGAAGAAGTAGCTGCAATCATTCTGGCAGAAGCAGCAGAAAAAAATCTGGAGCTGGAAGAGTCAGAGGTTTTTGACGTACTGGCTGTTCTGGAGAAAAACGTTGTTCGTAGCCGTGTTCTGCGTGGTGAACCACGTATTGATGGCCGTGAAAAAGATATGGTTCGTGCACTGGATGTTCGCACTGGCGTCTTGCCACGTACTCATGGCTCATCTTTGTTCACCCGTGGTGAAACTCAGGCGCTGGTTGCAGCAACTCTGGGTACTGAGCGTGATGCACAGGTTATCGACGAACTGATGGGTGAGCGTACAGACCGCTTCCTGTTCCACTACAACTTCCCTCCATACTCTGTAGGTGAAACCGGTATGGTTGGTTCACCAAAACGTCGTGAAATCGGTCACGGTCGTTTGGCGAAGCGTGGTGTTCTGGCGGTAATGCCTAGCATTAATGAATTCCCGTATACCGTGCGTGTCGTTTCTGAAATTACTGAATCCAATGGTTCTTCTTCTATGGCTTCCGTCTGTGGTGCTTCTCTGGCACTGATGGATGCAGGCGTGCCGATTAAAGCCGCAGTTGCTGGTATCGCTATGGGTCTGGTGAAAGAAGGTGAAAACTTTGTGGTTCTGTCTGATATTCTGGGTGATGAAGATCATCTGGGCGACATGGACTTTAAAGTTGCGGGTAGCCGCGATGGTATCAGCGCATTGCAGATGGATATCAAAATTGAAGGTATCACCCGTGAAATCATGCAGATTGCTCTGAATCAGGCTAAAGGTGCCCGTTTGCACATTCTGAGCGTGATGGAACAGGCTATCCAAAGCCCACGTAATGATATCTCTGAATTTGCACCACGCATTCACACTATTAAGATCAATCCAGACAAGATCAAAGATGTGATTGGTAAAGGCGGTTCAGTTATCCGTGCACTGACAGAAGAAACCGGTACAACCATCGAGATCGAAGATGATGGTACTGTGAAGATCGCAGCAACTGACGGCGACAAAGCTCGTCATGCTATCAGCCGTATCGAAGAGATCACTGCTGAGGTTGAAGTTGGCCGCATTTATGCTGGTAAAGTGACTCGTATTGTTGACTTCGGTGCATTCGTTGCTATCGGTGGCGGTAAAGAAGGTCTGGTACATATTTCTCAGATCGCCGACAAGCGCGTAGAGAAAGTGACTGACTATTTGCAGCTTGGTCAGGAAGTTCCGGTTAAGGTACTGGAAATCGATCGTCAGGGTCGTATCCGCCTGAGCATGAAAGAAGCTGTAGCTAATACTGCCGCTGAAGCACCACAATTACCGGAATCATCAGTAGAATAAGTTTGACGTAATGAACGGCGTCCTGTAAAAAGGGCGCGGCTTACCCTGATATATTTCTGCTCACCTCTGGTAGGTGGGCTGAAAAATAAACGGTAAGCCAATTTTTCTGGCAGGATGCCAGAAATAAACAATGTGGGGTGGAGCAACAGGGCATTCTGATTAATGTCTGACTTCGGGAGTAGGAAATGAATTCTTTTCTGCGCTGGTGTTACGTTGCAGCTATTTTTCTCCTTGTGGGATGTGGTGGCAGCACAGGGTGGCGTAAAAATGAAGTTTTTGCTATTCCACTTCAACCGACATTGCAACAAGAGGTTATTCTGGCACGCATGGAACAAATACTTGCGAGCCGTTCTCTCAAGGAAGATGAGTATGCACAGCTTTTATATGAAAGAGGTGTGCTGTATGATAGCCTTGGGCTGAGGGCATTGGCACAGAATGATTTTTCAGTGGCTTTGTCTATCCGTCCTGATATTCCTGAAGTTTTTAACTATTTAGGGATTTATTTTACGCAGGCAGGCAATTTTGATGCTGCCTATGAAGCGTTTGATTCTGTTTTAGAGCTTGATCCAACTTACAACTACGCGCGAATGAATCGCGGCATCGCATTGTATTACGGCGGCCGTTATCGTTTAGCGCAGGATGATCTGCAGGCGTTTTATCAAGACGATCCAAATGATCCCTTCCGTTCGTTGTGGTTGTACCTTGTGGAAGAAAAACTCGATCCCAAGGTTGCAATGACTAGCTTGTCAAATCGTTTTGACAAAGCGAACCGGGGGCTATGGGGCTGGAATATCGTTGAATTCTATTTAGGTAAAATCAGTGAAAAAACACTGATGGAACGATTGAAGCAGGATTCGACAGATAACACTTCGCTCGCTGAGCATCTCAGTGAAACTGACTTCTATTTAGGTAAACATTACCTAAGTCTGGGGGATGAGGATAGCGCGGTTGCGTTATTCAAGCTGACGGTAGCTAACAATGTCCATAACTTTGTTGAGCACCGCTATGCATTGTTGGAATTGGCGCTGCTAGGCCAAAGACAAGATGACTTATCGGAATCGAACCAACAATAGCTGACGAACATTTTCACGACAGATTTTTAAGTCCACATCTTAAGGGGTGGGGGCTTGTTTGTTCGTTTAATAACATAATTTGAGCCAGTTCACATTTTAAATGAAAATGACAGAAATTCTTTTCACTGTGTTATGTAGACTGGCCGCCACGATTAATGAGGCACCATTACATGACCACTGAGACTGAAATCTCTTTTGCTGATTTAGGGTTATCAGCACCAATTCTTTCTGCGTTGCAAGACATGGGCTATGAGAAGCCTTCTCCAATTCAACAGCAATGCATTCCTCACCTGTTAAATGGTCGTGACGTGCTGGGTATGGCACAGACTGGTAGTGGTAAAACTGCGGCATTTAGCTTACCTCTACTGCATAATATTGATGCTGAGCTTAGAGCTCCACAGATCCTTGTGTTAGCACCGACCCGTGAACTGGCGGTACAGGTTGCTGAAGCATGTTCAGATTTTTCTAAACACATGCGCAGTGTGAATGTTGTCGCACTTTATGGTGGACAGCGTTATGACGTTCAGCTTCGTGCTTTGCGTCAGGGGCCACAAGTTGTTGTAGGTACACCGGGTCGTCTGCTGGATCACCTGAAGCGTGGTACGCTGGATCTGTCTAACCTGAAAGGGCTGGTACTGGACGAAGCTGACGAAATGCTGCGTATGGGCTTTATCGAAGATGTTGAAAACATCATGAGCCAGATCCCGGCAGAACATCAGACTGCGCTGTTCTCAGCAACTATGCCTGAAGCGATTCGTCGTATTACTCGTCGTTTCATGAAGGAACCACAGGAAGTTCGTATCCAGTCCAGCGTAACCAACCGTCCGGATATCAGCCAGAGTTACTGGTCTGTTTACGGTGGTGTACGTAAAAACGAAGCACTGGTACGTTTCCTTGAAGCAGAAGATTTTGATGCAGCGATTATTTTCGTACGTACCAAGAATGCAACTCTGGAAGTGGCAGAAACTCTTGAGCGTAATGGCTATAACTCTGCGGCACTGAACGGTGACATGAATCAGGCTCTGCGTGAGCAGACTCTGGAGCGTCTGAAGAATGGTCGTTTGGATATTCTGATCGCGACTGACGTTGCGGCTCGTGGTCTGGATGTTGACCGTATTAGCCTGGTTGTTAACTACGACATCCCAATGGATGCGGAGTCTTATGTACACCGTATCGGTCGTACAGGCCGTGCAGGCCGCGCAGGTCGCGCGCTGCTGTTTGTTGAGAACCGCGAACGTCGTCTGCTACGTAACATTGAACGTACAATGAAGCTGACAATCCCAGAAGTAGAACTGCCGAATGCAGAACTGCTGAGTCAGCGTCGTCTGGAGAAGTTTGCTGGTAACGTTCAGCAGCAGCTGGAAAGCAGCGATCTGGATCAATACCGCGCTCTGCTGTCTAAGCTGGGCACCGGTGAAGAGCTGGATATGGAAACACTGGCAGCAGCACTGCTGAAAATGGCACAGGGTGAACGCCCACTGATCCTGCCACCAGATCCTGTTCGTCGTCCTCGTCGTGAATTCAATGATCGTGGTGATGACCGTCGCCGTAATGGTAATGGCTTCGGTGAGCGTGATCGTGGTGACAGAGGTGACAGAGGTGACAGAGGCGACCGTGGTGATCGTCCTCGTCGTGAACGTCGTGATGTTGGCGACATGGAACTGTACCGCATTGAAGTGGGCCGTGATGATGGTGTTGAAGTTCGCCACATTGTTGGTGCGATTGCTAACGAAGGTGATATCAGCAGCCGTTACATCGGTAACATCAAACTGTTCGCAACTCACTCTACTATTGAGCTGCCAAAAGGCATGCCGGGAGACCTGCTGTCACACTTCACTCGTACCCGTATCCTGAACAAGCCACTGAATATGCAGCTGTTAGGTGATGCACAGCCATTTGAACGTCGTGAGCGTCGTGGTGGTGGTCGTAACGGTGGTAACGGCGGTAACGGTGCACGTCGTGATCGTGACGGTTTTGGCAACGGCAACGGTGGTGGTCGTCGCTTTAATAACAATGAACGTCGTGGTGGCGGTGAGCGCGGTTCTTTCCGTGGCCGTGGCAATGACGATTTCAACGGTGGTCAGCGTCGCCGCCAGCAACCAAGCAATGGTAACGTGTAATACGCCATTGAGAGTTGCTTTGTGTTAGCTGTAACACATTGAAAAATTGATATAAAGAAGCCCTTTCTTCTTACTGGAGAAAGGGCTTTTCTTTTTTTATTCGGACTATTTTCGATCCAGCAAATCTTTAACTTCTACATCTGAAAGTAAACACTCACCTTGATGGATAATCATTTTTTGGATAATTGCTCTGGAGACAACGTAAGTGATTTCCAGTAATACCCGTTCTTCTACGGAGCAAAGGCCACCTTCGGATTGTTCCAATGGATGAATAAGTAGCCGATGTCTGCGCCCAAGAAATCTCTCAATAAATCGCATCAGACCATGTTGTTTAAACAACGAATCCAATTGCAGCTTTGCATCATAGAAATCCCCAACCAATAAGCGAGAAGTGCTGAAGTTTCCTGTAATACTCAGTTCTTTTTGATTATTGAGATTTTTCAGGGTCATTTGATTGGTTTTAATTTTCAGGTAGAGATCGACCATACATATCCTTATTTTATTTTGGCTTATACACTTCGTCTTTCAAGTTGCCTTTTTGTTGGCTACGCTCACTTACCCCAGTCACCGTTTTTATAAACATACGGTTAGCTATGCTCCCGGGGATGAGTTCCCTTGCCGCCGCGACGCATTTTGAAATCCATTGTGTATAGATAGGGTGCAGACAAAATGATTAATTCAATCCCAGTTCCTCTTTGAGAGGTTTTAAATAACGGCGGCTGACGGGAATACGTGCATCATTGCGTAAAACTAATTCTGCGTGACCATTTTCCCCGAAAACAATTTCCCGCAGATGGGTCATATTGACCAGATACTGGCGATGGCAGCGGGTCAGGGGAGTACGGGTTTCCAGTGTACGCAGAGTTAACTCCGTAAAACCTTCTTGCCCGTTGGCGTTCATCACATAGACACCACTCATGCGTGAGGTGATGTATAACACATCATCCAGTTGCATCAGCCATATCCGGCTATGTCCTGTGCAGGGGATATATTTCAGCTGCTCATTTTCTGGCTGTAAGTCTGCCAGATGCTGTTTTTGATAGCCTGAACGCAGTCGCTGTAATGTTTTGCTCAACCGCTCTTTTTCCAACGGCTTTAGCAGATAATCAAAGGCGTGTTCCTCAAATGCTTGTATAGCATACTCATCAAAAGCAGTGAGAAAAACGATATAGGGGCGGTGCTCCGGGTCGAGCATACCCACCATTTCCAGCCCGGTAATGCGGGGCATTTGAATATCAAGGAAAACCACATCCGGTTTCAGGCGATGAATAGTACCAATTGCTTCTACTGCATTGGCACATTCACCAATGATTTGAATATCCGTTTCTTCTGCCAGCAGGCAGCGTAGATTTTCGCGGGCCAGTGGCTCATCATCAACAATCAATACATTCATATTTACGTTTTCTTATCAGCTTCTTCTTCCAATGGTAAACACAAAATGACACGGGTAAACTCTTCCGGCTGGCAATCAACACGGACACCATAGTGCTCACCGTAGCGAAGTCGCAGCCGTTTATCTACCAGACTCATCCCAAGTCCATCCCCCAATTTTTGTGGGCAATACAGCCCTGCATTATCTTCAATTTCAACCAATAACAAATGAGTTTGCTGGTAGGCTCTAATCGTAATTCTTCCCGTATCCAGTAACTGTGATGTGCCATGTTTAATTGCATTTTCGACCATAGGTTGCAGGGAAAATGCGGGTAATCTGGCGTAGCGCAGTGATTCAGGGATATCTATGGTTATCTGGAGGCGTTCACAGAAGCGCGCTTTCTCAATCTGTAAGTAAGCATTCACATGCTCTATCTCATTTTGCAGTGTGGCAATGTCTTCCGGACGTTTCAGATTTTTGCGGAAAAATGTTGAGAGGTACTGTACGAGCTGGCCTGCCTGATGGCTGTCACGTCGTATTACGGCCTGCAATGTATTCAGGGCATTAAATAAAAAGTGAGGATTCACTTGCGCGTGAAGCAGCTTCACTTCTGATTGCAGCAAAGATTGTTTATTCCGCTCATATTGCCCGGCAAGAATTTGGGCTGAAAGCAGGCTGGCAATCCCTTCCCCTAACGTCCGGTTGATTGAACTGAATAAGCGGTTTTTGGCTTCGTACAATTTGATTGTGCCGATGACTTGCTGATTCTCACCCCGAAGAGGGATAACCAATGCTGAACCCAGCTTACAAGTGGGGTTTAGAGAGCAACAATAAGGGATTTCATTACCATCGGCATAGACGACCTCATTATTGGCTATTGCGCGATGTGATTGCTCGGAGGCAATGGGAGTGCCCGGCAGATGATGGTCTGAGCCAATCCCAATAAACGCCAGTAACTTATCCCGATCTGTAATTGCCACAGCACCGATTTCTAGTTCCTGATAGATGACTTTTGCCACACGCATACTGTTAATTTCATTAAATCCCTTCAGTAATATACCTTCGGTACACACCGCAATTTTCAACGCCTGAGCAGAAAAGGCGCTGGTATATTTTTCAAAGATAGCCCGCCTGTCCAGCAAGATACGGATAAACATGGCAGCACCGATACTGTTGGCGATAATCATCGGAGCGGCAATATTTTTTACTAACTGGAGAGCTTCACTGAAGGGGTTAGTAAACAGCAGAATAATTCCCATTTGGGCACATTCTGCAAAAAAAGTCACAATAGCCGCAGTCCATAAATTAAGTAATTTATTGATCCTGCCTCGCTTCATTAAATAAATATGGACAAGGCCGCCAAGTACACCCTCTATGATTGTTGATACCATACAGCTGAATGCTGTCATTCCACCAAGAGAATAGCGATGTAATCCCCCGGTGAATCCGACCATTGCCCCAACAGTCGGCCCACCAAGTAAACCACCGAGTACAGCACCGATAGCGCGGGTATTGGCGATAGAATCATTCACATTCAGGCCAAAATAGGTTCCCATCACGCAGAAGATGGAAAAGATGACATAACACATCAGCTTATGAGGTAAGCGAACACTCACTTGCAGTAGAGGAATGAACAGAGGTGTTTTACTCAGCAGCCAGGCAATCACCAGATAAATGCACATCTGCTGGAGAAGTAATAACACGAGGTTAAATTCATACATTTTTTTTCACAGTGGATTTAATAATTATAAATAAATTTATACAGTTATTATCAAAGTTTGAATTTAACATCGTCAATAGAATAGCGGGAATTAACGTAGTTTTGGATGAGAAGAAGGTAATCCGCCCTGAATAGGGCGGATTTTTGCTCATAAAGTGAGCAGAAGGATTATATACAGATAACGTAATCGGTCACTGTTTCGTTGATAACATGCGCTGTTCCGTCATCAATATTGACGGCATAATGGGCTTTTTTGCCGTCGTCATCTATTCCTGAAGTTGAAGAGCGATAAGAACGGAATTGTGGCCATCCGTACAGATCATGCATTTCATTCTTCTGGTGGATTTGGTACAGATTGAGTAGATCTTCTTTTGTCGGTAATTCTTTATGTATTTTATGGCAATACCACATGGCTCCCCGATAAATACGGCGCGGCCAGTGTTCACCATTTTCGGTGTATGTAGTCATTCCATGCATCCCCATAGCATCCAATTCTGCTTGTAGCAGAGGTCGGCTAAAGACACGTCCATTCGCCCCTGTCGCTGTATCGGCCATATGTCCCCAGAAATTCGCATATTGAGAATCAGGACTGGTTGCAACGGTAAAGATGACATTCTCAGTTTGCGGTGCTGAAACTCCATACCCTGCTACTTGTAACGTTGTTTTGACACCCAGACCATGTGGATCAGTGAGGGGAAGGGATAATGTGCCATTATCACCAGTGACTCCCTGGTAGTGACCGGCATTACCATTGACTTGTAGTGTTACCGCCTGATGAATGTTCTGACGATTCAGTGCCTCAGTGGTTTTTACCTCTACCGGCACATTTCTTACGGGGTGACCGTGATTGAATGTCTGTACACTCAGAGTAATTGTTTCGCCTTTTTTAGCTTTGCCAGTATTGGCGGTGACTTTCAGATTATCTGCAATGCCCTTGATTTTGCCGCCTTCTGTACCGCCATAGGTATAATTACCCTGTTCCTGGCCCATACTGGTATCAATCGTTTTTGTGTTTCCAGTAATATGAAGCCCGTTTTGTGCCTGAACAACGAGTGCCTTGACTCTGCCTGCATCTTCCAGTGTCAGTGTATAAGCGGGGATTTTACCTGATTCAGTAATTGTTGAGCCTTTAGTAATATCAACATTTCCTTTATCTCCCCACTCATAGCGCGACTTGTCTGTACTTTCGCCATTATTGGCATTGAAGGTATAGGTCGCTTTAAGCGTATGGCCCATTTCCAGTCGGCCAGACATTCTGACATCTTTAATGATGGGTTTATCAGGATGGAAGAACGTGATTTTTATTGGTGTGAAATTCAGCTTTTTGAATTTAGCAGTTACTGTCAGTACACCTATTTTTTCTCCAGCAGTGAGTAATGCTTCATAGGTGCCCGGTTGAGTTTCTTTGATTTTTCCAATCGTTGGTGCTTCGCCTTCTCCACTTAATTCGCTGCTGACGAATTTGAGATCTTCGGCAGAATCAGGAATCGGGTTGCCATTGCCATCTTTTAGCATCAGTTTAAGGGTGGTGCTGGAATGACCATCGGCGGACAGCTCGTGATCTCTTGCTGTGAATGTCGATTTATCAACACTTGCCTCTGCTTGTAGCACCTGAATCTGAGTCTCTGCCCGTTTGGAAGCATTATCGTGTTCATCATAAGCAATCGCGCTTATGGTATAAGCATTGTTACCACTATGGTGATACTTAGGTAGTGTCAGCAGGTAAAGCTTGTCACTTTGGCGTTCAATTTTACCGCCATTGGCGAGTAGGTTTGCTGCATCCCACTGAATCGTTTTCAATCCATACTTGCTGTTTACACTAATATGAATCGGTTTTATTTCACCGGCATGACCGGAAATCAGGCTATCTAATGTCAGGCGGATAACTTCACGTTTACGGTATTCCAGAACGATTTGGTTATTACGATCAACGAGATCATATCGGCTACCCTGTAGAGTATGACTGAAACCAACGGCATCAGGATTAGTTTGTTTTGACCACGGAGTGCCGATTTCATAATTCATTTCTAAATTGAACTGCGTATCTCCATTGCCGGACATATCCTGTTTGCGGTCGATACCAAAAGTCAGTAGTGGGATAGGGGTATAGTTAATGCCAGCGGTAAACGCAGCCGGGTTTTTCCCGCGGTGATCTTTATTTATTAATCCGACTTCATGGCCGAAATATTGTTCATATACCAGCTTACCACCAAACTGCGGCAGAGCGGGGATATAACCCTGTGCTCTCAGATCGAACCCATTAGCAGGACGCTCATCATAATCTTTCAGGAAGCGTGATTCTCTCCAGTTACTTAAACGTAAATAGCCGTTCATTCCTAGTTTCAGATAATTGCGAGTATATTCTGCACCGAGGCCAAACCGGGTATTATTTCCGGTAAAATCGTGATCCAGAAAAGCGTTATATCCCAACATCCAGCCATCAAAAAATTGTCGTTGCCCGACTCCGAAATTAATGGTGTTGCGTTTATCAATACGACGTAGGCCAAACTGAGTAAAATTCATTTTACTCTCGCTATCATACAGAGGCAGCAGCATATCAAGCTGACTGCCATCCAGGTGACCGCGTCGATCAATATTAGCCTGTACCCGTGCTGTACCGTAATGTCCCAACCAATTCTGGAGTTGTTGATTGGCTTCGCCTACAGCCAGATTACTTAACTGATTAATTGCGCTGTTGCCTACGTTATCGCTGCTCAGTATTTCTCCGATGCGAGTGGCGGAATTTGCCAGAGAGCTGCCGGTATCATCGGTTTCGGGGAACTGCCCTGATTCCATCTGTCCGGATTCAACCGGCCTTGATACAAATTGTGCCGATGAAAAGTAATTGAAGGGTAAATACTTATTAGGACGAGGTTTGGGAACGTTAATCTCATCACCTGCGTTAAGTTCTGAAAATGGCTTATGGAAAGCGCGTAACTGATTTATTTCTTTAAGTTGATCAATAGTGAAACTATAGCGTTTAGCAATTGTGTAAATAGTTTCTCCTGGTTTCAGGATATAAGACTCTGTCGGTATTGCTATCAAAGGAGCATATTGAGAAGTCGTCGGTGTTTCAGCCATGGCGATAGTGGGAGCAAATGCGCCAGCCAGTGGAAACGAAAACTGGGCGATAATGTTTACCCAGGCTACTCGTTTCAGCACAGCTTGCTGATTTTTTACCCACGGCTCATCAAGTTTTTTATACATAAATATTAGACCTGTAACAGTAAAAGCGTCAGGTGATGACGGTATAAAAGAATGGCAAAGTGGCATTGCCTTATTTAAGGCACCACAAATGAGCTAGCAAAAATTCTGCTAGACAATTAACGCATGGATTATTTATCTGGAATAAATAATATATGTGGTTTTTTATTCCAGCATAAATTTATTTTTTGGTCAACACTACTTTCTATATTAGTCGTTTAAAATAAAAAAAGAGAGCTAGAAATAGAATAATTAAGAAGTAATTTATACCTGTCTCATTATTTTTCAACACTATGATTTTATTGATTATATCAATTGATTCATAGCGTTGCAGAGTGCTTATTTACATGATGGGAAATTATCTGATGAAGGAATGAAATAATTCTAAATATAATGAAGTTTTTGACAATTAAATATCTATTGCTAATTATTACTGGTTTTTGTTTTCATTTTCATTTTATTAAGTATTGCTACTTTGATTTATTATCGAAATGTATTTAGATGCAAAGCAAATAAGAGCGATTCTTTTATTTATAATAAAATATTAATTAATAAATTAATTTTAATTATAAAAAGTATTAAGTAAGGCAATTCGACTCTGAAAATTGATTAATTTCCTTCCATGCCGCCCCTAAAAATTGATTAGGTATATAATGTTATAAATGATTGAGCAAAGTATTTAACTTTTGTCAATGATGAAGCGCACGAATTTCTAAAAAGGATTTGTGAAAATAGTGTCACACTAGGCAACTAATCGTCATTCGATAAGAAACAGATCATAGAGATTAAGGGTTAAAACGACAAATTAAGACCATGTTGTTGCATGGGTTCAGTTAAACTTAATGCCGTAAATCTCCGACGAGTTTTGTTCGGGTAGTATGTTTGGAGCTTACAAAACATAATGAAGAAAAGAACACTTTTCACAATATTGCTGATTATTTTTCTGACAGCAATGGCTGTACTCTTTCGTTCACATCATCAGGATTTATTGTTACAGGGAGAAGTTGACGCTCCTGAAGTGATCATTACGTCCAAAGCATCCGGACGTGTAGCTGCGCTTCACGTTAGGAGAGGTGACGATGTTAAAGCAGGGCAATTGCTGATTAGTCTTGATGGCCCTGAATTGGCTGCAAAAGTTGCCGCTGCTCAGGCAGCCCGTGATCAGGCCAAAGCAAAACTCGATTTATCCATCAGTGGTACACGGGAAGAGAATATCCGCAGTCTGGAGGCTGCATTTTTGCAGGCAGAATTTGGCTATAAAAATGCAAAGCGTGAATTTGAGCGGCTGAGCAATATTTCAGTCAAAGGCTATTCATCTGCCAGTGAACTGGATAATGCCCGAAATGCCCGCGATATCGCCTATCAGAAAATGTTGGCAGCGAAAGCAGATCTGGACGCGGGAAAAAATGGCGATCGTATTGAACTGAGGCAACAGTATCAGGCTGCACTGAATGAAGCGGAAGAAAAATTACAGGAATTAAAAATTCAGAGTAATGATTTACAGGTAACAGCCCCTGTTGCTGGTGAAATCGGGCCACTTCCGGCAGAAGTCGGTCAGCTTTTTAATGCCGGCAGCCCACTGGCAACCCTCGTACGTATTCCCGAAACCTACTTCGTCTATAACCTGCGTGAAGATATTCTGGCGAAAGTTCGCAAAGGTGACAAAGTTAAACTGCGTGTACCGGCGCTGGATAACAAAGAGATTGAGGCAGAAGTGCGTTATATCGCGCCAATGGGAGATTACGCGACAAAACGTGCAACCCGCGCGACAGGGGACTTCGACCTGAGAACATTTGAAGTACGTTTATACCCATCACAACCGATTGATGGTCTGCGCCCCGGTATGAGTGCGTTATGGCTCTGGGGTCGCTAAGGTGGCAGGCTGATGAACAAAAAAGGTGGATGGTTTGGTGTTAAGTGGAGCAGCTTTGGATGCAATAGTTTTAGATGGCATGCTCATGAATGGAATATCTTTAAGCAGGCCTTTAATAAGGAACTGAAGGTTGCATCTCGTAGCCCGGTTTTTCACTGGCTGAGTTGGTTGTTTCCGTTGTTGCTGTTTATCTTAATCAGTGCCACCTTTTCGGAAGGGACGCTGTTAAACCTGCCTGTTTCAGCAGTGGATAATGATCACAGTTCCTTATCACGATCGTTGATCCGTAATCTGAATGCAGCACCCCATGCAAATATCAAAACTTATGATGGTGGTCTGGCTGAGTCCTTAGAGCGTCTGGGCAGCGCAGAGGATTATGCTCTGCTCTATCTTCCCTTTGATCTTGAAAAAGATGCGCTGAGTGGGAAACAGCCAACGGTGAGGATGTATTACAATGCGCTGTTTTATGGTGCAGGTCGTTATGCATCTGTGGATTTTAGTGGGCTGATGGCAGAAACGAATGCTAAATATCGTAGTGTCATCGCATCTGAAATTGGCCGTCAACTCCCTCCGCTTGCCAGAGCGACCATGTCTTATGACAGTCTGTTCAATGCCAGTGGCAGTTATATTTACTACCAGCAATTTGCTGCAACCATCCACTTATTACAGCTTTTTGTTGTAACCGGTACGATTTATACCATGGCGAGAGGTAAACATCTCCTGAGCGAAAAATCATTTGTACCGGCTTTAATAGGGAAACTGGCTCCGCATACATTGATTTTCACTCTGTTGCTGATGGTAGAAATTATGGCGCTGGTGGCATTTTCTGATGCCAAAGTTGCAGGTAACCCGCTCTATATGCCTGTGGTTGGGTTTTTCTATGTGATCGCGGCTCAAAGTATTGGCCTGTTACTGTTTACTTTTACCAACAGTGCAATAACGGCTTATACCCTTATTGGGATGCTGGTGAGTATCGCAATGTCGTTTTCCGGTATGGTTATGCCTGAATTATCAATGGTGTGGCCAGCAAGACTTATTTCAAATCTGGAACCGTTAACCCATGCTTTAAATGCTATGTTCGATATTTTTTTACGGGAAGTGTCATTAAAAATCATCGTCTACGTTTGCATGTTACTGGCAATTTACCCTTTGGTTTGTGCCTTACTGGTTCGCAATCGCCTGTGGAAACGGCTTAGTCAGTCTGGGGAGAGCCTATAATGCGGGAAGTCGGAAAATGAATAACTGGAAAATGTACTGGCAGACTTTCCGTACGGTATTGTTGTCAATGTTGGAAAAACCCATGTGGCTGATGTTGATTGTTTCTCTGTGCGTCATGAGTCTGGTTTACGTTAAACCCACATTATGGGATCTGCCCGTCGCGGTTATTGATCAGGATAACAGCCATATGAGTCGTGCATTGATCCGTCACGTTGATGCGACAGCAAAAGTAGAAACCAAAAATTATGCCAGTCTCGAGGATGCCCGTGCTGACATGCTGCATCGGGAAATATTTGCCATTATCATTATCCCGACAGATTTCGAGAAGCGTCTTTTAGGCGGGAACAATGTGACAGTTCCGGTTTATGGTGATGCGACTAACCGTCTGGCTAACGGGGAGATTCAACAGGATTTAATACTGGCTTATCAAAAGTTACTATCAGAATACAATACAAAATTACTTTTGAAGTCGGGGTTCAGCACAGAACAGGTGAAGGTTCTGTTACAGCCAATTAAAGGAGAAACAGTCGGATTATTTAATCCTGGGGTGAGTTATGCCGCCATTGTCTTCCCCGGATTATTAGTCATGCTTTTGCAGCACTCCCTACTGATAGCCAGTGTACGTGTCAGCATCGCTATACGTGAAACCCCCAAAGGCAAGCCCCCGCTACCTGTCTATCTGGGAGCGCTGTCCGCACTGTTGCCTATCTGGTTGTTTTTATCTGTCATCTTTTTTGTGCTATGGCCGTGGGTACTGGGATACAGGCAGGATGCGCCAGTCTATCAATTGTTGTTGATGACTTTTCCATTCCTGCTGGCGGTACTGGGGCTGGGCAAACTGGTTACAGAGTGCTTACGCAGTGTGGAAATGATTTATCTGACACTGGCGTTTATTACCACTCCGGTGTTCTATATTTCCGGCACAACCTGGCCCATACAGGCAATGCCAGATTGGGTAAGGGCAATCTCATCCGCTTTACCATCCACATGGGCAACTAAAATTATTGCGGGTATAAACCAAATGAATATGCCTCTGCAAAGTATGCTGGGGGATATTGCGATGATCTTACTCCTTGGTGTTATCTATATGATCCTGGGGATCTTGGTTGGGATGCTACGTAATGGTGAATTACGGGAGCTGAGAGGATTTATGAAACACCTGAGAAGGAAATAATAATAATCTCGAATTATCGTCAGAGAGATAGTGAAAATATATTGATTTGGGGCAGGTTCCGTGTAAAGGTTTCAGATGCTGATTTACTGCATCTCAATGTCAGTTTTTATGACGGATTTTTGAGATAGCATCAGGAAATATCACAGTATTTTGGCAGAATAACAAATTCCTTTTTATGAAAAAGGAACTGGCTTGTATTAGGTTAAATCCACTCTCCATTTTGATTTGTTATAGTTAGCTGAATTTATCAAAATGGAACAGAAAGAGGGCGCTGATCAGCACGATCGCGCGTTATCGTCATGTTAATCAGGGTCGAAATTCCGGTTGATGCTATGGGGATTGATCGCTTGTTGCGGGAATCCTTTGAGACATCGGCAGAAGCTGAGTTAGTCCACAAGCTAAGAGAAGATGGCTTGTTGACACTGGGTGTTGTTGCGACTGACGATGAAGGTCACGTGATTGGCTATGTTGGTTTTACACCGGTTGATGTCAATGGACAGGATCATAACTGGGTTGGGTTAGCGCCATTGGCGGTGGCCGAATCGTACCGTCGTCAGGGGATTGGCGAGAAGCTGGTGTATGAAGGCTTGGACAGCCTGAATGAATTCGGCTATGGGGCAGTGGTTGTACTTGGTGAGCCTGAATATTATCAGAGATTTGGTTTCAGGCCCGCTGAAGAGTATCAACTACATTGCCAATGGTCTGGCTGTGAACGATATTTTCAGGTTTACACTCTGGCAGATGTCTCTCTGGATGATTGCCATGGTCTGGTCACGTATCCCCGTCATTTTGCTGACGTATGACATGTTACCGGTATTCTGATGGCAGCATGTAAGTGAACAAAACTCAGTTAACAGAACCTATGATAGGTAGGTAACTATACAGACAGGCTGGGCAGTCACCAGCCTTTCTTTTTGCTGCTTACTCAGTTGTTTTACCCGATATTCCAGTCTTAAAGCCGTACTCCTGTCTGGCATTGCGCTGTGATAGACCAACGTTAATGGCCCTTTTCCTTTCAGCGCTTTTGCTCCTTTTCCGGCTGTATGCTGAGCCAGACGGCGAGAAACATCTGTCGTAATTCCAGTATATAATGAACCATTCCGCGTTTTTATCAGGTAAAGATACCAATCAGATTCTTTAATATTCATTATTTTTCTTAAGTTATTTCCAATGTATCAATCACAATAAAAATTAATACATTGTTTGTCTATCATCCTAATGATTATATTTCTACAATTATAACTTATGGATTATATTAAATTATATGTCTATTCACCGTAGGTGATCATTTTTTCAATTCAAAATTATTGAATAAGAATAGCAGTAATTGCTAATTATCATTTTTCTGATAAGCGTATAAATTGATCCGCATCACAAAGGGTAACTCCTATATTTACAAGTAGTCAGAGGATTTAAAGATGAAAAATGTGAAATTTATTGCTGCCGTGTTGTCATTAAGTGCTATTTCATTTGGTTCATTTGCAGCAACTGAGGTCAAAAGTGCTGCTGGAGAGAAAATTGGTGTGGTTTCTGTAGCAGGAGCGGAAACCCTGGATAGCCTGACTGAGGCATTATCCAAAAAAGCTGATAAAGCTGGAGCACAATCTTTCCGTATTATTTCTGCAACCGGCAAAAATAAATTGTATGGTGTTGCTGAAATCTATAAATAACTTATAGTTATCCCAGACTATACTTATTTATTAGATAAATATCAGAACACGTCACTGGAAGCTATCTAACGTGTTCTGATTAAAAGGCAGAAATATAACGGTATATAAATAGATGGAATCGGATAAAGAAAAATTAATAATATCTCAGTATATTGCCAATCAACATGTCTTCACACTTTGTACTTCTTCACCTCAGGATCTCTGGTGTGCCAGTTGTTTTTATCTCTTTGACGCTGAAAAAATGGTTCTTTGGTTTATGACCGAAGCTGATACGCGTCACGGTAAAATAATGCAGGAAAATGCCATCGTTGCGGGAACGATTGCAGATCAAACGCACAATATTTCTCAGATCAGAGGTATTCAGTTTCGTGGTGAGGTGGTTGCGCTGACAGGTAAAGATGAAACCATTGCCAGAGCGGCTTATTGCCACCAGTTTCCTGTTGCGATAACGGCAAAAACACCTATTTGGCAATTGAACCTGAATGAGATCAAAATGGTGGATAATTCGTTTGGTTTTGGCAAAAAATTATACTGGCAGCGTTAATCTCAGCGCAGATAGTGAATCACCTGATTACGGCTGCCCCGCCAGATCAGCATCGGCTCTTGTTGCTCCTGTTCAAATTTCCCGTCAACTAATACATTAATATGGCTGACAATCTCCTGCTGAAGTTCATTTAATTCGTTGAGAACATAGCCTGTCCATAGCCAGATATCTTTATCCGGGCACTCTGTTTTGACCCGTTTGACCAACCTGAGAATCGCTGCTGTGTTATCGGGATGAAGTGGATCGCCACCGGATAATGATAGCCCTTGTCGCCTGATACGATGATCATTCAGATCAGCGATGAGCTGATTTTCAACTGCCAGAGTAAAAGGACGACCGGAATCAGTCCGCCACGTTGTCTGGTTATAGCAGCCACGACACTGATGGGAGCAACCCGCGACAAACAGAGTGCAGCGGGTTCCGGGGCCGTTGACCACATCGACTGGATAATATTGATGGTAATTCATGGTATTAGCCAATATTCCCATTATTGAGATGTTTAATGCGGCGTTTTACCTCTTCCTGTTTACCCGTATTAAATGGGCGGGCATCAGGGCTGCCAAGATATCCGCAAACCCGTCTTATCACGGAAACCTGAGCTGAATCATGATTACCACAAGCAGGGCAGGTAAAGCCTTTACTGGTACAGGAAAATTCTCCGGTAAAACCGCATTGATAGCATTCATCAATCGGGGTATTGGTTCCATAATAAGGAACCCGGGAATAACTGTAATCCCACACATCTTCCAGTGCCTTTAAATTATGTTGTAGGTTGGGATATTCGCCGTAGCAGATAAAACCGCCATTCGCTAACGGAGGGTATGGTGCTTCAAAATCCAGTTTATCGTAAGGATTGACCTTCTTCTCTACATCCAGATGGAAGCTGTTTGTGTAATAGCCTTTATCTGTAACTCCACTGATTACTCCGAACTCAGCGACATCAAGACGACAAAAACGGTCACATAAACTCTCGCTTGGCGTACTGTATAAGCTGAAGCCATAGCCGGTTTGCTGTTTCCATTCATCGATGGCTTTACGCAGATGTTCAACGATAGCGAGTGCTTTTTGGCGGCGCTGTTCATTATCAAATAGATGAGTATGGTCACCATATAATGCATTAATCGTTTCATGGATACCGATATACCCTAACGAAATAGAAGCCCGCCCATGTTTGAAGATTTCGGCAATGCTGTCATCTTCTTTTAGCCTTACTCCACAGGCTCCTTCCATATAGAGAATAGGGGCGACCCGTGCTTTGGTACTTTCCAGCCGCTCAATGCGCGTCATTAATGCTTTTCTGGCAACCAGCAAGCGTTGATCTAATAACTGCCAGAAGCGCATTTCATCACCCTTTGCTTCAATTGCAATGCGGGGAAGATTCAGGCTGATAACGCCTAAATTATTGCGCCCGGCATGAATCTGCTGACTATCCTCTTCATAAACGCCCAGAAAACTTCGGCAACCCATCGGGGTTTTGAATGAGCCGGTGACTTTTATCACCTGATCGTAATTAAGAATATCGGGATACATACGCTTGCTGGCACATTCCAGCGCCAATAATTTGATGTCATAGTTGGGATCACCAAACCGGTGATTCAGCCCATCACGAATGGCAAAAACCAGTTTCGGGAATACTGCCGTTTTGCGGTTTTTACCCAGACCAGCGAGTCGATTACGTAAAATAGCCGTCTGAATTAAACGGGATTCTTTTGATGTACCCAGCCCAAATCCGAATGTCACAAACGGCGTTTGCCCATTGGCGGTATGCAGCGTATTCACTTCATATTCCAGAGACTGGAACGCGTCGTAACATTCTTTTTCCGTGCGGGCTTCTGCGTAAGCTTTCTTATCTGTGATTTGCCACTCTTCAGCAATAATCAGGTGCTTGTGATAGCTGGCTTTAACAAAGGGAGCAAGCACTTCATCAATGCGGTCAATGGTTGTGCCGCCATAAATATGACTGGCGACCTGAGCAATAATTTGGGCTGTGACGGCAGTCGCTGTGGAGATAGACTTTGGCGGCTCAATCTCGGCATTTCCCATTTTAAAGCCGTGGGTCAGCATCCCTTCTAAATCGACCAACATGCAGTTAAACATCGGGAAAAATGGAGCATAATCTAGATCATGGTAGTGAATTTCGCCTTTCTCATGTGCCAGAACAACATCACTCGGCAGCATATGCTGTTTGGCATACTGTCTGGCAACGATCCCCGCCAACAAATCACGCTGAGTAGGGATCACTCTGGCATCTTTATTCGCGTTTTCATTGAGTAAAGGCAGGTCGCTTTGTTCGAGCAGACCGCGTATTTCCTGATCCAGACGATCATGCCATCCGTGGAGAGTATTTTCCTCGGCGTTAACCAGATGGTCATTACGCTGCATCACAACCGTTTTCACAATAGAATTCCTCAGTATGTTATCCACCAGATAAATCGTAACGACTATTGCTGTGCCTATCACAATGACAGTTGCATAATGGCTAGTTTTTAACTTTATGTGGATAACCTTGTGCATAAGCACTATATGTAGTGGTTATTTTATATTTAAGCACAATATGTGGAGTATTGAAGCGAATATACCGCTCAATAAATTGATCTGAGACAAAGAAAGGGGAAGTTGTTCCACAAAGAGATATACACAAAAAAGAGCAACCAACCCCAATATTGAGCCTATCAGGGTTGATAACGCTATGAATTAGCTACGTACTGCAATCGCTTCGATTTCGATTTTTACATCTTTTGGCAGACGCGCCACTTCAACACATGAACGAGCAGGGAATGGCGCGTTATGTTCAGTGAAGAACGCTTCATAAGCAGCATTTACAACAGTGAAGTCATTCAGGTCTTTAACAAATACAGTTGTTTTCACAATATTGGCAACTTTCAGGCCAGATTGCTCAATGATGGCTTTAACGTTTTCCAGTGACTGGCGAGTTTGCGCAGTAATATCTTCAGAAACAGCACCTGTTTTTGGATCAACAGGGATTTGACCGGAAGTAATAACCATGCTGCCCAGATCAACACCCTGAACATAAGGGCCGATTGCGGCTGGTGCATTTTCGGTATGAATGGAACGTGACATTAGGGGAACTCCTGTTTAACGTCAGAATTAAAGATACCCGTCGTCTTTCAAGTTGCCTCTTTGTTGGCTGCACTCGCGCACCCCAGTCGCATAGTTATCTATGCTCAGGGGATTTTCTCTTTTGCCGCCGCGATACAACTCGAAATCCATAGGGTATATGTTGAGAAGGCTTTATTATAGTGTCACTCGGCTTGGCATCAACTGCGGGATCTTAATCGTTGTTGATAACAGCCTGACGATCAAACTCTTTCTCACAGTACTTACAGCGAACGATAACATCATTTGCCGTTTCCATCACATGGAAGCTGCTTTCTACAGGCTCATTATGGCTGATACAGTTACCATTAGGGCAGACAAGGATACCGTCAATCTGTTCTGGCAGGTTGATTGGCATTTTCTTCACAACAACATAATTTTCAATGTTATTGACGGTTGCATGTGGTGCATACATAGCGAGCTGGTTTGCCTGCTGGGCTGTCAGGAAGGTATTTTCGAGTTTGATCAGATCTTTCTTCCCTAAGTGATTGGAAGGCAAATTCAGGCCAATAGTAATACGCTGATCAGTTTCTGTGAGTTTGAAGAGAGACAATAATTTAAAACCGATCTGAGCCGGAATATGGTCGATAACTGTGCCGCATTTAATGGCTTCTACTTGCAACTGATGGTCTTGTGGATGCTCTTGAGTCATGTTGTGTTGTGAATACCGTCTGGTATTCTTCCTCCGAATATTAGGGGATACCGCCACATATTTTGTCATATAAGATTTGGCATTGCATCTTGTGTAACCGACACAATTTTAAATGGTATTTAACCGGTTCAACAGAAAGAAAATTAAAATTTGATAGCTTTTAACTTTGTTGCTAGTCTGTAAATACCTTGTTATTTTCAAATAAATTAAATTAATGATTAAAGTCTCTTTTATTTAACTAATTAATAAAGTTTATTTAAATATAACTAAGTGAAAACAAAAAAGAATATGAAGGTTAATATGCTGCATTCTTTTACTGAGCGTAAAATTAGTACAAAAAAGCTTTTTGACTGGGAAAGCATTAATAAAATATCTATTAATGAATGTCATGAACCTTTAGAAATTATTTATGAAACGGATAAAATAAAACTGAAACCGGTTTATTTTCTTGCTGGTATCAATGGTGCTGTTGAATATTGTGCATTAAGAAAAAGCGTGGCTGAAAAATTAATACAGGCTTCACAATTATTACCTTCTCATTTAGGGCTTTTAGTTTTGGATGGGTGGCGTTCACGAGAAACTCAGCTTGCATTGCAGGAGAAAACACAGGCTACCATTGCGCAGCAGTACAGCTACTTATCCATTGAAGAACAAAAAGAATTGCTGGAGCAGTTTGTGGCACCGGCCCCGACTGAGCAAAATCCGGTGAGTCCTCATCTGACAGGGGGTTCAGTGGATGTGACGCTGTTTGATATTGCCTCCGGTACCGCATTGTTTATGGGCACAGAATTTGATGAAGTAGATGATCTGTCTTACACCGCAGCCTTAGAACAAGCATCGGATACAAACATGCCGGCAGTATTATACCGTCGGATATTGCATCACATTATGGTTCAGGCTGGCTTTACTAACCTGCCGACTGAATGGTGGCATTACGATTATGGTAATGCTTTATGGGCATTCTATAAAAATGCTCAGGCTGTTTATGGTGCAGTGGAAGGCATCAGGGGATCAGACAGCACAATATAGAATATTATCGGTCTGAACATAATAAGAGGTTAAATTACATAATGAAAAATACCTTAATTGACGCTGATAATTCATTAATGCTGTGGGCTTTTATTATGATTGCGGTAGCGGCTGCAATTATGCTGGAGCAAAAATATAAATGGGCCACTAAAATACCGGGCGCTGTTATTGCTCTGGTCATCGCTATTTTTGCTTCTAACTTACATATTATTCCGACCGAAGCTCCCGCTTATGATGTTGTCTGGGAATATATTGTCCCTTTAGCCATTCCGCTACTGTTATTTAAAACCAATTTACATAATCTGATTACCGGCAGTTGGCGGTTATTTATATTATTTTTGATTTCCTCTGTCGCGACGATGATTGGCACAGTTGTTGCCTTTCATTTACTCAGAGGATATATCCCAGAGCTGGATAAAATCAGTGGGATGATGTCTGCATCTTATACGGGGGGTGGGGTCAACTTTGCCGCAATGGCAGCCAAATTAGCACCATCTGAAAGTATGACGGCATCCACTATTGTTGCTGACCATATGATGATGGCCGCTTATTTTATTATCCTGATGTTCATATCCGGCTGGTCAGTGGCAAGGAAATTCTGGGGAAGCCCTTATTCTGATGCGATTGACAATAATCCTGAACTGGATAAATCGCGGACTTTAGCTGCTGCTTACTGGAAACCAAAAAATATTGCTCTGAAAGATATTGCTTTGGCACTGGCATGGTCAATTTTTATTGTGGCGCTGTCATTCCATCTTTCATCATGGTTAAAGGCGTTGTTCGGGCAGCCTGACAGCATCTATCAGGAACTGGTTTTCAGTTTGATATCAGATAAATATCTACTTCTTACTACAGTGACATTTATTCTGGTATCGATATTTAAAAAAACATTCAGCAATCTTAATGGCACGCAGGAATTAGGTACTTACGCTATTTATATGTTTTTTGTTGTTATCGGCATACCGGCTTCTGTCCACGCTATTATCAGTAATGCACCATTGCTGTTTGTCTTTGTTTTTATTATTGCCATGATTAACCTGTTGATCACTTTCTCAGCAGGGAAAATATTTAAATTCAGTCTGGAAGAAAATATTCTTGCCTGTAATGCCAATATTGGCGGGCCAACCACAGCGGCGGCAATGGCAATCAGCCGTGGCTGGAATTCCTTGGTCGGGCCGATTATGGTCATTGGTACAGTTGGTTATGTTATTGGTAATTATGTCGGCACGTTTGTTTATTTTGTGGTGGAGAATATGTGATAACCGATGAAATTCAGTCTGTCAGGAAAGTGTCATCTTCCTGAGCATACGGTTCACAATAATACGGTGTGCAAGAGCTACCGGGATCATATACATTTTCCCAAAAAAATTATGGGTAATAACGGATGCTGTGACAGTGACTTTATAGCCTTTTCCCTGATTATCATTTGATAAAACGTTCAGGGAAACTAGAACGGTTAAGTGTATATCTTCTGATAACAGACATAATTCATCATCATTGATATGGATAATCTTAAAAAAATCAACAGAGCTTCCTTCACGCACATTTTCTTCTGAATGCCCGCCAGAGAACCCATTGATTTTTTCAACACCTGCGAGACTTGATATTTTATCTCTTATTGCAAAAGACAAACGTATCCATAATGGTGTTTTCTTTGTCATTTCATTATAAACAGTCAGGGCAGTGGCTTTATTTTTAATAAAAGTATTTTGCTGGCTGTAATAGTCTAATTTATCTTTTTTATTTAAAAGCAAAAAACCAAAATCATCACGGTAGTACATATGACACCAATTTATTATTTTTCCTAATATACACTTCGTCTTTCAACTTTCCCCTTTGATAAAGTATAAAAAATGCTCACAATTGAATTAAAAATGAACAATACTTTATCTTGCTAACGTCTTATCATTGCATTTATTTTCACCAACTCAAATATGCCATCTGACAATGTGATATCCATCACATGGCAGGTTACAGTATCAACAGGAAGATAATTCGGTTTTCTCGTTGTATAAGAACGGAATAAGTATCACAATAAATCTGTTCGGCGTTCCTGATTCATCTGCCAATCCGTGGCCAATTCTTTGACCACCAGGTTAAAAATAGAGATTGTTATGAAATTCAAATCAAAAATAAAACCCTATCACGCCGCGGCGGGAGGTTGGGGGTCATTGGAGGCAACAACACGTTTTGTCTTTGATAGTAAACAAGTATTAAAGAATATGGTTAATCTGATGCGCATGAACAAACCCAGAGGCTTTGACTGCCCGGGATGTGCATGGGGTGATGATAACAAAAGCCTTTTCAGCTTTTGTGAAAATGGCGCGAAAGCAGTTACTTGGGAAGCCACCCGGCGTTATGTAGACCGGGAGTTTTTTGCCACACATAGTGTTAGCAAACTCTACGAACAAAGCGATTACTTTCTGGAATATCAAGGGCGCGTTATTGAACCGATGCGCTATAACCATGAGACAGATCACTATGAGCCTATTAGCTGGGAGCAGGCTTTTTCTTTGATCGCCAGACACATTAATAGAATGGAAAACCCGAACCAACTGGAGCTGTATACTTCCGGTCGGGCCAGTAATGAAGCCTCATGGCTGTATCAGCTATTTGGCCGGGTACTGGGGACGAATAACTTTCCTGATTGCTCAAATATGTGTCATGAAGCCAGCGGTTACGGGTTACTGAAAAGTCTGGGAGTGGGTAAAGGAACGATTCGTCTGAATGATTTTGATCATGCAGATGCCATTTTTGTCTTTGGGCAGAATCCCGGTACAAACCACCCACGGATGCTGCATAGCCTGCGGCACGCGGCAGAGCACGGAGCCAGAATTGTCACCTTCAATACATTGCGTGAACGCGGCTTAGAGCGTTTTGCTGATCCACAAAAACCCCTCGAAATTGTTACTCCAATGGCAGGCAATATCAGCCACCGTTATTATCAGCCTAAATTAGGCGGAGATATGGCTGCTGTGCGGGGGATGGTCAAAGCGTTGTTGGAAGTTAATAACGCTCGTATAGCTGCCGGAGCAGCGGGTATTTTTGCTCAAGACTTTATTTCGGCTCATACCGAAGGTGTGGAGGCTTATTTACAGGAAGTGGCTGCCACTCAATGGTCATTTATAGAGGAACAATCAGGTCTGACGCAACAACAGCTACGTGAAGCTGCGGATGTTTATCTGCATGCTGAACGTGTGATTTGCACTTGGGCAATGGGTATTACTCAGCATAAACACTCTATTGATACAGTTCGTGAGATCACAAACCTGCAATTACTGTTTGGTCAGTTAGGTAAACCTGGTGCTGGAGTGTGTCCGGTGCGTGGTCACAGTAACGTACAAGGAAACCGGACGATGGGGATTAATGAGCAACCGTCTCAGGCTTTCCTTGATAGTCTGGCAAATCACTTTGGTTTTGAACCTCCCCGCGCTCATGGTCATAATGTGGTGAAAGCGCTGGAAGCGATGCTGCGTGATGAAGTGAAAGTACTGATTGCGTTGGGTGGAAATCTCGCTGCTGCTGCGCCGGACAGCCCACGTACAGAAGAAGCACTTCGACATTGTGATTTGACTGTTCATATCAGTACAAAATTAAATCGGAGTCATCTTGTTACCGGTAAAAAAGATGCTCTTATCCTACCGGCACTGGGGCGTACAGAACAGGATATTCAGCTCAGTGGTGCGCAGTTTGTTACGGTAGAAGATTCTTTCAGCATGGTGCACGCCTCCGAAGGGATAAACAAACCACTATTTGATACACAGCGTTCTGAAACGGCAATTGTTGCGGGCATTGCTAATGCGGTTTTAGGCAATACGCCAGCAATTAACTGGCTGGAATTAGCCGGAGATTACAACAAAATCCGTGATCACATTAGCGCAACTATTCCCGGTTTTGCTGACTTTAATAAAAAATGTGAACATCCAGGCGGCTTCTATCTTGGTAATGCGGCGGCAGAGTTGCGCTTTCAGACCCCGAGTAAAAAAGCTGAATTTAGTCATGCACCATTGCCAGACACACTGTTTCCCCAAATTGCTGGAGAAGACGTTCCCTTTGCTTTGCAAACCTTGCGCTCCCATGATCAATACAATACAACCATCTATGGTTTAGACGACCGCTATCGTGGCGTTTATGGTCAACGGGAAGTCTTGTTTATGAACCCGGAAGATATTGCTCAGTTGGGTTATCAGGAGGGCGATCTGGTCGATATTGAGACAATCTGGCATGACGGCATTGAGCGCAAAGTCTATGGATTTAAATTAGTCCCTTACACTATTCCGCGCGGTAATCTGGCCGCTTATTACCCTGAAACCAATCCGTTAGTACCGATGGACAGCTTTGGTCATGGTACAGGTACACCCACATCCAAATCTGTTCCGGTGAAGTTATCGCTGACTGCATTGAAGGATTCAGAATCTCAGCGCCTCATATAATATATTGATTCAGGCTCGTTTTTTGGGAAAGACATTAAAACCGAGCCTGCTGTTCGGCCTTGAATCAAATGAAGGTAAATAATCAGAGCAGATTGAATTTTTCATTAGGTTGCAATAAAGCCGGTAATGGCGTCTGGTCATTCATTTCCATCAGATGGCGTTCAATGACGGTACAAATGGCATTGAGAGGTAAATCATTGGGTGAAGTTCCGAATGGATCTTCTAATTCTTCAGCTAACGCATCCCATGATAAGAAAGCATAAGAAATAAACACCGAAACAAATGGTGTCATATAGTGTAAATCGGTAACCAGAGCAAAAGGCAATAGGGTACAGAAGAGATAAACCGTTCGCTGGAGTATCAGTGTATAGGCGAAAGGTACGGGAGTACCGGCGATACGTTCACAGCCACCCAGAATATGGGAAAGCTCATTGAGGTTCTTATCCATCATTTCATAGGTAATATCACTTAATAAACCCCTTTTCCTCCACTCACCGAGAAGAAGGCTCATTTTCAGCAATAACCGATTAGTTGGTATTGGGCTGCGAATAATTTCAGCATATATTTCTGCGGGCAGAAGGCGATATAAATCTTCTTTTGGATCAGTGCCACGCAACTGATGTTTTAAACTCCAGCTAAATGCGATAAGTAAAACAGAAAATTGTTGATGTAACTGAGTTTCATCTGGCTGAATACTCTTAATCTGGCGTAACAACGAGCGTTGAGTAATCAATAACGATCCCCAAAGTGCTCTGGCCTCGACAAAACGGCTGTAGCTGGTGTTATTGCGAAAACCGAGAAAAATGGCGATAGCGATCCCCAGCAGGCTAAACGGGGCGACGGTCAAATGAATACCAAGGTGTTCATACCACTGATAACTCACAACTGCGATGATAGACATGAGTATATTCAGCATTAAACGGAAGGTGATTTTTGATAAGACTGAGCCATGCCAGTCAAATAGACGAAAGAACCAGTGTTGGTTAGGACGGATGATCATGGTGAATACAAACTTTTATAATTATTAACTAACTAAATAAGACCATCCTAATACTATTGTAATTACAGCTCCAGAATTTCACATTTTTTCTTAGTCTGAGGTTAAAAAAACGCCTCCTATCAGGAGGCGCTATGCCGTAGTTCATTGCGTTCAAATCTCCTTAGATAGGAGGCTTAATATTTAGAATGGTGGTTAAAATGTAAGTCGATTAATGAAGAAGCGCCATTCGCTGGCTGGATTTTATAGGATACCTGTGCCGTAGAGTGCAGTTCATGGCTGATAAACTGTTCCGCCGATACCGTGAATTTTCCCTTTCCGAATAGGTAAGGCCCGCAGGACCATTTGCCGGATGCAGTAACGGTGGTATCACACGCTTTATTATTACCGTTTTTGCCTATATGTATTTGGGCGCCGGGTTCGCCTATTCCGGCAATGTTAAAAGGTTTCCGGTGGAATTCAGCATTCTGTTTAGGCGCAGTGATACTGATTCGGATTTGGGTGATCTCATATTGGCGTGAAACTTCCGAAGTTCTTTTATAATGGATTGTGGTCAGATCTTTTGAGTGGAGTTCTTGATATTGGGCTGCATAAAGGGAGAATATCCCTGCCTGTTTTGCTGTCATGACTGGGTTATTTGGGCATACCCATTTACCGTTGGCATCCACTTTGGTCTGACAAATCAGTGTGCCAGATGAAGGCGGTAGGACGGTTTCCTTTGGCGGTAGCAGCGATTTTGAACTGGCGATAAGGATCAGTTGGCCGGGAGTACCTTCTCCTTGAATGGATATACCGCTATTTACCCGGTAGTGAGCG
>NZ_CAWNQH010000128.1:0-3015 GCF_963876495.1 Xenorhabdus sp. KJ12.1
CGCCTGCACGCAGTCAGTGCTACAAATCATCTTGTTAAACCGCGAGACTAAACAGCGAAAAAAACCGGGTCGAATAGCGGACAAGATGTCCTTTGTAGCACCGCCGACACGCCGACGTTGCTAAAAAGATCTTGGTCAGGGCGATGCCCCGACACCCCGCGAGACTATTTTTCTGGCGAGATTGAAAGGGAAAAACACCGGAAGGAATGCGTTTTAGATGTCCGTTAGGACATGGAAGGCGGCTCATTCAATGTCACTGGGATAGCTGTTTTTTCTCCGCCGATACAAGGGGGGATTTAATCAGGGAACGCGAACCCCCTCATCCCTGCTAAGCCATCTTTTAGCGATCTGTCTGTGACTCGAAAGCTGGCCGGTCGAAGACAAAATAATCTTATCGCGGGGAAAATAAATAAGTTTTTAATTAAACTTCGGGAATACATTTTATTTAATTCGATATGATTAAATCTCAATTTATTTTTTCAGAGTGACTTATGGATACGAATGATAGAACGGTTGTTATTCCTGTAAAGGAATGGGTTTGGACAATAATTTTAGTAATGATTCCGCTTGTTAACTTGGTGTTTTTAACTTATTGGAGCTTTTCAAAAAGCACGAATATAAATAAAAAGAATTACGCTATTGCTAATTGGATAATTGCACTTTTTACGTTGGTGCTTTATGCGATTTTAATTATTGTATATGAATCCGGCTCTGCTTCTCGTAGCTGATGAAACTATATATCTAAATAGATTTTCCTCGTACTGTCAGATAAAAATCTGACAGTGTTTTCGTTCTATTCTTTTTTTGATGCCAAACGCCAGCAATTTGCGAATCCTGCCTTTGCTATAACCCTTATGTGGTTTCGTACGTGCGAAATTAATATTTCCCTGAATCGCAGTTATGTTTCGGGGGGAAACAAAACCTAAATTTCGGCCCCTTTGTTGGAGCTGGTATCATTACGTCAAAACGGGCATTTCGATTTATGTATTTTGTTCGGTTTTTGGTGCGGATTTTTAGTGGTTTTCGGGTGCTTTTTTGGGTGGGGTTCCTTGTATTTATACTTAAGGGATAACTCTAGGATTGAAATTACCCTGAAAGCGTTGGTACGCAAGGCTTTGAGCTATATTTGCTTGGAAATGACTTTGTGTATATTATTTTAGCTGGTGATCGTGCTTTGAAATTATGTACCGTTAAAGAATTTAACGCCAGTAATTCCAAAAAATTTACCCCTGCAATTGCGTCAACAATTCAGGGGCGTGATCACCTAGCAAATTCTGTGTAATGTGGCACAACCTATAGGTGATAAGAGGATGATAACATATCTTTTCTGCGCCTGCCCAGTATGGAGCAGGCATCATGCAAGACGCTAATAAACCCTTCCTGACCGATTACAGTCCCAATGATAAGCCCTGGGACACCCACAAAGGCCAGTCCGATGATGTCGGCGGGATTTACCTAAGAGCGGCTGAATTTGAGGCCTATGCAGCGCGTATGCGCGATTGTGGCGGCTTATTGCGTTTCGGGTGGGCTACGTTTGTGGAAACCGGGGAAAGCCGCCTGAGGCTTCGAGAGGCGAATTTTTGTCGTGTCCGGCATTGTCCTGTTTGTCAATGGAGGCGATCCCTTATGTGGCAAGCCCGTTTTTACCAGTCCCTGCCACGCATTGTGGCGGATTACCCTGATTCCCGTTGGATGTTCCTGACGCTGACCGTGCGAAACTGTGCAATTGAACAGCTTGGTAATACCCTGACGTTGATGAATGCAGCCTTTCAGCGGCTGAAAGTTCGTAAAGAATTTAAGCCTGTTCAGGGTTGGATACGTACCACCGAAGTGACTCGTGGCAAGGATGGCAGCACACACCCGCATTTCCATACGCTGATGATGGTGCCGCCGTCGATGCTTTCCGGTCGGGATTATGTGAAGCATTATCGCTGGATGGAGCTGTGGCGGGATTGCCTGCGGATTGATTACGATCCGAATGTCGATGTTAGGGCGGTCAAACCTAAGCACCCCAAAGAGGGGGAAAGTCTCACCAGTCTGACCGCTGAACAACTCCGCGGGGCTGTATCTGAGACTCTGAAATATTCAACTAAGCCCGCCGATATGGTCGCGGATCCGCCGTGGTTTCTGGAGTTGACCCGCCAGACGCATAAGCGCCGTTTTATTGCCACTGGAGGCGCATTGAAAGACGTGCTGAAGCTGGATCAGGAAACTAACGAAGATCTGATTCGGGCGGATGAAATGGCGGAAGGGGAAGACGACGGTTCACGGCTGGCGTTTGGGTGGGGCGTGGATGAACGGCGTTATCGTCGCAGGCCGGAGAAAGACGGCAGGAAGCGGCAAGATTAAATAACCTCTTGTCATGAAGATCGACGGGTGATCTAATAGCAAAACGCCCCAGAGTGGAGTCTGAGGCGTTTCTATCACATAAACCTAGTAGAGAGGTTGATATGAGTACCTGCGACTCTAACATATATCCCCCGCTTGCCCGTCATGAAAATATCGTAAAGGCATTTTCTGAATTTGCCTCATCCCTTCCTGATGAACATGAATTGAAACGGCTCATGCTGTTGTTGGCGGACAATCTGAACGTAAGTTTGTCCACGATGAAAAATTATTTTCTCAGCGATGATGATATCTGAGGGATGCCATGAATAATCTTTCTGACTTTGAGTTGAGAAAATTATGAAAGAAGATTTGTTTCAACAGTTGCTGAGTGGCGCAAAAGAGATGGTGCTAATTGAGAACGGCGAGTTGCAACCAGATCCTTCTCGCGTTCATCACCATGTTGTTCCTGATTCTGATTTTGAATTGACGAAAAACCGTTTCAAGATTGCGAAAAATTTGAAAAAAAAGTGACCGTGAAATTTACGGAAAAACAGAGTCAAAGACGGGACAAGATGTGATTTGTAGCACCGCCTGCACGCAGTCAGTGCTACAAATCATCTTGTTAAACCGCGAGACTAAACAGCGAAAAAAACCGGGTCGAATAGCGGACAAGATGTCCTTTGTAGC
>NZ_CAWNQH010000129.1:0-2803 GCF_963876495.1 Xenorhabdus sp. KJ12.1
GCCGCCATCAGTGGCAAGGTCAATGGCATAGTCAATGCGATAACCCACCGTGTCTCCGTTCTCTTTTTGCTGCTGCAACTGGGGCCACGATAACCGCAGACGAACCGCTGACAGTTGGGTATTGGTGACCGTCGTGACCCACGAGTTGACCAGTTCAGCACTCACCGTTCGGGCATTTTCGACCGCCGGCATACCGGGAATATAGGCCTGATGGGGAGTACCGGGACGGAATTCCCATTTGACCCCTTCAAAATTAGGCGAGCCATCGGCACCGATAAGTGGCGTGTTATCCAGAAAAATACGTCGGCCATCCAGCTCGCCGGCAAATTCGCCTTCACCGAGGGCAAGAAGGATCTTGGTATAGGAAGTGGATTGCAGCGAGTCCGGTGCTTCCACCGGCGTGCGTGGCTGCTGGCGTCCGCCTTTATTACCCAAAATGGGCTGCTTTTCCATACTTCATCCTCAGCACGTTATTGTTGGTCTTCTGCATAGATACCGGCTGAAATAATAGCGCCACCAATGCGGCGTCTGCCGTAGCCAATCGGTACGGGATTGCCCTGCGCAACCGTATTCACCGGTCCCCCGAACGCATAGGAGGGCTTGTTATCGGGATCTTCGCGCCGGGCCAGTCCGCCCGGCATCGGTGAGAGCATCTGCACCACGCCACCCAACATCATGCCCACCCCGGACATGACCATCGGCGCACCAAACGGCGTTGCCCACAAGAACGCGCCGGCCACCACCATGACCGCGCCCAGAATAGTCTGAAAGACACCGGCATTTTTACTGCCGATAATGATGGGCGCAATGCGGATATCGTCCTCCCCGGAAAACACCAGTTCTTCCCGGCTGATATTGCGTTTTCCGTTAAACACAGCAAAGGTCAGCCCCTGCGCTTTGGCGGTCAGCAGGAAACGTTCAAATCCTTTAATCAATACGGATAATGCCCGGATCGCTTCCTGTGGGGTAGAGACAGCCAGATTATGTACCCGACCGAAGCGGGTGACAAATGGTGCTCTATTTCATTAAAAAGCAGTTGGATAAATACCGTAATCACCACTTGAACCATATCCGATCCGATATATCAATGTCCTACCTTCTGTAACTTTACCTTCCTGCTCGCTCATACCACCAACACATATCCCTTCTGGTTGTGCGCTAAAAATATAACTACCTATCTCGGGATATATTTCTATTTTCTGTTTTGGTTCTAAGCGGGCAATTTCTTTCCCATCAACATAAATTCGGGATGAACAGGGGCTTCCTAAAAGACCTGAATCTCTTTTGATTATAACCTTGCCTGTTCCTTCTTTTTTGACCAATAAATCATGCTGTATTATCTGCTTTTCTGGCACTAGTTTTGCTGCTTCATTGGAAATTGGAGTGGTTGCGCAGCCTACGAGATTAAAAATCATTGCCACTACAGCTATTTTTTTCATACTAATCAATCCTTGTAATTAAAACATCTTAAGATTATCCATAATAGGCTAATTAATCATAAAACTTTTATACCTCAATACGATTATTGTGCGTTCCTGCCAGTAGCCATGATAGGGTTCTCGCTTACTGAGCTGCCCGTACAGGTGGTGCAACATCAGGCCATCACCCAGATAAACCCCGGCATGGTTGGGTTCATTCGCCTGTACCTGCATAATGATCACATCCCCTGCCTGTAATTCATCGCGATACGCGACAAAGCCGGCAGCGGCATACTGTTTCATATACAAATTTTCGCCCCGAGTCCACCAGCCATCGGTACGTTCAAAATCAGGGAGTTCAAGCGTACGTTCCAGTTTGTACCAATCACGCACGATGGCATAACAATCCCAGAACCCGTGCACAAACGGACGCCCTATCAATGGCTTAATGCCGGCCAGAGGCATCAGGGTACGGATATCCCCTCCCGGCCATGAAACAATCACCCATGGCGTTTGTGACAGATCACACTGGGCGATATCCAATTGGCTCGGCTGTGTCGTCGCATCGGGGTGACTATGAACAATGGCAATAATCTCGCCCTGATCTTCGGCAGCCGCGTAATCTTCCGGGTGAATACAGAACTGTTCAGTGGGTGACGAGGCGGTATTGCGACAGGGAAGATAATGCTGTCGGCGGTGCTGTTGAATAATTACCCCGCAGCACTCATCCGGGTAGGCCGCTTGGGCATGTGCCATCATGGCACGGGTGGTCGATTTTCTCAGTATCGTCATCGTTAGCGCCTCAGCAATGCCGAGCCGGGAAATCCCCCAAAGGGCAATTGCGCTGTGTCACCAAAACGTTTTTTACAGTCGTGCATTAACCCTCCACAGGCATCCAAGGCCGGATCATTGGTCGGTTTGCCCCGTTCAGTAAAATAACGGGGGCCGGTATAGCCACACGGTGACTGGCGATATTGTCCGCGAATGCACCATGTACACAGGCTGTGAATTTGCCGGGTCGGAATTTTAATTCCCTGTAAATCGGCAGGAGAAGAGAGCGAAAACTGGATGCTTTCGTTATCTTCCTGCGTTTTACTGTCGATGTAGAAAACATCGATTTTTTCCTGTTTCGGATCGGCTTGCGGGTTGCCGTCGGGGAAATTACGCGCATCCAGATAATGGGCAAAGGTCATGCGGATCGTGACACGCGCCTGCACCATATTTTGATACGCCAGACACAATGCACTGAGTGTGCCGTCCAGATTGGCCACATTGAGAGTCGGCGTTACCGCCCTTCCATCACTGGTCACTTCCAGCCCTTCAATGCTGACGGGCCACGGTTTGTATTCTACACCCTGCCACCAGAGCGATTTCACCGGTAAGTT
>NZ_CAWNQH010000130.1:0-2411 GCF_963876495.1 Xenorhabdus sp. KJ12.1
GAAAGGTGTTTTTCTTGGTATAACCTTTGAACTCCACCCGCAAAGCGGGTGGTTTTATGTTTAAGACGCTAACGCGACTTAAACTGGCTAAAGCCATAAAAAAACTGAAAACCACCTCCTGAGGAGGTGGTCAGCAACAGGCTTTGGCTCTGCTTATTAGTACTACGTAAGCGCTCAATTAAACCGTGCAGTTCACATGATATCGCTGATATTCACGTTCCACGGCAACAGGTCGTGCAGGGGATCACCGGATTGGCGTCTGGGGAGTTCGGTAAAAATATGCCGGAAGTAAAAATAAGGATTGATGTCATTGGCCCGGCAGGTCATCACCAGGCTGTACAGATTCGCACTGGCAAAGGCCCCGTCTGCCGACGTGGAAAACAGCCAATTCTTGCGTCCGGTGGTGAACGGGCGAATATCCCGCTCGGTAACATTATTGTCAATGCTGAGATGCCCGTTTTCCAGGTAGATTATCAGTTTCGGCCACTGGTTCAGCGTATAAGTGATCGCCGTGCCGATGACACTTTTCGGCAACACGCGTTGACTCGCTTCGGTCAGCCAGTCGTGGAAGGCTTTCAGAACCGGAGGCGCTTTTTCCTGTCGTAATCACCGTCGTTCATCGGGGCTGAGTAACCGCGCTTCCCGCTCAATGGCATACAGCCGGGCGATAAAAGTCAGCCCTTGTTCAGCACGTCCGGTTTTTTTACCCGCCTGAGCTTTCTGGGCGTCCGTAAATTTGCGACGGACATGCGCCATGCATCCGGCGTGTCTGACTGATTTCAGCGTATCGTAAGCCGCATAGCCATCGGTCAGCAGGTCGCCGGCATAATCCCCTAAAAAATCGGCGACACAACGCCCGCTGCTGCTTGGCTGGTAGTCGAAAATCACCGCCGGATGCGCGGCAAATTCGCCACTGCGATACACCCACATATAAGATTTGCTCTGCGCCGGGCGATCGGCTTCGTGGAGCACCTGAACAGGCTTCATCCGCACAAATCAGCGGTTCATTGAGTAAGTGCGCCTGCATCTGTTCGACCAGCACATGCACCTTGCGACCAAGTTGCACACACCAGTTCGCCAGCGTACTGCGGCTAATCTCAATACCGGAACGCGTTAAAATATCGGCCTGCCGGTACAGCGGCAGCGCATCGACATATTTAGCCGTGACAATGGCGGCCTGTGTCTCTGGGCTGGCGATCGTCCGGGGTAACAGGCTGGGTGGGGACGGTGCCGTAATAATTTTGCTGTGCGTTTCGGTTTTTTCACACTGCCGACAGGTGTATTTGGTGCGTTCGTGACGAATGACGCTGACTTTCTGTGGCACGATTTTCAGGGTTTCTGACGTTTCGGTCCCACAGGCATGCAGCGGTTCGCCACAACAGTCGCAGTGCGGCGCATTCAGCGTATGACACTGCACTTCCCGCTCTAATCCTGCCGGTAACGGCTGACGCCCTTTTTTGTGATGCGCTGGCGTCGGTTTAGGCAGGTTTATTTGCTGTTCCGCCTCGTTAAAGGTGCCTTTATCGGCTTTTTCGCTCTGTTTGCCAAAGCGTTTCGATTTGCTGAGATTGAGCTGTTCGAGCAGCTGCTGGATTTGAGTCCTCAGTTCAGCCAGAGATTCAGCCTGCACCTGATTAAGTGCCTGAAGCTGGCAAACGAGTGCTTTGAGTTGGTCAATATCATCCGGCAGGTCAGTTATCATTCAGGCTCCCAGAAGGAAAACCTGAGTGTGACAGTTAAATTGGATCGCGCCAGTCTTAATACACGCTCAGTGTCACCGATCACATTTTCAAGCCCTGTAAGGGCTGATGCGCACGAGGATGGGTTAATGCCAGGCCCGACAACAGCCAGTTCAGTTGCGGACGGGTGCCGTCCGCCACGGGCGCTGGCCACTGAAAGCGGCCCTTTTCCAGCCGGCGGTAGTAGAGCCAGAAGCCGTTGGTGTCCCAGAACAG
Organism: Xenorhabdus sp. KJ12.1; assembly: GCF_963876495.1. Taxonomy (NCBI): domain Bacteria; kingdom Pseudomonadati; phylum Pseudomonadota; class Gammaproteobacteria; order Enterobacterales; family Morganellaceae; genus Xenorhabdus; species Xenorhabdus sp. KJ12.1. The sequence continues at coordinate 1,956 of NZ_CAWNQH010000130.1, forward strand.
GATCTTGAGTTTGTCGCGATGACGGTTACAAAAAGTAAATCCGGCTTCACTGAGCGGATCCAACCCCAGCGCATCCACCACATTCGCCAGCCCGTCGATGGATTTTCGCATGTCGGTCGGGCCGGAGACCAGATAGAGGTTGCCAACGGGTATCATCGCAGCGCCTCAACCCAGCGGCGGATCTGTGCAGGGGATAGTCCGGCGGGCAGCTCCGCCCGAAGTCCGTTGGGCAGGCAGAGTATGATGGTATGTCCGGCATTCGCATGTTCTTCAACCACAACAGGATGCAGGCATTGAGGCTCGCGCTGTTGGCCGAACTGGAAGTCGGATCAGACGGAAATTTGATAAAAAACCTGAGCTTCGCTTAAGAAGGGAACTAAAGTGCCTGAGGCACGATCAAAGTTTTTGCTAAAGAAAACAAAATCGTGGAGATCCTCAGGCATGTATAATTTAGAA
>NZ_CAWNQH010000131.1:0-2411 GCF_963876495.1 Xenorhabdus sp. KJ12.1
TTTACCACGCGCTGCAAGCAGGCCGTGACAGCCAGCTCCCTGCGCTGGATATCACCTACGGGGATTACGCAGCATGGCAACGGGATTATTTACAGGGAGACATCCGCGAACAACAACTGGCTTACTGGCAACACACACTAACGGGCTATGAATCGCTGACGCTACCCACCGATCACCCCAGACCGGCACAGGTTAATTATCAGGGACAAAATATCAATTTTACGCTGGACACCCAGTTGTCTGAACAGCTACGGACACTGGCAAGAACGCAGGAAACCACCCTGTATACCGTGCTGCTCAGTGCGTTTTACGTCACACTGGCGAAATTATCCGGACAGGATGATATCATTATCGGCACCCCGACGGATAACCGTCACCACGCGCAAACCCTGCCCCTGTTAGGCATGTTCGTCAATTCACTGGCTTTAAGGGCGCAACTGCAACACACCGATAGCGTAACCGAATTGATTGCACAAGCACACAAACTGGTTAGCAGTGCCAAAGCCCATCAGGATATGCCGTTTGAGCAATTGGTTGAAGCACTGAACATTGAGCGGGATACCGCCCGCCATCCGCTATTTCAGGTGATGTTCAGCGTGCAGGCTTTCGGTGAAAATCATCGTGGTGAAAATTCATCAGACAATTGTCTGCCATTCACGCCGGTGGCACTGGATGAACCCTTATACAGCCCGGCCAAGTTCGACCTGAGCCTGTTTTTGTCTGATGGCAAAACGGCGATTACCGGTTGCCTGAACTACGCCGTGAGCCTGTTTAATAACACCAGCATCACCCGTATCGTGGAGAGTTACCAACGGGTTTTGAGCGCATTTGTCGCCGATAAGCAACAACCGTTGTCCGGCATTGATATTTTATCGGTACAGGAACGTCATACCCTATTAACTATCTGGAACCAGACTGACGCCCCTTATCCGCAGGATAAAACCCTGCCACAATTATTTGAAGCGCAGGCGGCAAGGACACCGGAGCATGTTGCACTGGTGTTTGAAGGCGAAACCCTGACCTATCACCAGCTTAATCAACGCGCCAATCAGTTGGCCCACGTCATACGCGAACGTTATCAGCAACAGCATCATCAAACGATGCAGGCTGACACACCGATAGCCTTGTATGTTGACCGCAGTCCGGAAATGATAATCAGTATTCTGGCGGTTCTGAAAGCCGGGGGCGCTTATGTACCTGTTTCGCCGGAATACCCGACAGAGCGGGTACAGTTTATTCTGACTGACACCACAACCCCTTGTATTCTGACCCAACAGCACTATCTGACCACGCTCCGGCCACTGGCTGGATCCTCAATCCTTATCGCGGCAGATAATCAGGCAGACACCGTCAGCCAGCCGGTGGAAAACCCTGACTCCATCAATAAACCAACCGATTTGGCTTATATCATCTATACCTCTGGCACCACCGGCCAGCCTAAAGGCGTGATGATTGAACATAAAAACGTGGCCCACTTGGTGACAGCACAAACCACATTTTGGGATATCGGAAAGGCAACAAAATGCTTAATGTTTATCACCTATGTATTTGATGCTTCTGTTTCCGAATTATTCCCCGCGTTATTGGGTGGCATGACCCTTTACCTTTGCAGTGAAGCCGAACGAAATGCCCCTGCCCTTGCGCAACTCATTCAACGGGAAGGTATTGAAATGGCGACCTTGTCGCCGGCAATACTGAAATTGCTGGTTGATACAGAATTACCCTCCCTGCGGTTATTGGTCACAGGAGGCGAATCCCCCTCACTCGATTTTATGGATCATTTCAGTCAATACAGTAGCGTGGTAAATGCTTACGGCCCGACAGAAATTACCGTTTGTGCAACACAGAAGCGGTACCAAAGAGGCGATCTTGTTACCAATATTGGTCAGGCCATTAATAACGTTCGTCTTTACGTACTGGATCGTTCCGGTAATCCTGTACCTGTCGGTACGCCGGGGGAACTGTATATTGGCGGTGCAGGTGTCGCACGAGGCTATTTAAATCGCCCTGAATTAACGGCGGAGCGCTTTGTTGCTAACCCTTTTGCAACCGCAAACGATACGGTTAAAGGTTACACCCGTCTGTATAAAACCGGTGATTTAGTACGTTGGTTACCCGATGGTGAACTGGAATATCTGGGGCGTAATGATTTTCAGGTCAAAATTCGCGGCTTCCGTATTGAACTGGGGGAAATTGAAAATGCGCTGACAGCGCATCCACAAATTAAACAGGCAGTGGTGATAGATTATGGGCATCATGGCCATAAAGTATTGGCAGCCTATCTGGTTGCCGAGGGTGCTGTCTCCGATGACATGCTGCTGACGCACTTATCTGCTCGTCTGCCGGACTATATGCTGCCCGCCAGTTTTACCTTTATGGAGGCTATTCCGCTAACGCTGAACGGCAAAGTG
>NZ_CAWNQH010000132.1:0-2376 GCF_963876495.1 Xenorhabdus sp. KJ12.1
GGGGCCAGTGCCGCCCAGGCTGACCGTTTTATTAACGTACTGGCAGCCGGGGCGAAATACGGTGCTTCCGAAATTAACGAAACCGCGCAGGCCATTAAAAATGGCGGAACGATGACTTCACAGACGAGTATTTCGTTTGAAGAATTGAATGCCGCGATTCAAGTGTTAGCGAAAGGCGGCATTAAAGGCGCGAAAGCGGGGGTTGCTATCCGTAACGTGGTGCTGGCGCTGGAAAAATCGACCGATAAAAACCTGAAACCGTCTGTCGTAGGGCTGGGAGCGGCACTGGAGCACCTGAAAAACAAACAGTTATCTACCGCACAAGCGGCGAAACTGTTCGGACGGGCTAACCTGAGTGCGGCCTCACAGCTCGTCACTGGACAGCGTGAGCTGGATGAATTGAAGAAGGCCCTGACCGGAACGCAGGTGGCTTATGATCAGGCTGGAGAAAGAGCTAATAACCTGAGTGCTGATCTGGATGTGTTGGGAAAAGCCTTTGAAGGATTGGCACTGAAAGTCGGGGGGAGCACTGATGGCCCTCTCCGTACCGGCGTTCAGGAAGCAACCAATGCCATTAACAGTTTGTCGGAGAACTTCAAGACGGTAGCCAGTGTTGCCCTGCATACCCTGATCCCGGTGATGGCGATAAAAATGACAGCAGGATTACGCGAGAATGTCAGCGCATGGCGAGCCACAGAAAAAGCAACACGTAATATCGCCAAGCAAAAGGCAGAAACGGCCAGACGTACAATAGAACAAGCCAACGCCACCCTTCAGCTTACTCAACGTCAGGGACAGCATATTGAAAAATTGCGACAGATTAATGGTCAGCACGGGCTTTTTGTCAATTATGCCAAAGAATCAAAAGCATTATATCGGCAGGAGACAGAAGCGATCAGACAAAAGGAAAGAGCAACAAAGTCACTTGAGGTCGCTAACCGCCGGCTGTCTTATGCCTATCGGGCATTATCGGCCGCCGCAGGCGCTGCCCGTGGCGCACTTGCCCTGATGGGGGGACCATTTGGTGCAGCGATGCTGGCAGGTTCTGCTCTGTACGGGTTATATAACTCTAGCGTCCAAGCCAGAGAGGGGTTGCGGCACTTAAAGGAGGGAACCGTTGAAACGGTAGCTGAACTGCAACGGCTTTCCAGCATTAAGGTGGCGGTCGAGCTGGATAAGACTGACGATGATCTTAACAATCTGAAAGCAGAACTCAGGCAGATTGATAGCCAACTGGAACGGTATTCCCAAACCCGAATCGAGCACTTACAAAACCGTCAAAAAGGGTTCTTAAGTTTTCTTTATGAAGACCCGAAAGCAGTTGAAAAGCAAGGCCGGGTATTACTCAGTCGGCGAGAAGATATCCTCAAAGGGATAGAAAAGAAAACCACCAGAAAGAAAAACCTGCAGACAACCTCGGTCGCGGGGATGTTTGACCAGCCACCGCCTGAGCCGCCAAAACCCGAAGGGAACGGTACGGGTAATCCATGGACAGGTCAGGATCTCATCAACGCAGAGCAACAAGGTAAACAATCCCTTCACCGTTATCAGCAGTTACGTAAGGACATTGAGCAGACCCATGCCACCAGCCTGGATCGCATCCGATTCAGCGAGAAAGCAATGCGGGATAAAATCCATGAAGTTGGCAAATCGGGTGTGGCTTCGGACAGTGAGCTGCAACGCTTAACCCTCCTCAATGCCGAAAATCACCAAAAACAGCGGCGGGAACTGGCGGAAAAATATGCGCCGGCAGCCGCATTGATCCGGCAGGAAAAAGACGCCAGTTTAGAGCTTAAGGCCCTGTACCAAGAACGATTGTTGACCGAACAGGAGTACCTGTCCGCCAGTAAAACGCTGTATCAAACGTCGGTGAAAGACAAATTAGCGGAACAGGCAAAGCAAATTGCCGCCCCACATTTGGATATGACGGGTGAGGTCGATCCCGTTGTGCAACTGCAAAATCAGCTGACTGAGCAACAAGCGCTCTATGACAGTTATTACCGCAATGGCCTTATCAGCAAGGAACGTCATGAACAGTTAATGACCGCTGTGGCTCATCATTCCAAAGAGGCGCAATTGGCTGCGGCTAAAGATTTATACGCCTCGCAGGGGGATTTCCAGAAAATGCAGATGGATCTGCTGGATGTGGTCGAGCAACGTACGGGGAGTGCGTTAACCGGCATGTTGACGGGCACAAAATCCTTTTCAGAATCCATGCGGGAGCTGTCGGCCTCACTGGCGCAATCCATTATTCAGGATCTGATCCGTATTGCAATGCAGGCATTGATCACCAAAGCCCTCTCCGGTTTCTTTGGGGGTGGGATGGGCAGCATGGGGGCCAGCGCATTGTCTTCGGCGGGGGGGAGCCTGTCTTCG
>NZ_CAWNQH010000133.1:0-2376 GCF_963876495.1 Xenorhabdus sp. KJ12.1
GGGGCCAGTGCCGCCCAGGCTGACCGTTTTATTAACGTACTGGCAGCCGGGGCGAAATACGGTGCTTCCGAAATTAACGAAACCGCGCAGGCCATTAAACAGGGTGGCACCCTAGCCGCTCAGGCCGGGATCAGCGTTGAAGAACTCGGGGCGGCTATTCAGATACTGGCAGAACGGGGTATCAAAGGCGGCGAGGCAGGTATTGCCCTGCGTAATGTGATACTGGCGCTGGAGCGTTCGACAGACAAAAATCTGAAACCGTCGGTAGTGGGTTTATCGTCGGCATTAGAATCCCTGATGGGCAAAAACCTGTCAACGGCGCAGGCGGTTAAATTATTTGGCCGGGCCAATGTCAGTGCCGCGTCCAACTTAGTCACTGGGCGGGAAAAACTGGACGCATTGACCCAAGCTCTGACCGGAACACAGGTCGCCTATGAACAGGCCAGTGCACGCGCGAATAACCTGAGTGCTGATCTGGAGGTGCTGACGAGTGCTTTTGAAGGCATGGCGGTGAAAATCGGGCAGAGTGCCGATGGCCCATTGCGTACCGGAGTACAGGGGGCAACCCACGCAATTAATGCGCTGTCCGAGAATGTTAATCTGGTGGCTAGCGTAGCATTGCATACGCTAATCCCCGTGATAGCAACAAAGCTGACCGCGGGATTACGTGAAAATATGACGGCATGGCGGGCCACCGAAAAAGCGGCTCGTGATATGGCCAAACAGCAGGCAGAAACGGCAAAACGTACTCTTGAACAGGCCAATGCCACGCTACGTTCAACGGAAGCTCAGGGCAGGCACATTCAGTATCTGGAAAGAACCAACCGTTTGCATGGACTCTCCGTCAATTATGCGAAAGAAAAAAGCACCCTGATCCGACAGGAAACGGAAGCCCTCAAATTACAAACACAGGCCACCGGACAACTTGAAGCCGCTAACCGCCGGCTGTCTTATGCCTATCGGGCATTATCTGTCGCGGGGGGCGCTGCCCGTGGTGCACTTGCCCTGATGGGTGGACCATTTGGTGCCGCAATGTTGGCAGGTTCTGCTCTGTACGGGTTATATAACTCTAGCGTCCAAGCCAGAGAGGGGTTGCGGCACTTAAAGGAGGAATCCGTTGAAACGGTGGCTGAACTGCAACGGCTTTCCAGCATTAAGGTGGCGGTCGAGCTGGATAAGACTGACGATGATCTTAACAATCTGAAAGCAGAACTCAGGCAGATTGATAGCCAACTGGAACGGTATTCTCAAACCCGAATCAAGCATTTAGAAAATCGTCAAAAAGGATTCCTGAGTTTTTTTTATGAAGATCCGAAAGCAGTTGAAAAGCAAGGCCGAGTCTTACTCAGTCGGCGAGAAGATATCCTCAAAGGGATAGAAAAGAAAACCGCCAGAAAGAAAAACCTACAGGCAACCTCGGTAGCGGGGATTTTTGATCAGCCACCGCCTGAGCCACCAAAACCCGAAGGGAACGGTACGGGTAATCCGTGGACAGGTCAGGATTTCATTAAAGCAGAGCAACAAGGCGAACAATCTCTTCACCTTTATCAGCAGTTACGCAAGGACATTGAGCAGACCCACGCCACCAGCCTGGATCGTATCCGAATCAGCGAGAAAGCGATGCGGGATAAAATCCATGAAGTTGGCAAATCGGGTGTGGCTTCGGACAGTGAACTGCAACGCTTAAACCTCCTCAATGCCGAAAATCACCAAAAACAACGCCTCGAACTGGCAGAAAAATATTCCCCGGCAGCTGCATTGATCCGGCAGGAAAAAGACGCCAGCGAAGAACTGAAAGCCCTGTACCGCGAACGGTTGTTAAGTGAACAGGAATATTTATCTGCCAGCAGGACGTTATACCAGACCTCGGTAAAAGACAAATTAGCGGAACAGGCAAAGCAAATTGCCGCCCCGCATCTGGATAGGGCGGGGGAGGTCGATCCCGTTGTGCAATTGCAAAATCAGCTCACAGAACAAACTGCGCTTTACGACACTTACTACCGGAACGGACTTATCAGCAAGGAACGTCATGAACAGTTAATGACCGCTGCGGCTCATCATTCCAAAGAGACGCAATTGGCTGCCGCTAAAGATTTATACGCCTCACAGGGGGATTTCCAGAAAATGCAGATGGATCTGCTGGATGTGGTTGAGCAACGTACGGGGAGTGCGTTAACCGGCATGTTGACGGGCACAAAATCCTTTTCAGAATCCATGCGGGAGCTGTCGGCCTCACTGGCGCAATCTATGATTCAGGATCTGGTTCGTATTGCAGTACAGGCATTGATCACCAAAGCCCTCTCCGGTTTCTTTGGGGGTGGGATGGGCAGCATGGGGGCCAGCGCATTGTCTTCGGCGGGGGGTAGCCTGTCTTCG
>NZ_CAWNQH010000134.1:0-2276 GCF_963876495.1 Xenorhabdus sp. KJ12.1
CGTGTGCGCTGCTGGAGGTCTTTCAGCATGTCATGCAGTCTCTCAATGGCCTGCGCATTTTCCGCAGCGGATTGCTTGTAACGCGCATCGACTCTGGCCTGTTCAGCAAGTTGTTCCTGTAAGCGTCGCCCAATTTCGGCATCCAGAAAATGATCCTGACTGGCTTCGACTATCCAGCGAGTATCATTAGACGCGTGGCCACTGACCAGAGACGTCCATTCCGAAGCATTACCCGATTTATCCACCAGCCGTGCCCGAAAGTAGAGCTTCTCTCCCGCTGCCAGCCCTTGTAACGTGTGGGTGCGTTGCGGATAGGCAATATCAGCGAACTGCAACGTGTCATCATCTTCTCCGCTTTTGTTGTAGCCAATTTCCGTTTTCAGCAGAATATCCGTCGGGTTAGCAAAATCCCAGTCCAGCCGGATACCAAAAAGTAGCGGCGTGGTTTGGAGGGAGTGCGGTTCCGATGGCGGCCTTGTGTGTCTTTCCAGCAGGGTATCCCGTGTGGTCGTCCAAATACTGGAGATTGCCGCGGCATTCATCGCCCTGACTCGCGCCTGATAGCGTCCTTCATCGACGTTCGGTACCTCAAGACGCCGGGCGGTTGTCTGGGGTACCGTTATCCAGTTGCCATTATCTTTACGCCATTCGACGTCATAGGCCACGGCACTGTCGGCGGCATCCCATGTGATTTGCAACGTGGTGGTGATAATGCCCTGATTAATCGAATAATCACTGTCGATGCGGATATTTTTCGGGGCCGGCTGAACACGGGGTGGAAGAGTAGCCACGGGGCGTTCGTCAATACGGGTGTTCCTGTCGATAAGCGCATACTTGTCTGGGTTATGCTCAACTGCCGTAATCTCAAACGAGACACCGTCTTCCCCTGCTTTGATACCCATCACCCGGAAAGGGTGTTCCACGCTATAGCTGGATTCAATGGACCAGACGGCCCCCGCCTCCGGGAGATCTGAATAAGCATAGCCACCGCTACTCACGGAAACGTCCTGTCCGTTGATCGCGGTAATGAGATCCTTTCCTGTTTTACCGGAAGGCAGGTTGACGACCAACCAGTCCCCCACGTTTGCTGATGGCACCCGATCCAACGTGAGCATATATCGCCTCGGCACAGCCTGAATACGCCCACTTCTGCCGGCTCCTGACAGCAGATTATCCGATATGCCGATAAGGTAACCCGGCAGAGGAATACGCCCCTCCAGTCCAACAGTGAAGGTGACGGTCCGGTCGTGTTCATTGGTATACAGTACCCATTTTCCACGCCGGATGGCTTCACTCTGGCGGGTACAACCAATGGCGGTGATATCGGCCTGCCGGATACCATAGCGACGTATCAGGCGATGCTCAAACACCGGTTCGATCGCATCCTGATAGCCGTTCTGCGGATCAGACCAGCTCACCATCGCCGTAGAATAATGGGTTTTCTCACTGGCACTGGCATAGGTGAATTTACCGTCACGCACATTAGCACCCGTAAAGAGATAATCCCTGTCACGGGGCATATCCGCCAGCACGTTCATGTTGTTATTGGCCCAGAACGTCATCCCCCGGAAGATCCCCGCAATATCACGCAACACCGCCCAGGCATCTTCCTGTGACTGAATATACACATTGCAGGTAAAACGGGGTTCTTCGCCCCCTTCACCATCCGACACCATCTGATCACAATATTGCGCGATGGTGTACAGATCCCATTTTGCCAGCGTCAGGTTTTCCGCTTTCACCCGGGTGCCGATACTGAATCGGTCATTGATCATCAGGTCGTACAGCACCCAAGCCGGATTGTCGCTCCATGCCCATTTGAAGGTGCCGTCCCAACTGCCATAATAACGGCGGCTATCGGGATAATAATTGGCGGGCACACGGATGATGCGCATCTTCGGCTCACAGGTGATTTGCGGGATATTGCGGAACTGTTTGGCATCAAACTGAACAAATAACAGGGCTGTTTCCGGGTAGCTTAATTTGGCATCGATCACCTCAGTAATGGCTTCCACTACCATGGCATCCGCGATCCGGTTGCTGTTCTGTTTTGGCGTCAACCGCCGAAGGCGCACCTGCCAGCCCGAATAAGCAGCGGGTAAATCTACCCGATGGGAACGTTCATATTGGGTGGTAGTTTTGCCATCAACGGCGGTTTTCAGGATTTCCTTGAAAGCGCCGCCATCAGTGGCAAGGTCAATGGCATAGTCAATGCGATAACCCACCGTGTCTCCGTTCTCTTTTTGCTGCTGCAACTGGGGCCACGATAACCGCAG
>NZ_CAWNQH010000135.1:0-2236 GCF_963876495.1 Xenorhabdus sp. KJ12.1
TTTAATGGCCTGCGCGGTTTCGTTAATTTCGGAAGCACCGTATTTCGCCCCGGCTGCCAGTACGTTAATAAAACGGTCAGCCTGGGCGGCACTGGCCCCGAACTGATTCAGCGATAACGCCAGTGCACGAGTCGCCTCAGGAAGATCAATCCCGGATGCCTGCGCCAGTATCACCGCTTTCTCGGTGGCTTGGGTGAGTTGCTCAGTGTTCTTGAGCAGCTCCGGTTTGGCTGAGGCCATGAGTTTCAGGGCCTGCGCAATGCTGGTCGCCCCGAACTCGGTGGTACGCCCCAGCCGTTGGGCGTTTTCATCCAGTCTTTTTAACTGTTCACCCGTTGCACTGGTAATGGCAGACAAGTCAGACAATGCCTGCCCGTATTGACGGGTATGGGAAATCATCGTGTTCAGTGAAAAGCCGGTGCCGGCCAGTAATGCCAGTTGCCCGGACACCGATTTGATGTGCGATGCCAGTGAACGGTAGGTTTTTTCCAGTTTTTTGGCATCCGAACCCGCCTGATCCGTAAAGCGTTCTGATTCCCGCCCGGCATAGCGATAAGCCTCCATAATCCGGGATTTAAACGCGGTAGCATTGACCAGCAAGCCCACCGTCAATGTCGATAAATTAGCCATAACTTAACCCAATAATTTCATGACAGCCTCACACTGTGCCCGGACCACAGCGGGCGAACTGTCTGCCGGTTGGCGGTGTTTCAGTCGGTAGTACGCCTGCCATTCGTTGAGCGTGGACGCCGGCAAGGACAGGATACGATAGGGATCGATTTCGCCGAGCTGTTCCGCTAACGTGAAGGCAAAATGCAGCCACGACGAGTCAGTTAGTTTTTTTCGGCGTCTTCCAGTGTACCGATGGAGTGACGCTTCACGGTCTGGATGGCTTCAATCAGGATGGCGTTATCATGGACGATCATCAATTCCTCTGCCGTGGGCAGATCATCGGAGGGAATGGGTTTGCCCTTATCATCCACCAGACAATCCAGCACCATCTGGATATTCAGGCGGGAGGCTTCGCGCCCGTCTCCCGCTTTACTCAGCTTTTCCGCTTTTTCTTCCAGCTCCAGCAGTTCCAGTGCCGTCATCCGACGCAGATTGATTTGCGTACCGAACAATTCCACCGCTTTAATCTGCGGACGCGGAGTGAGTAAAGCCGCTTTCAGTGCTTTCATGGGTTAACTCCTGTTTTGCTGTCTGCGATACCCCAAACGAGGTTGTTTTGTTTGCCTTTAACGGTGATCTGGATCACTTCACTCGCCGGCGCGTTAATGTCGTTCATTTCCCAGCCGGAAAGCGCCAGCACCATCGTGGCAGTCCGTTTATTCGGCAGAGCGATGTAAAACTGCACGGTTTCGCGCTTTTCTGCCGCGTTCAGGAAAGAGACAAAATCCTCGTTCGCCGGATCATCGATAAAGCCGAGGGATTTTTCCGGGCCTTCCGGCATATCGGAGATAAACTGCTTATTGGTATCCATCAGGGTGGTGCAGTCGACAAAACTGCCGGTCAGTCCGGTTGCGCCCAAGGCTTTACAGTTGATGAGGGGTTTCATCTGTGCCACGCTATCGCCGGGTTTGCCGAACTTCACCAAAGTACCGACCGGTAATACCGCATATTCAGGGGAGGTTGCCATGATGTTTTACTCCAGTCTTATGAGTTATAACCGTCCAGTGCATTACGGATTTCTCGCGCCAGCACCTTAATGACAGCGGTTTTGTTGTAGTCCAGCGCCGGACGAATAAAGGGACTCGGTACCTGTTTGATCGTCCCCATTTCCTGCGCCAAGGCTTTTATTCGGTGGGCTTTTGCCGGGCCAACCGTGACCATCACGCCCCCCGGATATTTCTTGGATTTTGTTGTACGAATAAGGATATTGTCCCGCAGATGCGCTGTGTGGCTTTTCTTGTTATAACCGGCATGGGCCTGCATATCTTCCTGTACAATCTGCATCGCCTTTTTACCGGCTTTTCGCATGATGTCGGTCTGTAGAGCCGTATCCAGTGCCTGCAATTGACGTCCCAGTGCTGCCCATCCCGTCGTTTGTGCAGTGATCATGCCAGCTTCTCCGTGTAAGTGATGATAAAGTCCCGTGTGATACGGTAACGCTTACGATTTTCAGTCAGCTCTTCCGCTTCCTGATGCAAGAGTCCGCGTGAAACGGTTTGCACCGGATAACCACCGAGTCGGCCATGCTGCACAGATTCCCATGCAGAACGGATTTTCGCTTCCA
>NZ_CAWNQH010000136.1:0-2076 GCF_963876495.1 Xenorhabdus sp. KJ12.1
CCGGTTTTTTGTTAACCATTTTAACGGGATTGATTGCTTACTGCCTTAAAGAGAAAAAGCCATCACTGAAAATTTTCTACTCAGAAGAAGATATTTCAGTAATAGCTTAAGCGGAATTGGGGTTAATTATGAAACAGCTACACAGAAGGTCCGTATTGCAGAAGATAGCTGGAATACGCGTGATGCTGATAAAGTTGTGTTGGCATACAGCAAAGACACTAGGTGGCGAAATAGAACAGAGTTCGTTAATGGCCTAGATGAAGCAAAAAAATGGCTAGTCCGAAAATGGATAAAAGAGAAAAGCTATCGGTTAATTAAAGAGTTATGGGCAGTGGAAGGGAACCGGATTGCTGTAAGGTATGCCTATGAATGGCATGATGATTCGGGTAATTGGTTTCGTTCATATGGTAATGAAAATTGGGAATTTGATGAACATGGAATAATGATAAACCGTTTTGCAAGTATTAATGATATCCCTATAAATGAAGATGAGCGTAAATTTCACTGGCCTTTGGGGCGTCGACCAGATAATTATCCGGGGCTAAGTGAATTAGGTTTGTAATTTTAATAAGTTAAAAAATTAACTTATGGTTTTGAAAAATTGTAGGGCTTGTACAAAGATCTATGTACAGGCTCACTAAGTTTGGATAGATCATAATCTGTCGGTTTTCGGTTGAATTAACTTACTCGTTCATCTCAGTCTATTTTGACTAATAATTTGCTTTTGGCTGTTACATGATTTTTTCACACTGGTTTGTTGAATTATTATTTCTTCAGTAGACTGTTTTTGTAAAAAGATAATAAGCTCCTGTTTTTAACACCTATTAAAATAATCAACATTATTCCCCCATCATATAATATTTGTTAATGTGTATTCACTTTGCCCTCCGACTGAACTCCCAAAAATAAGGAATTAAAGACATGGAACGCGTTCCCTTGCTTGCTCTTTTATTCACTCTGACTGTTTCTATCTCAGCATGTAAGCCAGCAGATCCGTGTCAGGTTGATGGATCTTCTTTCCTTACTTGTCTGAGGTTAGCTGATGAAGGTGATGCCGTTGCACAATATAAGATCGGGAAAATGTATGAAAAAGGACTAGGAGTTCCATTAGATAATCAGGAAGCAATCAGATGGTATACCGAATCTGCTCAGCAGGGAAATACTGATGCGCAGGCGGATCTTCATGAGCGCTATAAGGAAGAGGCTGAAAAATACAAAACTGCTGCCGGTCAGGGGGATATCGAGGCACAAAATACTCTTGCTGGTCTCTACCATAAAGGGTGGGGAGTGGAGCAGGATTATAAAGAAGCTTTCAAATTGTATCTCGCTGGTGCTAATCAGGGGAATGCTTATGCCCAGTATTTTGTAGGGTATTACTATAAGGAAGGATTAGGCGTCGAGCAGAATTATCAGGAAGCGTTCACATGGTATGCGAAATCGGCTGAACAGGGAGATCCCGATGCACAAGTGGACATAAGGTATCTTTATGAAAAAGGGCTTGGTGTACAGCAGGACTATCAGGAAGCAGTCAGGTGGTATCTCCAGTCGGCTGAACAGGGACACACTTTTGGTCAGGTCAGCCTTGGCAATCTTTATAATCAGGGACTGGGAGTTGAGCAGAACTATCAGGAGGCCGCCAAATGGTATCTCTCCGCAGCTGAGCAGGGCAGTGTTGATGCTCTGAATCATCTGGGGTATTTCTCCTTTAAAGGAATGGGTGTTTCTCAGAATTATAAAGAAGCAATGAAGTGGTTCAGTCAGGCTGCTGAACAGGAGAATGCTTATTCACAGTATTTTATTGGCTATTTAACCTCAGCTTCGCTTAAAAATAGCGATCTCATTATCCCGTAGATTCAAGCTCGGTTTTTTAGGTTGGAATGTATAAGCAATAAGGCCGGCAGTAACTTCCAATAAAAAACCGAGTTGACTGCGATGCCTTGAATGCTCTATCTGAGAAATATTCTTGAGCTGATCGATGACGGTTTCTATCAAAAACCGCCGCCTTAACATCAATCTATCCCAGAGAGATAATGCCTTGGCTTTCATGTTACTCCGGACATTCGTGATTAACGTGAC
>NZ_CAWNQH010000137.1:0-2045 GCF_963876495.1 Xenorhabdus sp. KJ12.1
GCAATGGGCAGTATCGCCCTCACGTATTTCTGGAACCGACTGACAGGTGCTCACAGATGATTAAGGAAATATACGGTGTGAAGATATTTCCGCTGGTTGTAATGTTTTATCAAATTCGCCGTTGGTGGGTGCTGCGTAAATTGCGGAACTGGTGGCGAGCTGATATGCGTTTTCTGAAAGTCATGCGACAGCACAACTGGACGTGGGCTCACTTCAATTTCTACAAACGTTATCGGTTTCTTAGGCGAATGGCAGAATGCGAACAACAGCGGGGTAATATCTGATGAAAATGAGCGAGAACGGATTGAGCTTCATCAAACAATATGAAGGCCTGAAACTGAAAGCCTATCCAGATCCGGCTACGGGTGGTATTCCGTGGACGATTGGCTACGGTCATACGAAAGACGTCAAGCCAGGGCAAGTTATTACCGAACAGCAGGCCGAAGCATTCCTGCATGATGACCTTCAGCCTATTTACCTCACCCTTGAATCAGCTGTGAAGGTATCACTGACTCAAGGGCAGTTCGATGCCCTGTGCTCGTTCATCTTCAATTGTGGTGCGGGTAACTTCGCTCGTTCTACCTTGCTGAAGAAACTCAATGCCGGTGACTATCAAGGTGCAGTCGATGAGTTCCTGAGATGGAACAAGGCAGCGGGTAAGGTGATGAACGGTCTGACCAAGCGCAGGGCATCTGAGCGCCAGATGTTTTTATCATGAGATTCAATCTCACCTATGGCGTATTCACACGGGCATTTGAGGTGCCATGAGGTATTGAGCGATGAGTATCATTCTGGGGTCAATGATTTACGTTATCGGTTTTATTGTGGCATTCATCATTTTTACGTTGATAGAAAAAAGACGAGCTAATGATCCGGAAAGTTTTGGGGTCATTTTATTTCTGTCAATCATGTGGCCGGTACAGGTTATTTTGGTACCAATTGTTTTTGGCTTGTTGTTTTTAAACGAAAAGTATGACCAATTTATCGGAAGGCAGTCATGAAGATTGGCAGCCAGTACTTCACCCTAATTGCTCTGGTGATTGTCTCTGGCTTGTTCTGGTTCTACTACAGTGAGTATCAGAACAAGGCCGAAGCATACACCAGCTTAAAATTGCAGTATGACAAACAGGTCATTGCCATAGGTAAGCAGCAAGAGCGCCTTGAACAACTTGCAAAATTAGACGAAATATACATAGAGAAACTCGCCAATGCCAAGACTGAAATTGACACTCTTCGGGCTGATGTTGCCGCTGGTCGTCGTAAGTTGCGCATCCAAGCCAGCTGTCCTGTGTCTGAAACCGCTTCCTCCGGCAGCGTGGGCGATGCAGGAACCCCACAACTTACAGAATCAGCTAAACAAAATTATTACGATCTCCTCAGAATGATGGCGGAAAACAGGCAGCAGACTGAGTATTTACAAGACTATATCAACACTGAATGCAGAGGAAATAATGGAAAATCAACACCGTAAAATCACTGGTTACCGTGAATTATCCCAAGATGAAATTGATTGCATGAACAAGATTAAGGCACTAGGTGAGGAAATAGGTCAACTTTATGATCATCTCGTAAAACCCAACACAAATGTTGATATGCGTTGGTTGCTTGAAGGTCGGACTGATCTGCAAAAGGGAATCATGTGCTGGGTTCGTGCTGTGGCTCAACCAACTACATTCTGAGTAGCTACCTCAGAACAAATAATTCGGGGTTGCAGGATTATGTTAGGGCGTAGTGTGGGTGAGAGGACGGTGGGAATAAACCGTCCTGTTGGAAGTTATTAGTATACACAAATTACAGTACCGTCGGGCATTCGCCTGCATATTCCTGCGGCAATCATGCATTCTGTCCATTCCGGACTATTGGCGTCGTATTTTTGACACTGAGGAGGGGGCGCTATGGCATAAGTCTGCATTGAAGCAAAAAGAGTTGTCCCAGCCACTAGGCAAAGAAGAAGATACTTTTTCATAGTTATTCTCCGCATCGTTTACAACGTTATCATCACGGAACCTGATAAACCCATTACACCGTAACAACAAGCGAATAAT
>NZ_CAWNQH010000138.1:0-172897 GCF_963876495.1 Xenorhabdus sp. KJ12.1
GAAACGGGAGAGCTGACTTAAATCTTCGGGCGTTTTGAGATTTTTAGCCAGCTCAGTAGCCAGGGCTTGTAACTGTTTCTCGTCCATCTTTTCACCTGTATTAGTTGATAAATTAAACATATCAAAAACAGGCAATTACACAAATTTAGAAACAGGGTCTCTCAGGGAGAACATCCATCTTAGCCAAAGACTAAGATGGAATGTCTTTTTGTCCAAATACCATATATGCAGTATATTCTACATATTATGACATCCACACAATTATCTCATCGTAACAAACTCTTCCGCCGCAGTCGGATGAATAGCCACTGTATTATCAAAGTCTTTTTTCGTCGCCCCCATTTTCAGGGCAACAGCAAAGCCTTGCAGGATTTCATCCATACCAAAGCCTATTCCATGAATACCGACAATCTTCTCATTTTCACCAGCACAAACCAGTTTCATACGGCATGGCTGACGGTGCTGCGTCACTGCGGTATACATTGCGGTAAAGGAAGAAGTATAAACTTTAACCTGCTCATCACCGTATTGCGCTTTTGCCTGTGGCTCCGTCAGGCCGATTGTACCAATTGGCGGATGGCTGAAAACCACTGTTGGAACATTAGTATAATCCAGATGTTCATCCGGCTTATTATTAAACAGACGCTCTGATAAACGGCGACCTGCCGCTACCGCAACGGGTGTCAGCTCCACAGCACCTGTATTATCGCCCACAGCATAAATACCTTTTACATTGGTATTCTGATACTTATCAACCTGAATATAGCCTGATTCATTCAATGCCACACCAACAGCGGACAAATTCAGATTATCTGTCGCAGGTTCACGCCCAATCGCCCAAATCAGAGTATCAACCGTCTGTTCTCTGCCATCTTGTAATTGCAGAGTCAGGCTGCCATCAGCATTTTTTATCACAGCCTTTGGTACAGCTTCCGTATGCAGAGTCGGCCCTTCATTGTTGATAACTTCCAGCAATGTATTTACGATCAACGGATCAAAAGAACGCAAAGGTGCATGCTTACGTACAAACAGATGCGTTTCGCTACCTAATGCATTCAAAACACCGGCTATTTCCACCGCAATATAACCAGCACCGACGACAGCAACACGTTTAGGCATTTCATCCAGCTCAAAGAAGCCATCCGAGTCAATACCGTATTCCGCACCGGGAATAGCCGGGTTTTTAGGGCGGCCGCCAGTCGCAATCAATATATGATCTGCGGTAATTATTTCGCCGTTCACTTCAACAGTTTTCGCATCAACAAAACGTGCAAAACCCTGGATAACATCAACATTGTTGTTATCCAGCACACGCTCATACGAAGAATGGATACGGTCAATATAGGATGTACGGCTGGCAATCAGTTTTTTCCAGTCAAAACGATTGATAGTGGCATCAAAACCATAATCAGAGCCATATTGATGAATAGATTCCGCAATCTGGGCAGCGTGCCACATCACTTTCTTCGGTACACAACCCACATTAACACATGTTCCACCCAGTGCTTTAGCTTCAATAAGGGCACATTTCTGCCCATACATGGCCGCACGGTTAATGGAGGCAATACCACCGCTGCCGCCACCAATTGCAATATAATCGTAATGTTTACTCATCTTAGGCACTTCCGTCTAATCAATTAACCTACTGACTACAATTTAATCGTAACGTATATTATGACAAAAAGTTATCACTATGCATGATGATTGTGGCTTTCGTTGTCATAGGCTAGAGCTATCAAATTGATGCTCCATGCTGCAATATCACGCTGAAAAATAGTCTTATTCCGGTACAATCCACTCTACTGAGTTATGCCCTGTGCCTTCAGGGATCAGTACCTGCTGTAACCAAGGCAGCACAGCTTTCATCTGCTGTTCCAGCTTCCACGGCGGGTTGATCACAATCATGCCGGATGCCGTCATACCGCGCTGATCACTATCCGGACGCACGCCAAGCTCAATCTGCAAAATTTTGCGGATCCCGGTTTTTTCCAAATCTTTAACTAAACGCTTAATCTGCTGGCGTAGAACAACCGGATACCACAACGCATAAGTACCCGTCGCAAAACGTTTATATCCTTCCAGAATACCCTTAACCACATTCTGATAATCCGACTTCAGCTCATAAGGAGGGTCTATCAGCACCAACCCACGGCGAGTTTTAGGAGGTAATTTTGATTTCAGCTGTTGATAGCCATCTTCACGCAGAACACGGGCGCGTCTGTCACGGGAGAACTCACTACGCAATAAAGGAAAATCACTTGGGTGCAGTTCACTCAGGTTAAGTTCATCATATTCGCGCAATAAATGACGGGCAATTAATGGAGAACCGGGGTAATAACGCAAAACACCATGCTGGTTCAGAGCCTTCACAACTTTCATATAGCCTGACAATTCCTGAGGAATATCATCACGCTGCCAAATACGGGCAATTCCTTCCAAGTACTCGCCAGTACGTTCGGCATGTTCGCCACTGAGCTGATAACGGCCTGCGCCTGCGTGGGTATCCAGATAAAGGAAAGGCTTCTCTTTTTCCTTAAGTGACTCAATGATAAGGCTTTGGACAGTGTGTTTTAACACATCAGCATGGTTGCCTGCATGGAAGCTATGACGATAACTTAACATTAATTTATTTCCTATTGATTTTTAATAAGTTTTAGTTTCACATAAGGCGAATAAATCATTTTATTACCCCACGAATTACCCCACAATTCATTGCACGAGCACTAAAACACAACAAAGCATAGTAACAAAGTAAGTGCCGTCATCACATCTTAAAAAGAGTAAATGTAGGCTAAAGGGAAGTGAAGTGTGGGGAAACGGATTACCCCACAGGGGGGAAAATGAGACCAAAGTGCTAATCAATGGGTTTAATGCGCGCCCAAATTCTGTTTTTAAGTCCATTAAATTATCACTCTTGAATAATTACCACTACTTATTTTAGTATTCTGAATTAAAAATAAATTTCGATTTAATCTGATAAATTTGGGATAACTATGCGATTTACTCATGACAAAAAAATCAGGAAGTCAATAATTAAATTATTTACACTTACAGAACAAGTTACCTTACTCAAAAGTTTTGCATTAGTAAAAGATGAAACATCCGATGATTTTACCACTTGGATAAAATTGTTAGCCTATGAAAATATGGAATCTGTAAAACGAGCCACTTTATTTTTTATTATAATGGCCATTGCATTATATATAATGCCCTCCAAAACCAATTGGTTCCATTACCTTTTTTTTGTCTATTTATCCGTTTCCTTTTTGAGAATATTAGAAAAAGCTAAAACAATCGGTTACAGTTATTCCATAGGTATAAAACTGTTTTTGTTCGCTCTCACTAACAGAATATTTTTTGAGCCTAAATCAGAACATAATTCTAGTAAACCGATAAATAAAAAAAGAAAGAAAATCTATATAGAGAAAAATACAAAACTAAGAAAATTAATTATAAAAACGTTCACATTTAAAGAACAATTGGCCCTAATTAGAGCTTTCTCTTTTGAAAGAGAAACAACTGATGGAAGTTTTCTTTCTTGGATAAGAATAGATTCCGATGCTTCTTTTTCATCATTAAGAATGATGCTAATTTGTATTTTTATACTTTTTATAACAACCATAATACAACAGCCTTATTCAATACATTACATCTCTCTTGTTTTTTTTACAATCTTTCTACCCATTAGCATATTAGCTCCTATAGTTTCAAATCATTGCATCACAGGTTATAAATTCATTACCTGCATAAAACTATCTTACTTTCAAATAAAAGTGAAACTCTCTAAATTATAGATCATTCTTAAAATAACCTATTTTAAGTTAATCAGATAAATTATCTGGTTAACTTATACCTTGGTTAAAATACTATTTTAAGTGAATGAATAATGATGTACATAAAGCGGAGTTACCTAGATGCTATAATACATATCGCCACTTTCATTTCCGACTAATACAGAACACAAAAATAAATAAACGGATATAAAGATACCTAGCCATGAGGATTAAATTATAACTACATGTATCATTTTATCTCATGGCTGGTTTCACTGAAATCGAACTATTCAATGGAAACTTTACGTACTGTTCGTTCAATAGGCTGACCATCGCCATCAAAATAGCGACTAGGCCAAATTTCTGAGGGATGTATTTCAAGATAGTTGGCAATAATCCATTCGCCTTTCGGCCACGGACGACTGAGAGTATTTGCCAGTGTAGATGAACTGAGGCCAGATTCACGAGAAACAGCCGCTAAGGTTGTACCACGCTTACGTAGTGCGGCAATAATATCAGCTTGATGCCAGTCATTTTTAACATTATTCATTCCTGCTACCCCTTCCATTAATTGAACATTGATGGTGGCGATTCAAGACAGGGTTCGCAGTACCGGAGTTCTCAACCGGCGAGGCCGAAGCCTCCCCTGCCTGAACCGCCATTGAATGGGCGAGTGCAGGCACACTGGTAGAAACATCCTACCAGTGGAGAACTTACAAGGCTGCGAAACCTTGACCAATAGATTTTGCTAATGGCGCGGCTACTTTAACTGATTGGTTTATTGGACTCAATAAGCGAACCAGTATAAACGCTTAACTTTTTACGTTATATGCTATTAAATTAGTTAGTTATTGTTACTATTTTTCACTCAAGGTAAATAAAATTTCTTGATGTTTTACCAAAAACTATCAGGAGGGTGATCTATAAGTCAGTACATTAAAAGGAATGTACTGATCTTGTGAAAAGAAATTACAACACATCCCACCGAAAATTATCAATAAAAAGGTGAGCATGAGCTTTAATACTTAAATTTTAGTTTGTGTTACCATTCCACCATCTATAAATGTTACATTAAAAATTTCATCAATAACACATGACCTCATTTTAGGTACATATTTCTTGACGTGTTCTTGCTCTAAATGAACATCTAAAAAAGACTGATTTTCCCATGTTTCAATAGTGATAAAAGTATCACCATCAATAAACGATTCGTAGCGATGGCAGCCTTTTTCTAATGGTGCGTATTCAAATTGTAAAACATTTGCAATATTGCGTAACTCATCTTCTTTACCAGATAAAATCTTTGCTTTTACAATTGCAGTAATCATTCTATTATTCCATATAATAAAAATTAATATAGTGTTTTGGTATTTATCTATTTCCAAGGTATATTAACCTAATTTTAAAATCAAAAAATATGTACATTAAATTCCATCAAAGTTATCCAATAGCTGCTGCTTTTCTTCACTCAATCTAAAAGCAAACTCTTCATGCTCTACTTGCCATGAGCCAAAACTCATCAGAAACGCGATTGCAGGATCAATTTTGTTCGCTGATTTCTTCTTGTTCGGCTTGATATTGGCGTTCGCGTCTGTCTCCATCACGACATTGGATATCGCCCATGCCAGCACCGGATCGCCGTTGTGACAAATGATTTTGCGGTTAACAAACACCTCGGCAGATTTCGCCACAGGGCTAAAGCGCATATAGGTTTGCGGGAAGGGTTCAACATCCAGCCCCGCGCCTTGTAATTGGGTGCGTAAGTGTGTGGCGTTCCATGTATCAAAACCCACCAGCTTGATATCAAAGTGCTGGCTGTCTTTGAGAATATCATCACGGATACGATCATAATCAATGCAATCGCCTACGGTAGTACGTATCCAGCCCATTTGTGTCCACTGACGGTAAATTGCCCGATTCTTATTGGCAGGATTTTGTAACTGAGCTTCCGGCAAGTAATGACGGGTCAGTAATAACAGTTCGTTATCCACGGGGAAGGTATAACAGATGCTGGTGATATCCCCCGTTGAAGATAAGTCCAAGCCAGCGTAACACTCCAGTCCTTTCAGGTCGTTCTCGTCATAATCAGTCTTACAGGCTTTCCAAGCCCCTTCACCCATCCACGGTGTTGCACCCTGACACCAGATATTAAAACGTTTGGTGAGCATTTCTGTCCATTGTGAGGGAATGCCCCGTGCTTTCTGGATGGTGTCATGCAACGCAGCACTGTCTACGGAGATATTCAGATTGGGATTGGCCTTTATCCAGAGCGTTTCATCATCAATTTCTTTCTCGTCGTCTAGTTCGTATATTAGGGCAAACAGGGATTCGTTTTGCTCTTCGCCATCCAGAATCTGACAACAATAATCATAGTGCTGTTTACAGGCTGAGATTACATTACTGCCCGCCGTGGTAATGGCAAACAAAATACCTTCGGGACGTGCGCCCATACCTAATTCAAGGGCAGAGTAGACGGCGTTATCAGGGTGCAAATGATATTCATCGACAATCGCCAGACTGGGGTTAGTACCTTCGATGGTAGCAGCTTTGGCTGCCAGCGGTTTTAGCAGGCTATTGCTCTTCGGATAGGTTATTTTGTGTTGCTGGATAACAACCCGTTTTTTCAGGGGCTTTGATAACAGACTCATCTGGCGGGCATCATCAAACACAATACGCGCCTGATCACGGCTCACGGCGGCGGTGTAAATATCCTGCTGCCCGTTCTCCATCACCAGAAACCAGTTAGCCAATATTGCGGCAACAGTAGATTTGGCATTTTTACGCGGCACCTGAATATAAGCACTGCGGTATTTCCGCCGTCCGGTAGCTTTCACTTTGAAGCCGAACAGATTCGCAAAGGCAAACTGCTGCCACGACTCTAATATAATCGGTTTGCCCCGCAAATGGCCTTTGACGTGCGGACAGTGACGGGAAAATGCAATAAACCGCTCCACCACCTCCGAATCAAATACATAAAGTGGGTTATTCAGGTCGTTAAAATAACGTTTTACCGCCTGTTTTACCCGTTTACAGGCCGGAATTGTGCCGTTTTCGATATCAAAAGCGTACTGCTCCCATGCGTTCATAAGCGGTCTAGCTCGTCCTCTTCTTCCGTTTCCACCGGATTTTTCCGCCGTGATACCGGGTCAAAACCCAGTAATGAAGACATTTTTATCATGATTTTTTCAGCGTCGGCTTTGGCACTCAATGACGGATTACGGCTTTCGCTTCCCTGACTATTCACAATGCTAAAGCCTCGGATATCAAGGTCTGCCACGGCTTTTCGGTAAATGGCGTAGTTGACGCAGTACAGTTCTAAATTGTTCCAGTCGGCAGCGTTCAAATCTTCCCGCTCGTTTAAGATTTTGCTTTTGGCCTTCCATTGACTGGCGGCAATCTCGTTTAAATAGTTGGGTGGTTTGGGTGCTCTTGCCATAATGTTCGCTGTTCCTTGTGATTTATTTTCAAAAAAATTGCCGGGCGTAAAAATTGAAGGAGGGGGCGGTTCCGTTCAGAGGGATGTTTGTCATTTTTGATACCCCTACCCCGTTATTTCAGTTTGTTATTATTCCGAAGTTAACCAACCATATCGCTTCTGCTTCCTGTTCCTGATAGCTTCCCTGTTTGCGCTTGGCTTTGGTGATGGGATCTGTCTGGATGGTCTTACGGTTATGGCAGGCATGGCATAGTGCTTGATGATTAGATGCAGGCCAGAACAACACATCACTCTCACCATTGATTGGGATAATGTGATCTACAATGGTGGCGGGTGTGTAACTGTTTTGTTTGAGGCAATGGACACATAAGGGATTCGCCTTGAGATACATCAGCCTGCACTTGCCCCATCGGTTACTGTAGCCACGTTCGGTACGTGTACCGCGCTGCCTGTTCTGTTCCCGCCGATGTTCCTCACAGCGACCGGATGCTACCCGTTGTTTACAACTTGGATAGCTACAACGTCTTAACGGTTGCCACGGCATCAGTAGATCCCCACATCACGATAGACAGACCACAGTGATTTGATGGTAAAAGGCACTTCTTTCAGCTCAACATCTGTCACCATTTCCCGATTTTCATACAACAAGCCGATATAGAGCAGGCAACCGACTTTAATCGCTGGTGTGAAAACCAATCCTTTATCAAAGCGTTTACCGATATGTTGCTGGCAGACTTCCAACGCAGCGGCGGCATAGCTCGTTAATAAGCTATCATCAAGGGTATAATCTTCCTCCAGTCGGCAATGCTGTTTGATTTCACTCAGGGGAATTTCAATCCGGCTCATCGGAATATCCCTCCCTTGCAAAGCAGCTCTAGGCGGGTGTATTTCGCATCGGGGATGACCGCCATAATGCTAAAAGCGGTGCCCGTTGTGTTCGCTCCGTGAAAGGTAATGCTGTTCGCTGTGGTCACATCAGCACGATAACGCAGCCAGATACGCACGGTGGCTTCTGAGAACACCGCGCCGGATGCCACCAGCTCCCGCCCGCTAATGGCTTGGACTTCTGCCCAGACCGTGGCTAAATCTACCCAGTTGTTGAGCACTTCACCAAATTTACCCCGACTGACTTCATTTTTTTGGATTGTTACCCGATGCCGTAATCTGCCTGCTCTCATTTTTTGGCCTCCGACTGTTGTTTGATTTCCACGGTTTGTTTCCATGCCTGACTAAATTCATCGCCACCGGCACGGGGTGATAAGCCCTCCCGTTCACGGGCTTCATTCGGGCACATCACACCGGATTTAATCGCCGTCTCATAACTCTGGAAACGTTCTTTCGGATTGGCGCGCAGCAGGTCGGCAGTATCAAATTCCACCTGATAACGAATGCCCCGTTTTGGTGGATTCATCAGTAAGGCAGCTTTGATTTGCTGCTCAAAATTGGCTAACCACGGGCGCATAGTGATTGTCAGAAAAGCACGGGAAGCCTCGCTAAAGTTACTGTAGGTACTGTTCGAATACTCTTGCAGAAAGATAGGACTAACGTTGAACATACGGGCGATATCGTCAATCGTGAAGCGGCGGGAGGCCAGCCACTCCGCATCCTGATTGCTCATTCCCAATTGCTGGTATTCCATCCCGCCTTCAAGTATCGGCGTTTTCCCTGCATTACGTGCACCCTTGTAGCGTTCGAGCGCTTCCAGCGCCTTACTGCCCTTGATTCCATCCAGCCAGTCAGCGGCTTTAATCACGCCTGCCGCCATCATGCCGTCTTTCATAATACTTGCCCCGTGGCGCTGTTGTGCCAGCCCTAAACCCAGCGTTTCACGGCAAATCGTGACGGGTGAGCGACCAAGAAAGCCATCTTCGGTGGCATAACGCAAATGCAACACTTCTTCTTGTAGGTAGGTTTTGACCTTGCCGCTATAGGGTTCGGTGATGGTGTAGGCAAATCGATGATCGGATAATCGTTGCGCAGCCACGGCTGACGGCGGGTAAGGATGTAATGATCGTGGCTGTCCGTCTTTTCCCCAGACTATGACCGCATAAGCATTGCCATTTAACAGGCAATGGCGCATCAGAGTTCGCTTAAACTGAAACGGTGTCTGGCAATCGTTCGGGCATTCATTAAGTAAATAATCTACAGGGTGATCACTCAACCACTCGCGGGATTCTTTCCCGTGTTGGTGCTGAACCCGATAGAGATAACAGGGCATGGTGGCAACCGCTTCACTAATGACAGTGACGGCATTCATCACCGCAGGCAGACCTTCGGCTGTCGAGGGGGAAACATGCTCGCCTGATTTAGTATTAGGTACGCCTGCCAGAGAAAAAAATTCATCTATCGTCATACTGCGCCGTTCTGGTGCATTTCGCTTAAAAGGCCACATCATCACACCTCAGACAGTCGCAGCCAGTAATAGCGCAAATCTGCATTGCAGGACTTCACCGCATTCAAGGAGCGTTTGGCGATCTCCACGCCGCTCTCAGGATAGGCGGGTAAACTGGTGATAGTGATTTCTCGCAATTCGGCTTCTAAAACGGTTCTGACATACGGTGTTTGGCTGGTATCCCACTGATCTTTAACGGCACGAAAACCAAAGGACATACCGGAAATATCACCCCGTTCAACCAACGCCAGTACATCACGCCCTAATTGGGTATCCGGCGGGGTTAACTCGAAGCGTAATCCGCTGGCATCTTCGGCAAGCTGCAATGTACCAGACGTAGTACGGCCTAACAGGTTCATATGATCATGCTCATACAGTGCCCTGATATCAGCACTTGCCGCTAGACTGGCGCTAAAGGCATTCGGGGAAAATTGTTCTACAAACTCATCCCACAAAACTTGTGATCGGCTGTTCCACTTAATCACATAGCCTGTCAGCTTTTTATCACTGGCAGAAAGTGAGGCGGTGCGAATTTCAAAATCATTCTTCATCAATAGACTCCAAAACTGAAAGGGAGCTGTGCCCCTTATTCATTAACCTGCTTTAGTGCCTTTGATTTCGAGCACTTTGATTGCGTTGGAATCCACCAGCCCACCGCCCAGATATTTATCGGTGTGTACCTTATAGAATCCCGGCTCGGTGATATTGTCGGGACGGGTACGAATGCCCGTTTGATGGTCAACGATGAAATAACCGCGTTTGAAGTCGCCCAGACTAATGATGTTATCGGGCATAAATTCGAGATAATGGACAGGCAAGCCCAGCAACATATCAGGATCACCCGCTTGCAGACGCTCCCGCCAGATATAATCTCCATTGCCGTTTTTCAGTTTCTGCACTTTAGCGGCGGTCGTGGAGTTCATCACCCACACCGCATTTTTACGGTATTTGTTTTTGAGTAAGAATTTCAGGTCAATCAGGCTATCGGCTTCCAGTTTGGCAGCATCCAGCTTTTGCAGTGTACCGAACGCACGTATCTTGTCGGCTTGAGTATCACGGGGATACGACAGGAAGCCTTTTGCTTTCTTGCTGCCGTCACCACTCACAAGATCGGTTTCTTCGGTATCCACAAACGTATCTGCAATTTCTGAGGTCAGCCAGCCCAGAATATCGACATCACTAAAATCGATGATTTCTTGCGTGGTTTTGGGGTAGGCATAAATCGGAAACAGCTTGATGCTGACTTCTTCCATCTTCGGTGTAGCAGTCTCACTACGTGCCTTGCCTTCTTCTGTGTGGGCTACGGCTGCGCCCCCGACCGAAACAAGCTGTTTATATTCATTGCTGCGTGTGGTTTTGATGGTACAGATTCGGCGCATAACCGACTCATCAGCCAATTGCTGCATGATTTGTTTGTTCAGCTCAGGGATAACCGTATAGCCACCGTCTGCGGGGACGCCTGTAGACAGGGAACGGGCTTCGCCAGTCAGAATATAGTGGCGTAGTTCATCATTATTGAGTGTTTTACTGGTTGTCTGGTTCTTTGCTTGACTGCGTTCTTCATCAGATAAAGACTCATAACGGGCAATTTCGGTATTCAGGTTATCGGACTGGCTGCGCAGCTCGTCGAACTGTTTGGCTTCATCAGCATTGAGTGAGCGTTTTTCATTTTCAGCTTTGGTCAGCAGCGAACGCATTTGTTGGGTTAAATCGGCTTTTTGTTGGCGTAATTCGAGTAGTTTTTTCATGGTGTTTTTGATTTATTTATTTTTCCAAAAAACGATTTTTTAACACTATGAAAAATAATGAAAGGATTCTGGTTTTTTTGAATAAGCACACAACTATCATTTCACACTTATATTTAAAAAATTATTTTTTGTAGGATATTTTAACTTAAGCAGTAATGGTGGGATTAAGTTTTACTGATTTTAATGAATGAGTTATTACCGAATGATTAATTATTGGTAATAATGTAAGAATAGTAGTTTTTTAAAGTAATAATCACATTATAAAATTAATATTGTTTAATATTCTTTGTGCATATTTTTGCTTAGAGTGAATTTATATTTAAAGTACGTGGCTTACTAAAAAGTGAGGTTTGGATTTACTAATTCATTATGTAATTATATTATCTATACTCTATAGAAACTTATTGTTTGGTGTTAGATAATAAAACAGTAATTTCTTGTTAAAACGCATCTATAGGCAGTAATTTAATGATTTTGCGTACCATCATATATCTAAGATTTTATGGCGTACTTAACTAAATTACAGGAGTTCTCATGAGTAGTAGAAGTGATGTAATAAAAGGAAGGTTAGTTTATACCGAAAAATTAGGATGGGTAGATACAGGGCATTCAAAAGGTAATGATGCCAGAATGTTAATGGCTGCTATAAATTCGGGTGATGATACTAAAGAATCATACTTTACCATTAAATACACACAATATATGGGGCTTGGATTAAAATATGGAACATCTAAGACAACAAGATGGAAAGTGAGAAGAGGGTTATCTTTGCATGATAAAAAAAGAGTTGCTCTTACTATCATGATGCACACCACTCATCTATTTGAAGCACACCAAGATTCCTTTCCTTTTAATTGGTATACAGATAGTGGATACAGTGGTGAAGATTTAGTTTCAAATTTACTTGGTTTTTATCAGGCTATAAATGGAGTTGATTATTTACATCAGCTTAAACCTATAAGTAAAGAAGATGCACTAAAAAGATGGGATTATTATGGCGCTATAGGAAAGTATAAAAATAAAATGTTTAAGCCTTTATTGTTCCCTGATCCCCAAAAATACCCTAATAATGCTAGGCCATATTATTCTTCTTTACCTACATTTCTTAATACTATATCACCCATCACTGATATTGATAGGAGTCATTTGCTAATACATATTGAAGATAGAACAGGATATAATATAGATGCAGTAAGAGATGTGGGGATTGAACTTGAATAAGATTATTAAAATTACATTTATTGCCTTGTTCTTTTTAGGGCTGGCTTTTACTATTCCTATTTTATTTGTAGATAATCATTTTTCGTATACAAAAAATGATTTTATTAGATATAATTTACTTACCTTTGATGAGATCAAAAATACCCCTATTATTTCAAGTGATTATATTATATCGTATGACTCGCCAGATGGGGTAAAGCCAATGACTAATTCAATTCTATTTTCAAATGTAAATCCAAATCGCAAAATGGAATTAATAAGTTACATTGAAAAGTTAGGCTATATAAAAGATATAAACGCATATTGGAATACAGATGGAAGTGAGTCTTGGAGTAAAGGGAATTTGTTTATACAGATAAAACAAAATGATACTGAACGTACCATTTTGTTTTTAGTTGAGAAGAATTAAAATACATTCTCTTCTCTTATACTGTAACCTGATGTGCCAGCGATGTGATGTGTCCATGTTATGCTATCATATGAAATTGTTATACTTTCATATGGTTGCATATCATTGTGACTTAGTGAATTCGGATAATGGCTGGAGATGTTTTTTATAGCGGCGTTCGTTAATTTAATAGAATAAAATTTTTCCAATCCCCCTGCCGAACTATTTCTATATATTTCAAGCAGGCAATCTAAATGTTCATTATTTGATATTGAAACTCCCAATAATGGAGATGATTTATCAATTGGCTTTGTTATTACTATAGGGTGATGATTTACATTTTGCTCTCGGTTAATATCGTGATCTATAGAATAAATCAATATCTTATCCTTATTATCCTCTTGATATTTATTACCAATTGAATCATAAGTTGAGCAACCTGATGATATTAATCCTTGATTTTTACCGTTTAAGGTCATGTAAATAATATTTGCCATTTCATTTCCTTTTGTATGTTATTTTACCCCATAAAAATATATAACCATTCATCATTCTGTCAATAGTAACGTTAATAATTTACCATAAAACAAAATAACAATGATAAAATATATAACATAGTAATTAAAAATACTATCACTCAATGTAATGCACATTATATTAATGTGACATTCGATAATATTTAGATGAAATAATATTTTGTTATATGCCCTATAATCCATTGATTAACTGTTAATTTAAATTATATCGTTAAATAAAAGTATTTTTATGTGATAATGATTTTATCAAACAAGAAAAGTGAGTATTGGAAATTAGATAATGTAATCCTCCTACCAGAGATACCCCCCTATAAATCTTTTTCACCCTCTCAGTTATGCACCCTCTGCACATTCTTCTCAAAGCCTTGCTACATATGGGTTTGCAGTAATTAATATGATATTCATTCACTGTATCCCCTGTTCACCCCTTTTTTATCCTAATGAAGAGAATGTATATTTGATGTATAGCTAAGAAATAACTATACATCTATTATTTTCTTTTAAATACAAATAGATATTTAAAATGATGCAGGGAATGCAGACTTAATCCAAAAAAGTTTATAGTGGGGATTTAAAGCCCCGGCATTCAGGCAATGACGGCAACCACTCTTCGGCTTCTTCCGACAACTCAACGTTATAAGAGTAACCTTTCTTGGTTCGTACTTTCCGATACTCCTTTTTGTATTCCAGCATAATTTTGGGGAGCGATTCGCCGAACTTGGTCAGTGTTAACGGGCGTTCAAAGCCATGTGCTTCCATAAAGGAAAGATAAGCATGATACAGATACAACCTCGGCGCTCGTGGGCTAATGTTCTTAGTGCCCATCTTCATCCCAGTTGCATCATTGACGGTTACCAGATAACCACAAAATCGATACAACGGATCGGAATTGCTTTTCACCGTTAATGCTTCGTTAGAATCGCGTTGTGCCTGTAGTAGCTTTTTAGCTTTGTTCTGGTCGGTAAATTCGTTTAATAAATGGCGGATAATCACAGGCAGTTCCCGACTGATTTTCTCCGGCAAGTGTGGATCTTTCTCTGACTCTTTGACCGGAATATTAAACGGGAATATTACCCGCCGCCTTGCAATACCGCCATTACGTTCGGTAAAGCTCATCGGTTCGTTATTGGTGGCTAATACCACGGCCTTAATGACCGTAGAAAATTGCTTCTCATATTTCCCGTCAACTTCAATCAAATCACCGCCAGTAATCGCCTTAATGCCCGCGCCTTCACCGACATATTTAACCTGATCGGGCAGCGTAATCAGGTTTTTTCCGACAAACTGATAACGGCCTCTCGCTTCATCCAGTGCTCTCATATTACCACTGGCCGTATTGTGTTCTCCTGCCAATAAAGTGGCGATATACGTAAAGATACTTTTGCCGCTGCCACCTTCGCCCGTCACTTCAATAAATAGCTGCCAGTCATAACGATTTGCCAGGATCATAAACAGGGCGGCTTTAATGCGATTCATCTTGTTTTCATTGCTTCCCGCCGCATGAAATAACCAGCGATAAAAATCTGGGGCATGGTCTGGTAAATTCTCACCGACAGCAGGCGGAGTGAATGCAATACCGTTATGGTTCATTAACCAGTGTTCCGGCTGGTGCGGAGTAAACTGTTGAGCCGATAAATCATACACACCATTGCGGAACCCGATTAAATCCTGCCGTTGTTCGCCGATAACCGGCACTTGTAATTTCATGGCATAGATAGCGTTATTGATCCCGTTCGGGCTGTAAGGGGTTTCGTGCTGGTCAAAGATTGCCACCATTGCACGGCGCAGCTCATTATCCGACACGGTTTCCCATGTTGTACCATTATAGTGGTAAACCATTTCGCTATCAGGATGAACCGCGACTTTACCGTAACGTTCAACCAATAGTGCCCCGCGCTGACTGGCTGCCATTTGTGCCAGATTGTTATTGGCCTTTTTGGGCTTTGTTTCGTGGATAATCACCGCTTCTGCTTCCATGAGTTTTTTCTCTCCCACCTGATATAACCCGTTCTTAAATGCCTGCTTTGCTGCCTCAATGCCGTGATGCTGGCGGTAATCGTCCCAGTCAGATTTCAATGCCGTAGGCGGTAGCGTGACCCAGCCGTTAATCTCTATAGCGGCTTTTTCTGCCGCTATCTTACCGACATTCTTTTTTAACCTGCCGTTTTTGTCCCGCTCTTCCGGTTCGTGCCAATCGTTATCAGCAGAAAGGATGATTTTTGCGTTAGGCCACTGTGTTCTGACCTGCTCGGAAACCATGAGTAAATTGCTTTCATCAATGGCTGCCAGTACTACGCCTTTATGTAACTGTCTGACCGTTAACGCCGTAGCGTAACCCTCGGTAATGATGAAAGTGTCCGGCGTTCCGGTAATCTCTGAGACGGGAATAAAACTCCCTTTTTTCTGCGTACCTGTAACAAGGCGTTTTTCACCGTTTGGCTTAATGGTCTGTGCGCCCGTGATTGTGCCGTCCAGCGTCTGAACCACCAGCAATAAAGAGCCATCTTTCAATAACCGCTGATTGGGGCATTGCAGCCCCTTTTTCACCAGATATTGAGATTCGCCCGCAGTAGTAGTGGCAACCAGTGCCGCAATGCGTTCAGCAATCAGCTTCGCTGTTCGGGGTTGCTCTTTAGCGGGTTTGGGTTTGGGTTCAGGCAAGGGAAGTGCTAGCGCATCAGCTACCAACTTAGCGGCAGCAAAGACCGTGATCCCTTTGGTTCTTGCCACTAAATCCAGACCATCACCGTGATTCGGCTCATCACACTGGCGACAATGCCAGTCACCATGATGGTTATCATCTATAAAGTGAAAGCGGTCAGTACCGCCGCATATCGGGCAAGCGCCGTGTTTGCCTTTTGCCGGAATATCAACACCACAAGCAGGCAACAGGCTTTGCCAGTGTTTGGTGGCTGCTGTTTTCACTGTTCGTATGACATCTAATGGGCGGCTGTTCTGATTATTATTTCCCTGACTCATGATCATTCGTCCTCGCCATTAACCGCTGCATAGAGCGAATAGTAAACTTCCTGATTAATATCACAGGTCAGTGAAAGCAAATCGTGTAACTCTTCCGAACAATGCTGGCTGGCCTGCTCAAGAATGAGCTCATATAAAGAGGTACATAAACCCGCACGAAACGAGGATTGCCCTAATGGCTCTCTCTCCCTGCGTACAAGGCAATTAACTAATTTATTCACTGGATTCTGTGGGGCATGTTTCGACAGGTCGCGATAAACCTCCTGATGAATGCCGTGTGCCAATGCAATCAGGTTATTTAAATTGATTTCACAGCGTTCATCTTTGGCTTTTTGGGTAATGAATGTGAAAAGTGAAATTCCCAGACTTGCACGATGCAGCGCCTGTTTTAATGAGATTGGTTTCTTACTCATGGCATGTCCCCTGACGTAATGCGAAGATCAGAGAAGACAGGCCAGCCAACCACTGAGTACCGGATACAATTAGGAATATAAATTTTGGGCGAGTTTGGTTAGACTGTGTATCAGCCATAATCGTTACCTCTATTAACGGTTTGGTTAGATGCCTCGTCAGTGTTCCACCACTACGGGGCATTGCTTTTTTAAGGCGCTCATCTTTATAATGGTTCGCACCACTGTTCAATAAATTAACATAATGGTTCGAACCAATGCAAGATGAAAAAAGCAAAAAGCCGTATGAACGAAATAACAGCACACGTCGAACAATTCGCTTTGAAGACGACCTGCTAGAGCAAATTGAAGAGGTAGCTGATAAAGGTAATTTCAGTTCATGGGTTAAAGATGCTTGCCGCGAAAAACTACTGACTTTAGGAATAAAACCTAAAGTCTGAACCAACCAGTAATAACTGTGATTGTTAACTAACCCTCTTAGAGAGGGTTGTTGATCAAATTGATAGCTGCTTAATCTCAAAGAATCGCTATAGCTATTTACCATCACCTCACCTACTTCGCAAAATTAAGCTATTTTTAGAGCGAGTTTGACCGCTGCCAACCAAGACAGTTAATTTTTCCATGACGCTACTCTTTAATTGGCAGGTTTACGGCTATACGGGTTATTCACGTTTTCTACTGTTGGCGGATTACGTACCCAATGCAGCAGATCACTAAGCAACCAAGCACACGAATTACGGCCTAATGGCTTACGGGCAGGGAAACGGCCTTCATTTTCCAGTTTCCACGCTGACGTTCTGGAAATAGAGGTGATGTGTTGGCGTTCTTTTTCACGTATAAGACGATCATAAGGTTCGCCATATTCGGAAAGGATAGATCGACGTTCTTCTGGTGTAGGAATACTGTATTGCATGGTTGTGTTACCCTCACTGTTTAATTGTTTTTGTGAGGGTATTTTACTTAATGGAAATTATTAAGAAATAAAGCCACATTTGTTACGTATATATCACAATGGTCATGCACAGAATGAGACTCATTAATTTTCATGATTGAGCTGCTTTTAATATAACCACATTTTCATAATTACCTGACAATACATCCA
This sequence comes from Xenorhabdus sp. KJ12.1, assembly GCF_963876495.1. Classification (NCBI taxonomy): domain Bacteria; kingdom Pseudomonadati; phylum Pseudomonadota; class Gammaproteobacteria; order Enterobacterales; family Morganellaceae; genus Xenorhabdus; species Xenorhabdus sp. KJ12.1. The sequence goes on from NZ_CAWNQH010000138.1 coordinate 17,986, forward strand.
ACCGCTCACACCACTTGTTTAAAGCGTCCAGCTTCTCTGGTAGGTATTGGCTCCGATTATAGACCGCCAGAACGCCACCTAATGTGTGTCCTAGCAGCAACTCAACAATGTGTGGAGCAATTCCCATATCACTTAACATGGTTGCAAAAGTACGCCGGAAGTCATGGAGTACCCATTTTTCTTTATGCTCTAACCGTTCCCACACTCTATTTCCCGTCGAGCTAACAGCAGTATATTCCTTGTATTCGCCTAATAAATATTCAGAGTATTTATTCTGATATTTTAACCTGCGTATTTTTTCCACCATAGCATCAGGAATTGGTCTTATTATTTTTTCTCTTGTTTTGCTATTAATTTCTGGAACAGTCCATAATTTTTGCTCTAAATCCCACTCATTCATTTTAGAGCGGCGTATTTCAACAGTTCTCGCACCAAAAACGATTAGCAAATAAAGTAAGTCTGAATAATAAGGTTTAAAAAAATCAGAGTATATAGATTTAAGCACATCAGATAATTCTTTTTCTGTTAATACTCTCTTGCGCTTATTTAATTTTATTCCAATATCCTGCTTTGTAATCCCTTCCAAAACATGAGAAACAGCAAATCGCCTGATTCGACAAAATTTAAGAGCCTGCTGTGACATTTGCAAAAGCATTCCTGCCACGCTGGGAGCTACCTTTTTCACTTGGTCAAAACGCCTAAGCCAATAAGGGGTATCACAATCAGAAAGCGCCATATCGCCAATATAAGGGAACAGGTGCTTATTAAAGCGTTCTCTGTATCTATTAGCATTCACTAAATTATTATCAACATATTCAGTTAACCAATATTCGATAGCATCCTGAACAGTGACTGGTTTTAAGGTTTCTTCCCTATCCAGCTTTATCATCCGTTGAGGATCTTTGCCTCCTGCTAGCCATGCTCGGCATTGAGTACGCATCTCTCTGGCCTTTGCTAAAGGCAAATCAGGGTATCGCCCAAGCGTCAGTAACTTTGCTTCGGTATCCCTTCCACCCAATCGATATTTATAAATCCAGCTTATGGAACCCGCCTTTGTGACACGAATCATCAACCCAGCACCATCAGATATCTTGCTCACCTTGTCGGAGGGAGTTCCCAGCAATGCCTTGAGCTTTTTATCTGATAATCGATTTATTCCCGCTGCCATTTAGATCTCCATCCCAAGATATTTGTTACCCCACCGATTACCCCACAGTATGTTGCAAAAGTGGAAAAACGGCAATAAGCACTGGAAAAATATACAGTATCAAAATTAATCCAATCAGTTGATATATATTGAAATTAAGTACAAATACGGTAACACTCGAACACTAAAATCCATTGATGACGATAACTTAGCATTCGATTTTCAAACCCCGGGAGAGAAATATTGATAACTTGCCTGATGGCTGATCAGACAACAAAAAAGCATTATGCCTCATTCTCGCGAAAAAAGATAAAAGCCTCCATTCTGCACCTCATCAGTTGTAACTAACGTCTAATTTTCAGGAACAAATCCCGATCAGCATATAAAATTTTGAATAAGCATTTCAAATCAGACTAGGAATAGTTCATGAAGTCGAAAACTATGATCTTGGCTGTATTAGTCGTTTTCAGTATGAATATTGCCTATGCAAAACCAACTAAAGCTAGGTGCGAAAACAAACAGAAAACATTAGAGAAACAGCTCCAATATGCCAAAAATGATATGGATGAAAGATTAATTTCCGGGCTAACCAGAACACTGGAAAGCCTGAATGCAGCCTGCGAGTGGGAAAGACGCCTGAAAGCTGTACAAGAGCAACATTCCAAACCGAAAAATAATCCCATCTCTGCTGCTAAGCCTGCATCCCAAAAAAGTTCACAAGCCCGTTCAGAACAAAAAGGAAAAAAGAAAATTAAAAAAGTGCAGGCCAAAAAGAAGAAGTAGACCTGCACTGAAGCACCAACCAATAGTAGGATATATATTTACAAATTTTTCTCTTTCACCTGCTGTGAATTAGAAGGAGATAGCTTATAGTAAACTTTATCGTCATCTGTGAGTGGTTTATTCTCAATCTTCATTGAAAGGATCGCATTATCTTTAGAGATCGCATAATAGTTGAAATAATTTTCTTTACCATCATAAGGATACTGAAAGTCTGGTTTCAATAGTTTTTTTTCATAAGATCTTATATAGGGATCATATTCATCTTCATAAACTACCTGTTTGTTTCTTACAAAAATAATCTTATAAAAAAGACTAGCTTTTCCTTTAAATGCCGCTCCGATAATATCCTCAATATCCTTATGCCCCATTCCTTTATCAATAATATACATTTTATCCCAATCAAAAGGGACGATTTTATTCATATCAATCAGACAATCCGTGTTTTTCTGGCAATGTCTATCAGCATAATCGATAATACCCAATTTACTGTTATTATATGATAAAGAAAAAAAGAAAACGACAACACCCAATATTAACGAAAGTGCAACAATATTATTTTTGTTGATAACGTGGAAAAGCATCATTCCCCCTTAACAATCAAACCAGATATGAGAAAAAGGTTTTTAAATTCCTAATTTGATAATCAACCAGTTAAATTTCTATATAAATTTCATCGTAGTATCACAATTCCATAATTAATCTCATTTATCGATAAAAGTAGTAAAAACATTCTTACCTGCTCTCAATCAGCAGCTTTTTTTAGTAAATACATAATGATGTTATGAGGATCTAGCTTTATTTGTGGATATGGCTCCACATCACTCATAGTAAGCGAAAACGGCACACTACTATTTCTTGTTGTTACTGAGAATTTATAAAGTAACCAACCTCTTTTTTATTATTTTCAGCATAAAAAGCACTATGCAGGGGGTGCTTTATGCAAGGGAATAGTATATTAAGTTTACTGACAATTTTTTAGGTTTCAAATAGAAAAATTTGATAAACAAATCGTAAATGAGACGAATTGTCGCTAATATAATTTAGTGGTAACTCTTAATCAATTAATTTCATTATATTTTTTTAGTTATAAAAAACCAATAAACCATTATATAAAATAGAAGCAATAAGTAACGTTACCAATTAAACTGGTGATATTTCTAATATACATTAACCATCATAGTTAATAACACTAAAAATCAATAAGTAAATACACCATTCTCTGAAAAAACCAACTTTCCATTTTTTGAAATATATAAAACACCTTGTTGGTAAATGGTATATTTCATGTTTTTATTAGTAAAACTATATCCATAGAAAGAACAGCTCCCTGTATCACAATCTCTATTCATAGTGTGTCCTTTCATTGTCAGTGAAGTATGATCTTTCTTATTTGTCACAACAGACTCCACATCCTCGCAACTTACATACCCCTCAGGGCAAAAACTATAAATAGCAATATGATACGTCTTTGTCTCAAAAATAGTTGCATCATCTGCAAATGATACCTGTGAAAATACGAAGAGAGTACAAGCTAACAGTATTTTTTTCATCATTGTCGTCGGCTCCTTAATAGTCAGTTTTTAATTCAGCCATCATATATCAATAACTAATTATTTGATTTCTTATCTTTCTTACGTAATCAATAATCTCATGGGCGGTCAGACCTATCGGCCCAATCCCATCCGCAACCAGCATATCAGCCGCTTTACCATGTAACCAAACTCCTGCTCGTACCGCTTCCTCAAATGGAATACTCTGAGCAAGCAGACTCCCGATAATACCGGAAAGTACATCCCCACTACCAGCAGTCGCCAAGCCACTATTACCTGTTTCATTTACCCACGTTCGCCCATTCGGTGCAGCAATTACGGTTCGATGACCTTTAAGTACTACCCAGCAACCATATCGGGCACTCAAGGCCTGTGCTGAACCCAACCTGTCAGACTTGATAGACTGAGAGTCTGTCTGTAACAACCTTGATGCTTCTTTCACATGAGGTGTGATAACTGTTTTGTCCGAAAGCTCAATTTTGTTTGGAAATTTTGCCAAAATATTTAAACCATCAGCATCAATTAATACTTTTTCACCTTGATGGATATAGTTGATCATTTTCTGTATAAAACAAGCTGCCTCAGCAGAAGTACCTAGTCCACAACCAATTACCCACGCAGATGGAAGCTCGCCTTCAAAGAGCTGGCTGGCTTTATTCAATATCAATTCCGGTACAGTATCTATCAGTTGGATAGCAAGGGGCTCCTGATTAAAACCGATAATAACTTTCCCACACCCGCTCTTTAATGCAGCTGTACCCGCAAGAACACAGGCACCGCTCATAGTTTCAGCCCCGCCGATAATATTCAGAGTCCCGAAAGTACCTTTATGACTATCTTCAGGCCTGGGTAATATTAGTGTTGGAAACCAGCCAGATACTTGCTTTTTTTCATCCTGAGTTATCATTATGTACCTCTCAATTTTATGTTCGCTTGTTGCCTCTCGACCCAATGTAATTGTATGAACAAGTAACTCGTGTTATCCGCTATTTTTAATGAGTGAAATGTGATTGATATCCCTTTTTAAGTGGGAAACAGAATACCTTTTGCCTGATGTGCTGGGTTTGAGGAAATATTTTATGAGTGAAGTGCTGAGAAAAGGCTAGAAGTGTGTTCGAAACTTCTTGACCGCAACAAAAGATCAATGGCTTAAGCGGGCCGGGTTCGATGTTGGTGGCACCCTCACCGTCAAGATTATGGACGGCTGTCTGGTGCTCATTCCTGACAGCGACGACACCCGTACCATTAAACAGCAGTACCAACGCCAGCAAAATCAGCTCAGTGAGATTAAACTACGGATGCGGGAACTGATTGGGGATTATCAGGCGGGATAATAAAAAACGTTCCACTACAAAAATATAGGTATGGCTACCTTTAATTTTAAAAGTAGCCATATTTTGTTAACTGGAAAACTCTAAAAGTATTTCCAACTTTTTAATCTAATCTGATTGATTCTTGAAAACTATTAGAATCACATTCCCCTTTCACTAATGAAACTAGTAAATTATCTTCTTCTTTTTTTACAAAAATTGTATAGCTACCGGGGGTTATAAATATTTTCTTTCCAGATATATATTCTGAGTCATCAGGCTCAAGATCCCCGCCTGTAGTATCTTCTCCTGCACCAATAAAGATTTCTCCCGATGGGGATTTTATACATACTTCAACATCAGGATTTTCTATATTATCAACTAATTCAATAGAATAAACACCATCATCGACTAAGCCTACAAAGGCAATATTGCCTTCATTCATTTCATGTAGTTCATCATCAGGAATAGACCACCAGTCAGGAGTATCTGTTTTCCTATGTTTTATTGCTTGCAAATCAAATATAGCTAATGTTGCTGTATCTGTTGTGAAAGAAAAAGAATCTCTCATTTATATCATCCTCAAATAAATATTATTTCACTAATTTTATCACCGGCTTTTAGCCCTGCTTGTCTGCCCGCGCTTTTTAAAGCACTACCAACACTTTTATTGATAGACTCATTTAACATTTTCAATCTTTGTGTTGCAGAACCACCGACTATAAGATCAACCGGATGATCAGCATTGAGTTTTGATAAGTTTGGTGCTTTACCAAATATTCTTTCATAACGTTCAGAAAGCGCTTTCCTGTAAGCACTTTGTAATGATGAAATCCTTACATTGTGCGTACCTGGAGACCAAACTAATTCGCCTCGTTTAGCCGCTCTATTTAACGCATTTTGTTTTATCCGGAATTCCCTTTCAAGGAACTTACGTTCAGCATCAGATAAGTTCGTACCCAAGATCTTTGGCTTATTAACTGTTAATGCGACACCACATCCCGCCAACCCAAGTGGATCAATCAAGCCTGTTGGGTTTGATACGTAGCTATAAGGGTTAAACCCTCCATGTAACCCAATGGGATCCGGCGTCAGATACTGCCCCACCACTGGCGAGTAATACCGGAACCGATTGTAGACCAGCCCGCTCTCTTCATCCAGCCACTGACCGGCGAACTTTAAGCCCGGATTTAATTCAGGATTCTCTCCCAACACCCCCAGACGCAGCCCGTACAGGCTTTGCGGCGGTTGCCGCCAGACCCGGTGCCCGGCCGTATCAAACAGCGCCAGCGGTTCGCCGGTCGGCGCACACACCGCGTACTGGGTCTGAATTTTTCCAGCGATAAGCTCATTACGGTTTTCCGGGTTCAGGCTAAAGAACTGCACCTGCTGCGCCAGCAACTGCCAGCCGTCAAATACCAGATGGCGGATACTGTACAGCCGGTTGTGCCGGTACTCACGGATTTCCGCCGGGACGTCACCATCCCATAAATACGTAGTGCGTAAGCCCGCCCGCTCACACGCTTTTTCCGTGCGTCGTCCGAAGGCATCGTAGCGATAGTCCCACTGCTGGCCGCCCGGCGTCTGTACCCCAATCAGCTGGTTCTGGCTGTTCCAGCGGAACTTGGTCAGCTGGGCACGGTGGCCTTCCTGCCACAACTGCATCGCGGTCATCCGCCCCGCATCATCATACTCAAACAGATGTTGCCCGAGCTGGCGTAACCGGTGGCCTTTCTGGTAAAGCCGTTCTCCGTCAATGTCATGCAAGCCGTCAAAACGGCGCGCAGGATAGCCAGAGGCATCATATTGATAATGCTCTCGCAACCGTTCGCCTTCACTGACGGAGGTTACTTGTCCATTGCCGTTGACAACATAACGCAAACATTCCCGTTCATCATTCGCTGCCACCAGATTCAGTGCGGCATCATAGCGATATTCCCTGTCCAACCCAGCTAGCGTTGGCTGGGGGATATCTGCCACCTCATGGGCTTCAAAGAATTCAGTATTACGCCCAGCACGTTGTGTGGTCAACTGCCCCATCAGGGAGTGTTCTTGCCGCAGGATAAAGCCTTTATCCGACTGACGATGCCACTCGTGACCGTCCTCATCCCGTTCAAGACTGAGCGTATGCTCATCACTAAGGCTTAATAACCGTAGTTCACCAACCTTGTTAGCTTCAGCTTGCACTTGCCAGTGTTGACCATCCAGCGTGTAAAGCATCCTTTTTACTGTAGCATTATCTGGATAATCACGCTGAATTTTGCCGTGAATCTGAGTTTCTTTGATGATGCGGTCTTTGTCATCATATTCAAACGTCAGCGGGACACTTTCAGGCGCAGTAATTTCCAGCAAACGGCCAAGTATATCGTAACGATAGGTCGTTGTGCCTTCCGGAGTATGCATTGCTGTCATACGCTGGGCTGCGTCATATTCATAACGGGTGATATTATCCAACGCATCCCGTTTTTCAATGCAGTTTCCATTGCCATCATACGTATAGTGCCACTGAGTACCCGCATAGTCGGTTTCAGTGATAACGCGGCCATCAGCATCCAGAGTATAACTGTAGCTTTCTCCCAGTGGGTTAATAACTTCCAGTAATTGTAGACTGTCGAGATCGTAATGGTACTGCCAGCGGTGGCCTTCCCCATCCACGCGAGCTACAGGCAAGTCAAACGGCCCATACTCAATATGCCATTTGACTCCACGAGCATCAGTCCAATCAGTGAGGTTACCATGACGGTCATGGCGAAAACGTTCAAGGCTATTGTTAGGGCGATCACTCAAGGATACCCGATGATGGCGATCGTATTCCCATAACCAGAGTGCCCCGCCGCCTGAAGAAAGCCGTTGCAAACGATCATGGCTATCATAGCCCAGTCGCAAGCTGCGATTCTCTTCATCAAATAGTTTGGTCAGCCGTTGATGTTCATCGTATTCCCATGTTCGTTTATTCCCGTCATCATCTTCGGCAGCGATAACAAGCCCAAATTTATTACGGATCAGCGTGGTTTTGCTACCATCCGGCGCGATAAAACATTCAGCATTACCATTATTGTCATACTGCTGCCACCAAACGCGACCAAGTGGATCAGTCATGCTGATAAGTTGGTCTAAATTATCGTAGTGATATTGCCATGTTGCACCGGTAGCATCAGTGAATTGGGTTACCAGACCAGTATCTGCCAGATAATCCAACGTTAGGGTTTGCCCTTCAGGTAAAATCTGGTGGCGCAGGTTACCCCATTCATCATATTCATAACGCGTGATGTGACCACACGGAGTTTCGACCTGAGTTACCTGTTGTTGGTCATTGTAATGCCAGCTTGTGGTGTGCCCTTGTGGTGTCGTTGAGCGGGTGATACCCGGTTCATAAGTCAGCTGTACCGGGTAGAATCCACCACTACCAACACTGTGGATACAACGCCCTTGTACATCATAGGTATAATCAACTGCAGTTTGATCATCATCCGACCAGCGGCTAATCAATCCCTGTTCATTATATTCATAGAACAGATGAAATTGCTGAATACTGTCTGCTTCTGCCAGCCAGCCATTATCATAATAACCATAGCGTGCCATCACATCATTCAGGCCATTGTCAGTGCGATGGATCGCTTCCAGCAGGCCATCTTCCCGGTAGAACAGCCTCAGTTCCGGGCCATCACTGTGGGTCACTTTTTCCAGTCGATGAGTGTCGTGATAATGAAAATGTACGGCATTGCCATTATTGTCCCGGTGTTCAGTGAGTAACCAGCGCTGTATTGTATTCTCCTCGGAGGGTACTAACCGAATGAAGTATTTACGTACCGGGTTATTCCGTTCTGCCAGAACAAATCCGGATTTTTCCCGGCTGAGCCTAAATTCAGGATGTTCCGGGTTAATGCTGTGGTTAACGCTTTGTGGCAGGGCAAAATGCAGGGAAGCTCCTTCGGTTGTGAGGATTTCTACCCTGTCCCCTGTGACCAAGGCACATTCAGAGAAGTTGTCGAACCAATTCTCCCCCAGCAATCCCCGCTGTCCCGGTGACCAGCTACGAGTAAACAGCAGCGGCAGAGTCTGTCCCAACTCAATATCAGTACGTTGATCAAATAGCGCACCGGTGGTGACATCAATCGGGTCTCCGGTAAAGAATTTTTTCGTACTCGCCCAGTAACGCTTTAATCCTTTGGTTTCTTTAAACGCTGCTTTGGCACACTTGAGGGTTTGGCCCCGGATAATTTCTCCAACTTTCTTCGCACCTTTAACTGCCCCCCTTACAACAGCTTTCTGTCCTGCTTTGGTAAAAAGCTTTCCTATACCTTTTGCTAGTCCACGCGAAGGTGGAACGATAAATTCGACAGCGATCAATAATGCTCGTTGCCAGCCGGAGAATTCTTCCTCAATTTTCAGATAAGTGCCCTGACCTGAGCCAATAAAGACTTTGCTCGCCCCGCTCTTGATAGTCGAGCCGCACACCAGCTTATCATCCTTACGCGCCGCGGGTTCACCATTAATAAATACCGATTCACTACCCTGTGCTATCAATGGTGGCGGATGTTGGCTGCATTTGGCTAAATCTACTGTGGCACGGGCAGCCGGTTTGCCTTCGATCAGGACATTTGGCGATCCATTGCTGATTACACCATCCGGCGGTCCGGCGCTGTCTATCATATTGGTCACCGCTGAGCTAACATCACTGATAAATCCGCCCAGAGCAATAGTACCCACGGTGCCTAATGCCAATACTGCCGCTGTTGCTAACCCACCCGTGCCAACAATCACGGCCGATGCCACCGCAAAGACAGCTGCGCCAATTAATGCACCAACAACAACACCAGCCAACGCGCCCAAGAAGCTCGAGTGCTTAATAATATCGTCTTTACGTGCCGCCGCAGGCCCTCTTGGCTGTGACGGCGGCATTGCCCTTCCTACTGCATGGGTTGCCCCGACTCGAGCAATCCTTGTTACTATTTCGTCACCTAGTCCCATGCTACCCTCCTATCACCTAGCCTTAAAACTAGTGACTATCGCCAACAATGAGCTGCGTTGCCCCTCATCAAAAGGCTGTGGCGAAGTCAGGTTAAATGCTAATAATTGGCTACCTCGTATTTGCAACACCACCGTCTGATGCATTTCACCTTCTGGGCTTTGCCAGTGATAATCTAATCTCCAAGCGACTTCACCACTGAGTTCCATTTGTAGCCGTTGGTGCTCCTGATAACCCGGCAAATGGGTTGTAAATTGCGCTAGAGTTTGTTCGTAATAAGCGGAAGAGTCTGTTCCCAATGGTACAGGAGTGCGGTTAATCACCAGATTTACCCCGCTATCATCCGGCAGGACAAAAACATGCATTGATTCGTCTCTCCAGTTAGCCGGAATATTCAGGGTGCCTTCATTCATCTGGTAAGAATGTGCGCTCATAGTGTTTCCTTTTTTACTTTTTCTAAAATTGAATACGATTGTTTTTCAGCCAAAACCCGATAGAGTCTGGCTGACTCTGACTAAGTGTTTTTTTAGACACATTCACGGCAATACAAGGATCAATTCAGAGTGATAACCTTCTGACCATTGATAATCACCGAATCTCCCGTAATGTGAATGTTGCCTTCTTTATCTATCGAAATACTTCCTTTGGTATTACCGATATGGATACCATCTTCAACGGACTGGATAGTGATTGAGCCTTTCGCACTGAGCACACTCGTTTTTTCCACTGTCACTTGCCGTGTACCAATACTGCTAACTTCCGTACCAATAACTTCCTTATGACGATCTTTACGCACAGTGATAACTTGATTGTTTCCAACACTTTCTGTGTGATCATGCGTCACTCTAGTAGACCTATCATTAAGCACTGTCGTGCTCATATCCTTCTGCGCATGCATGGAAAGCAGTTCACTGCCTTTTGCATCTTCAAACAGCAGTTCGTTATAGCCTTCGCCTTTGTGGGTTTTGGAGCGGAATGCCATCTGGGTTTTGCTGCCCGGTAGGCCGCCCGGCGGGATGTTGCTGGCGTGGTAGGTACGACCGGTGACGATGGGCTGATCCGGATCGCCGTGCAGGAAGTCTACAACGACTTCCTGTCCGATACGCGGTATCGCCAGCATTCCCCAGCCCTGTCCTGCCCACGGTTGGGTCACCCTGATCCAGCAAGAGCTTTGATCGTCGCTGCGTCCGTAACGATCCCACGGGAACTGGAGGCGAATGCGACCGTATTGGTCACAGAAAATTTCTTCTCCTGCCGGGCCGACGACTTTGGCAATCTGAGGGCCGTCAATCACGGGCTTCGGTAATGGGGTCGGACGCCAGCTCTGATTGTGGCGGATAAAGTGGAAGTGACTGTGCAGTGTTGTACCCGTATCACCACTTGCGGTTTCCCGTGCTTGCGGCTGGCTGCCTGAATGGCTCGCCCCCACGACTTGCCACGGTTGGTTAAGATCAGGACGCGGGTGGTTATACAGAGTGAATAAACGGCCCGGCTGGATGGCGATAGCGTTGCCGCTGCCCTGTCCCATCACGGCATCGTTACGCAGAGCTTCAAGGCGGTAGCGGGTAAAGGCTTCACCGTGTGTTTCATCTTTAAAACGACCGGGATAGTCATAATGCTCGTAATACATCTCCTGTAAGGTGTCTTCCTTCATCTCTGCCCGGAATTCAGCGGGCCATGCCGGGTTTTTGAAGGTGTAGTCTTTCAGTTGCACCTGTGCCGGTCGTACCTGTGCGCTGCATGTCAGGCTGCTGATGGCTGGTTCTCCAATGGTGCTGACTTCACCGGGCTGGTAAGGAAGGACGATGCCCGGCGGTACAGAACCGGCATCATCAGCAAAGACCAGCGTATTACGGCCATTACCGCACTCGAAGAAGTAGAAAATTCCCTCTTCTGCGGTTAGGCGTTGTAAGAAGTTAAAGTCACTTTCCTGATACTGAACACAGAATTCGCGCTCAGGGTGAGGGTGACGCAGGCTGAATATGACATCACGGATACCGTGCTCTTTCAGGATGGTGGTGATAATCGCCTGAATATCCAACTGCTGGAAAATGCGCGAGTTCTGTCTCAGGGTCGTGCGCCACAAGTCAGGGCGGATGCTCATCTGATAAGTGGTCTGGTGCAACCCGGTATCACCCTGCTCAAAGCGGGAAACGATCCCTGTGATACTGCGTTGCTCAACGCCATCCTGCAAAATAGTCAGCGTGGCGGTGCGATCCAGAACGGTCGGAAAGTCGATAGCAGGATCGGCACTCGCCAGCCCGACACTCAGGCTGAATGGCTGGGAAAAACTTTCATTCAGTGCGAAATCGGTGACAACAAAAGTCTGCGGCGGTAAGCCTCCGGCGTTTAACGTAAATTGCAGGCCACTGGGGTTACTGCCTCCGCCGCCCAGTAATGCGCTGGCTTGTTGCAAGACTTTAGCCGCTGCGTTATGACCACTTGCTGCCTGCTTCGCTAATCCCTGACCACCTGATGTTCCCTGTCCGCCGGTAATTCCCTGAGTATGCGGAAGCGCCTGACCACTACTTTGTCCGCTACCCCCCAACATGCCCGCAGCTTGCTTGGCCATTTGAGCGGCCTGTTGCCCCTTTTGCACAAGGGCCTGTCCTTTCTGCAATTTAGCTATGCTCTTCTTAATTGACATAATATGTCTCCCTGATTGTTCGCCACTTACATGTTTGTATGTTTGGTGGCACGGTCACGCTGTTCAGTTACATGACGCAGGCGGTCATAACGGCCGAGCAGCGCGTTAAAACGGTCATCAATTTCTTTCATCAGTACAGGAGAAACCGCTTCACCTTTTTCCGCATGAACATTCAGTTGGCGCAGCAACTCTTCCAGCGGAATTTCGCTGCCGTGGTTGCGCTGAATGTCATAAATGGCGGTTTTTAGGTAAGAAAGGGTGAAGCTGCCACGTGTGCGTTCCTGCAACAGAATTTTGTCTGCCAGTTGCTGGAGTTGATCGCGGGTGCTGTACCAACTGCCTTTTAACGGTACGCTATCGATGCGGATGGTCATCTGCTGTTGCCAGTTACGGGTAGCGTTAACTTGTTCCGCTAATTGTGGCCACTGTTTTTCTGCTGTTGCGGTCAGTGTTCGTGCAGCATCCCATGTTGCCAGTGGAGATGTTTCTGCCAAGCGCTCAAGCTGGGATGCGTAGTTTGCCAGTGTCGGCTGATACAACCATGCCAGCCGTGAACCCGTAGGCTGTTCTGTTATGGCGTTCAGTTGCTGTTGCAGTGGCTTATAAAGTAACAGCCAGCTCCCTACCAGCACCAACACCCCCAGAAATGCCCCAATCCCAAAGCCCTGCCATGCGGTCAGCCCACGTTGTGGCTGTTCTGGAAACTGTACCCTGACCCGTTGCTGGCTTTCTTCCGGTGCAATTTCAGGTTGTGGCTGTGGTGGCGGGGAAGGTGGTGGCGTTTCCGGCTCAGATTCAGATTTAGACAGGTAAACCAGCGGCGGCATTTTCACCGGCTGTTGTGCTGGTTTCGCAGCCTGACGCGGTTTTTCCAGTTTTTTCGCTGCATTCTGGAAGAACCACAGCAGGTTCTCCACTCTCGGCAAACGTTTCAAATCAGATTGTTGTAGCTGATCAATGATGAGCTGGAGTGCCCGCTCAGCGCGATAAATCATCCGTAGATCGCTGGCGGCAAAATCCAGCTGGCGCAGGATACTCCCCGTCCGGGTGTGAAACCATTCCAGCAAATCAGTACGTACCTGTGGTTGTGACGGCCACAAGGCATCCCATTCACTGACGATAACTCCTGCCAACAGTTCACAGCCTTCAGTAAACCCAGCCAGACCGTTCAAGTGCATTCGGGCTAAGGTGTAATAAATCGCTGTCTGTAAATCGACCCCGTTGGTTTTGAACAGAGTCAGTGACAGGGATTCCACCAGCATCCAGTTGACTTCAGGTTGTGATGGATGGCTGGTTTTGTTGATTTCGTCACGGATAACAGCGAATTCTGGCAGGTTCAGCGGGCTGCCTCCCGCCCGGATAATGAGGTTTTCAGGGTGTCCGCTCATATCTGTTTTTTCTCCTTAAAAAAACCCCTGCCGAAGGCAGGGGAAGGTTTTACTTTCAAAACTCACCCACACCTTCGCCTCAATAGAGGGTGTCCGGTAGTTTGAAATGACTGAACAGCCCACCGGCAAATGGGTTGTCTGATTCGTCCACGTAAATGCGATAGGTCATCTCGCCACCATCCACGCTGAAACGCACATCAAAAGAACCGGATTGGATGTTGGTCAGCTTGCCGCTGTTAATCAGCCGCAATTGCGCCCACGGCCCCATATAGCTGATAGAGCGCGGAGCCTGATTACTTCTGTCCGGCATCAGGGTCAGCTTGCTTTCTGTGCCTGCACGCATAGAGTTCGGCCATATCAGACGTGCAACATTGCTGCGGCCGTGGGTGTAATCCACCAGCTGTCCATCAAGGTTCAGCAAGGCGCGGCGTTTGTTACCGGTCAGGCTGACTGGCTCAATGGCAAACTGTGTGCCCAGCCCGTTTTGTGGTGAGAAGAAAGTGGCGCGGATACGGTTAGCATTTTCCAGCTGTTTCAGCACATCCGGACGGATAAGCGTACGACCGTCAGTACCCATCGTCAGTTTGTGTTCCACAAATGGTTTCAGGCTCTGTTTGTAGAAGGCATCAAGCGTGCCGTCCGGGCGGAAGAAGCGCTCAAACTCGCTTAGCGGGACTTCTTCTTTAGCATTAGGATTGAACGGATAACGGCCTGCCAGATAGGTGTTGTACTGTTTAACAACCGTATCCTGCCATTCCACTTCCAGAGAACGGACAGCTTCCATCATGACAACGCGCCACGCCTGATTCGCCAGTTCTCCGACCCAGCGATTCAGGGGTTCAGGCAGGTTTTTCGCCATCTGCTGGACTTCAAAGATCGCATCGCTGTTGTTCTTATCCAGACGCATCTGCACAGCCTGAAGTGCTGATTTACCCGGTGTTGGTGAGTTTTGGATAGACAGCAGATAACGATGCAATGCCATCAGTTTCTGGTAGACACTTTGCAGCGTGCTGCCTTTATCACCATGTTCGATCAATACGCCGGTTTCCTGCGCAAAACCACGGCTGATGTCAGTCAGGAGTGTGTAATCCTGCTTATCTAACAACGCCTTTCTTTCCGTATTACTCAATGAGCTATCGAGCATCGGAGGGTTGGTGTTATCACTCAGGATTTGTAACGCGCGTTTGATCGGCTGTTCACCACTAATTACCTGTTCAATGGCATTGATAGCCTGTGGTAAATCCTCAAAGTCACGGATTTCGAGGTTATTCATCGCGGCACGCCATGTTGCGGTGTAATCCGCCAGATACAGCTCAGTGATTTCGCGCTCGATACGCTCCCGATCCGGTTCACTGTAATTGTCTTTACGTGGTGCTGATTCAGATTCTTTGTACAGACCTTTATTCTTCGCTAAGTTCAGTACCCAGCTATCCATTCCGGTCAGCTCGACCAACTCGCCGCTCTGCTGAATAAAGTAGTCCGTCAGACCCTGACGGGTCAGGAACTGAGGCACCACCAACCGTTTTTCGTTACTGGCGACAAATACACTGTCAAAACTCGGGCCAATCTGGTCACGCAGGTTGATAGGTGCTGGCAGAGTATCCTGAGCCTTGATACGCAGGTTTTGGTAAACACGCTGTTTGACGGAGAGCTTGCTCAGCTCCAGCTGTGCTTCCCGGATAGGTTTCGCAAACGGTGCAAAACTATCAATCGCTTCCTGATCACCGGCATCACGTTTCTCTTTCCAGTCGGTACGATCCAGTGCGTAATTCAGGTGGCTCAACAGCGCATCCTGCACATCACGCTGACCGTAGAAGGCTTTACTCCAGCGCTCACGCATATACTGTGCGACCAGCCCTGCATTACGTTTGCTTTTATCTTCCATCATGCGCATCACACGCAGGATTTCGAGTTTTTCCTCACTACCGGCAGGTGCCTTATTCAGGTCATCCAACAGTACGTGCATCAGGGACGGCAGGAATTTTTGCTCCAGCAGATTCAGGTAAGTGTTTTCCACTTTTTTCCCTACCAGACCGCCCTGATATAACCCCATATCTGTCAGGAACGATTTTTTCTCATGGTAATTACCGTAAGCCAGTGTTGCGTCACGGATCGGGTTCAACAGTGGCAACTGGAGGCTACCGTAATTGTCATCCCCTGTCGGAGCCGGTACGGAGAGGAATTTTTTCGCCTCTGCCAGTACTTCTTCTCCGGCACGGTAGTTTTTCTGATAGAAGTAATGCCAACCACCCCACATTGCCAGTACGACCAGCGCACTCACGGTGGAGAAGGTGTATAACTGGCGACGGTTGCGACTCAGCCAGATTCGGTTTTCAGCGGCCAGATTCGGCTCCGCCAGTAACACGTCTTCGAACAGGGTCTGGGTAAAGAAAGGCAGAGTGTCTCCCGCAGGCCATGTCGGAAATGCCTGAGAACCGAGGTGATACTGCGCCGAGGCCGACTGCGTGAACATGTCATCCATCTGCCCGACCTGATGGGCGGAGGTCAGGTACACACCGCGCAGCATTGGACGGTGGTTTTCATCGTTGTACAGAATGTCTTCCAGCATCTGTACGATATAGCTGTACAGCCCCTGAATCTGGCGGGTGAAACTGAACAGGGCGCTACGCTGATTAGCGTCAACGCCGTTCAGCATCATATCCGGCATGGCGCCATTCAGGTTGTTCATCCACTGCTGCCAGAACTGTTCCAGCTCACTGCGCCACGCTTTTTCGTCGCGATTGTTGAGGCTGAAAGTGACACCCAGAATTTGGTCACGCAGTTTGCGATCCAGTGACTGATACATCGCTTCAAAACCGTGCAACAGGTCAATCTTGGTCATCACCAGATAGATAGGCAACTGGCTGTGGAAAGTCAGGCGAATTTCCTGCAAACGATGGTGAATTTCCCGCACGTAACGCTCACGCTGTTCGCGATTATCCGTCATCAGACGCAGGGTATCCACGGTCAGAATGATCCCGTTAAGCGGCTGGCGCTGGCGGTTTTCTGACAGCCAGTTCAGCAGGGCTTCCCACAGACGACTGTTAATTTGCGGTTTGTCACTGTTCAGCGGAACAGGCTGGTCAATCAGGCGGCCTTTCGGGTCGATGATGACGGCTTTTTCTCCCAGCCAGCAACGCAATAACAGGGAGATATCCCCATCCTGACGCAAATATTCCGGCGCAGCAATTTCAGACAGCTTATAACCTTCTTTGATCAGCGAGGTTTTACCGCTCATCTGGCTACCGATCACCATGTACCACGGGCGTTCGTATAGATAGTTGTAAGAATCCAGATGACGCTGTAACTGAGATTTCCAGTGGTCAAGGTAACGATCCTGATATTCAATATCCATGCGGACCGGATCAACCACTTTCAATTCAACATCAAGGTTCAGTTTTTCAAGCTGGCGCAGACGACGCCACGCTTTCACACCGATCCAGCCCAGCACTCCCATAATGATGAGGGCTGTCGCCAACCAGCGGGCGGCAAGGCTTTCCAGCGGATAATCCTCACGGATTTTCAGATCAGGCCCCCACCACCAGACTGCGATGAGCAGCACGCAGGGGATAAGCGCCAGAATAAGCGCTATCGCTGCCTTAAAACGCGGCATGGATTTAAATTTCCCCACCGCCGGCAGCACCGATTTCAATTGAGCGATTGATGACAAAGAGGGCCATTTCATAGGTTAACGCTCCTGTTTGAAGCAGTATCCTTATCAAGCGAAGGGATTTTTTCAGCGCCTGTTTTTTCAACGCCTATTCTTTCAGCTAACTGCGTCAGCAGGCTGGGTTCCCATTGGGTCAGTAACATGTGTTGTCCCGTGTGTAACAAGTTCCGGTAATGCTGTTGTGCCAGTGCTGTCATGCCCGCTTCTTCAAGCAGTTGAGCATTGAGCAACTGACCATAGAATTGATCACGAGGCTCCGTGAGCTGCTGCTGGTGCTCTTCCAGCATTTTCAGGGCGGCTTCCAGCCCTTGTTGCTGGAAACATTGCCAGATGGCTTCCTGATCAGCAGAAACAGAAGCGCCTCCCGTTGATGAAGAGGGTTCAGGTGCCAGCCAGTCCAGAGTCTCTGGAGAAATAAACGGACTCATGTCAGAAAAACTTAAGGTTTTTAATACGGGCAGCCGTTCCAGAAATGCATTCAGTTCGTGGCGAATGGACTGGGCAACATTCTTGTAGCCCAGTTGGGCTGCCGCCTGAGCAGCAATGGCATGACCATCCAGCCAATAAGGTGCAAGTGCCAGACTCTGTTCGATTTGCGCCAGCAGTTTGTTATCTGCTGTCGGCAACCTCGCCAGATAATCGGCCGTGCGATCCGCTGAGGCGGGTGCCAGCGGAGTCTTGCCCATTGCCCCCGCCATCGGCGCTGTGGTGATGGTGTGCCAGACGGCATGGCGGCGCAGACAATAACCGACCGGTGATTCCGGGTAGCGTTCACAAAGCAGATCAGAAACCGTCATCAGAGTCTGTTTCCACGCCTTGTCGCTGGAACTGTTAACGTCTACTTCCGGCATCGGCGCAGCCGTATTTTCCTGCGTAGTTCCCTGAGAAGATTGTGGTTCAGCCGGAGTCTGAGACGTTGCCGCTGCGACAGGCTGTGAAGGAACTGCTCCGGCTTCTGGCTGACGGTTATAGCGGGTGCGCAGTTGGTCGATTTCTTTTGCGAGTTCCGGTTCACTGCTATGCCAGCACTGTGCAAGATGAGCCAGTACTCCCTGTGCATCATCCCGCTGACCTTTACTGGATTTCTCGGTAAAGCTGTTTTGGGCAGAATCAAAGCGTTTGAGCACCTGCTGCGCGAGACGACGTTTCAACACCGGTTTATTCGGCCATGCTTTTTCCCAGTAGTTTTTTACGTACTCCGTCAGCAACTCCATCGCTAAAAGCAGCTCAGCCGGCTGACCGGCATGTTGCAGGGTACGCAACAAATGCACCATCAGCCGGAAATCCTTACTGGTTTCGCTGAAAAGTTGCAGTGCCTGCCGCTGGATCTCTTCAACATCCAGCGAACCGTGTGACAGCGAGCCGAATTTAATCATTTCGCCATCGATAAATTCCCATGAGGGATCATTGTCTCCCAGTGCTTTGCCTGTCTGTTCGTCGGACAGCGGGGCCAACAGAGAGCCGAACCAGTCAAATTGTGTTCTGATGTCCATGTCGATTACCAACGACAGGCTTCGCGCAATGGTTTCGCGGCCTGCTCCAACTGAGAAATGTTAAAAGTGATCTGACTGCCTTGTTCTGGGGTGATGGTCATATGTTCGCTGCCCATTAAGCGTTTGATTTCATCAATCCCCGGCAGACCACGGCTGGATTCCCATAAGTAACCACTCTCCCGCAGGAACCATTCGGTTTTGAACAGGGTTTTGTTCGTCGTGACCGTCACCGCACCGGATTCCGCAGGCTTAGGTAAAGCAACCTGCAAACGGGTGATGCGGTCAATACAACTGAGCATCAGAACAGGGCGCGGAGGGGGAACCCCAACAGCAGGGGTTGTCAGAATGATCCGGGTTGTGCCGTTTTCTCCCCGCGAGACAATGAAGCCAGTCGAATGGTCAGTTCGCTGCATCTCCTGCTCCATCGCCTGCCGCCACATAGGCCCCATATTTTCCAGCGTAACTGGCACAGTACCGATTTTAAGGTTATCGAATTCTCGGTCATAACATGCCAGTCGGATAAGAGGGGAGCGCTCAAAGCGACATTTTTGCAGCTCATCCAATTGTTTTTCCTGTTGTAAAACCACTTCCTGTGGTTTGGACGCTGCGGTTTTCTGTGCTTCTGCTATCTCCGCAAGTGTGGGACTGCCTGCCAATGACACCAGTAATGAACTGATAATTAAAGAAATATTCATAATCTACACCCGTATTTAGCCAGTTTGTAAACCAACGTCCGCTGGGCGATTCCCAGACTTTGCGCGATCAGTCTGGTATCGTTGCCAAACTGGCGCTGACGTTGAACTAACACGGCACTTTCAAATTCTTCTATGGCCTTTGGCAGATTATCGATGTGACTGTAATCCACGGAGATACTGCCTGCTCCTGCGTTTTTGGATTCACTCAGGGAAGCAAGCAGTTCATCCAGTTGTTTTTCTTTTTGACGCTGAACCTGAAATACCTGACGGATTTGACGTAACTGCCCACGCAGTTGTTCGAGTTCCTGCAACTTTTTAAGTCGGTGCTGCATCACGTGGCAATAAATGCCGAACATGTTTTCATTGTTAGTAAAATGACTGACATTTTCGGCAAAAATAGCCACGACACCGCAGGCCTGCCCGTTGCAGTCAAACAGTGGGATGCCATACAGCCCGCAGTTATGCGGTAGTTCGGCAATGAATGTACGGAAGTGAGGATCGTCAATGCGCGCACCGTGATTCAGGGAATCCCACACTGTGGGAGTTCCCTTGCGCATTACCTGTATCAACGGGTTATTGACGTCATCAATATCCACATACAATCGGCGTGAGCTGATTTCATCAGGTTCTGGCAAATTACAGCATTCCAGCCTGTTTTCATGGATGTTGAGCAGGAAAACCAACAGGGCATCAAAACGCGGGTTTTGGCTCACCAGCAAAAAGTGGTCAACCAGTTGTTCAATAGTGTCATCTTCCAATAACGCTAACGCGCTTTTCAGCCGCTGTTTCATTATTCTGCCTCCTCAACCTCTGCCTGAAACTCATGCTCTGCTACGGTTAAACGAATGGCACTGATCGCGGTGCCTGCGGCCATTTTCTGCAACAGCAGTAATGAAACCGGCGGTAACAGCGCGCCATCAATAATCGACTCCAGCATACGGGCACCGTTTTCAGCGCGGGTAGCGCGCAGCAGGATCTCTTCTGACACGTCATCGCTGATGGTGACTTCAGCGTTGAAGCGTTGAGTCAGCAGTTTATCCAGTCGGGCCAGTTTGCCCTGAATGATGGTTTTCAGAGTTTCATGACCCAGTGGCAGATACGGGATCACTTCCATACGTGCCAGCAATGCCGGTTTGAAGAAGGCGGCCAGTTCTGGGTAAAGCTGATCGTTGATCTGCTCAGGCTGCTCGGCATAATCCACAATGGTCTGGTAACCCAGATTAGAGGTCAGGAAGAACACGACGTTTTTACAGTCGATGATGCGCCCTTCACCGTCTGCCAGTTCACCTTTATCAAAGGCCTGATAGAACAGGTTCAATACGTCCGGATGCGCTTTTTCTACTTCATCCAGTAGAACGACGGAGTAAGGTTTCTGACGAATCGCTTCGGTCAGTACACCGCCTTCGCCATAACCCACATAACCCGGAGGAGAACCGATCAGGCGTGAAACGGTGTGTTTCTCCTGAAACTCCGACATATTGATGGTGGTGAGGTACTGACGGCCACCAAACATCAGTTCGGAAATTTGCAGTACCGTTTCGGTTTTACCGACACCACTTGGCCCTACCAACAGGAAAGCGCCCAGAGGACGTCCCGGACGGCGTAAATCAGCGCGGGCAGTCAACAGATGTTTATGCAGGCACTGAATGGCAACATCCTGACCTTTGATGTTCTGCCCCAGATGAACAGGCAACTCAGTCACGATTGACAGTTCGCTCTGTGACAGGCGGTTCAGCGGAACACCCGTCCATTCAGCGATAACACCGGCAATCTGAGTTTTGTCGACATGTGGGGAAACCAGCGTTTGTTTTTTCTGAAGTTCTGCCAACTGTTCATTGAGTTCAGCCAGTTTTTCGATCAGAGACTTCACATCAGCCGGTTCAGTGACCGTTTCTTCCTGTACTTCTTCTTGCTCAGTCGCATCATGTTCTTCTGAGTTGTCAGAAACTTCATCCGCAGCCTGTTTTTCTCTATCGGCATCTTGGCTGGCTTCTTTATCATCAGACAGAAGCTGGCTGCGCAGTTCAATGACCTGTTTCACCAGTTCCTGCTGCTGTTGCCAGTCGCTTTCCAGAGCGGTCAGCTGTTCCTGAGTTTCCTGCTGCTGGTTTTGCAGTTCTTCCAGTCGTTCTGAATGCTCGTTCAGCCCCATCCGCTGCTCTCTTTCCAGCACATCGATTTCCATCTGCATCTGGTGCAGTTCGGTTGTCAGTGAGGAGATCTGGCGCGGTGGCGATGTCAGGTTAATGGCTACGCGGGCACAGGCGGTATCCAGTACGTCAATGGCTTTATCCGGTAGCTGGCGGCCGGAGAGATAACGGTCACTCAGTACCGCCGAGGCTTTCAGTGCTTCATCATCAATCAGGACACCGTGTGCCTGCTCGTAAATGGCTCGCAGGCCACGCATGATGACAGTCGCTTCTTCTGCGCTCGGTTCAGAAACTTTGACCAACTGGAAACGACGGGACAGTGCCGCATCTTTTTCGAAGTATTTTTTGTACTCGCTCCATGTGGTCGCAGCGATGGTTTTCAGTTCGCCACGAGCCAGTGCAGGTTTCAGCAGGTTGGAAATATCCAGTCCACCAGCCTGATTACCTGCACCAATCAGCGTATGAGCTTCATCGATAAACAGGATGATAGGTTTTGGTGATTGAATAACTTCAGCCATAATGCCTTTGAAGCGTTTTTCAAACTCACCTTTAACTGCTGCACCTGCCTGCAATGCCCCCAGATCCAGTGTCATTAATTCACTGTTACGCAGTTTTTCCGGGACGCGATCGTTGATGATGCGCAGTGCCAGACCTTCAATCAAAGCACTTTTACCGACACCTGCCTCACCCACCACAATCGGGTTGTTTTTACGGCGACGGCAGAGAATATCGATCATCAGGTCAATTTCATTATCACGGCACAATACCGGATCAAGTTTTCCCTGACGCGCCTGCTCCGTCATATTCTGGGTAAAACGGGCCAGAAGGCTGTCGCTGTTTGCCGGATGAACGCCCTGCCCTTCTTTGTCACCAGCACTGAAAGGCTGTTCGGCAGAGCCGTTTGTCCATTCAGCGAAATTCTGACGCAGCAGCTCACGGTTAATACCCGCCAGCAGGCGCGCAGACTGTGGAGCCAGATAACGCAGCGGGCTGAACAGTAATGCGATCAGCAGTACACCACTGCGCAGTTCGGTATGCTGCATTTCAGTGGAAGCCAGCAGCCAGCTATCCTGCAACCATTCCACCAGCATCGGGGAGAAGTTAGGGTAAGTCTGTACAATCGACTGATGATGAGTCATCACCTGATCGAGTTGTTCTTTCAGCAGATCTTTATCGATCTCTGCTTTGTTCAGGATCAGACGCACATCACTGAGTGGTGTTTCGATCATCTGAAGCAGCAGTTGAGCCACAGTAATCTCTGGCTGTTGCTGACTGACGCAGGATGCCGCCGCCGCTTCCAGTGCATGGCGGGTCATCGGGTTTAAACGGTTTACAAGAGTGGGCAGATCAATCTGAATCATGGCGACTTCCTATCTTAATAATTTATTTAGCTGCTCTAATATGTACTGGGTCTGATCACCGAGGCGTATGGCATAAAAACTATAAATAGCAATCAGCAGACCTATGCCTATCGCAAACAGATGTTTGATCTTCCAACGCCGGATCAGGCGATAACGTGCATCGCGCTCGTTGACGTTGACATACAACGTGGTCGGCGGAGCATCTCCACGCAATGAGTGAAGCTGTTGCTGCAAGCGGCGGAACAGGCGATCAAAATCATCACTTTTCTGGGTGCTGACTTTGTAACGCCCGCGATAGCCAAGACAGAGGCAGAGGTAAATAAACTCCAGCAGATGCTGGTAGCGCTGAGCCTCTCCCATCAGGCGTTCAAGCAATACAAAGACTTTTTCTCCCCCCCACGTTTCATTGTGGAAGTGCACCAACAGTGATTGCTTCAACCAGCCATTCTGACTGTTCCAGCCATGCCCCAATGCGGTTTCATCAATGAAGGTGCACAGTACGTAACGGAATGAAACAATCGCACCGGGTTCATAGTCCTTGGTTTGCAGAAGCTGCTCAATAGCACGAATGTCAGTAACAACCTGTTGGTAAAGTTTATCTGGCAGCGCTTGATCACTCATGTCCTGCAAACGCAGGACCATCCCCAGTAAAGGGGTGGCTGCATCGATCATCGGATTGAGGCTTTCACCACGCAACGGGAGCTGGTACTGGCGCTGAAACGTTTTCAGTGTTTCAGCCTGTTTTTCAAATTTTTCCAGTGACGGACTGTCAACATTGATATCACTCATGCCTAATCCTCATAACTAGTCCTTACCGCCCCTGATAGCCCAGAGCTGCATATCTAGGTCAGGGAAATCCCCTGAGACGTGGAATGCAATGGAATTACCCTGTTGGATCTCTTTCCATGCCGGGCTCTTCTGATCCAGACGGAAATAGGTATACCCAGAGTGATATGGCAACTGACGAGGAGCGGCAGACAGCGCAATCAGTGGTACACCCGGCAACTGGACGCTGACCAGATCGCGGATGCGTTCCATTGAGGTGACTTTGGTCTGCTGGACGAACTGACGACGCAGCTGTTCCTGCGGAGTGCTGGCGCTGATAGCCAGAACAAATTCAGCTTTGCGCAGCAGGTCGTTATCGTGCAGCGTGGCAACGCGAATTCCGCCTTCGTTCTGTTTCAGGGCAATCGATGTTGCCCGCGGTGTCAGAACAACGTTCAGTGCATCACGGATGGCGTGCATGGCATCCTGAAAGGTATCGGTCAGGTTATTGTGGTCATAGGCCAGAATATTGCCCGGCAGACGGCTCGCATCGGTAAAGGTTCTCAGCTCGCCGCAGGTCTGGATCAACTGGGTGTACAAATGCAGCGGATGCAGAACGCTCTGCTTAGCATAATGGTTGTACAGCGGCTGAACGCGGTTCAACAGTTGGAGCATCATAAACTCAGCCACATCTGCAATCCCCTGCTGGCCCGGCGAACCGATACGCTTCGCTAGCGTTCTTGAACGCTCTGTCAGCAAACCATCGATTTCCACCATGAAGCGTTTGAGTTTGTCAGCAACGAAAATGGACAGACAGGTCGGGATAAACTCGTTATCCAGCACGATAGTGCCATCTTTCTGCTTTTCTTTAATGCGGCACAGCGGGATCGCCGTGTAAGCACTCATATCCTCAGAACCCTGCATCAATACTGGTGTCAGCTGAGCAAGGTTCAGGATGGAAGAATCACCGCCTTTGGTATGCAAGTCACGGATATCACTCGGCAGTTCGCGATAACGCACTGCGCTCTGGATTTCAGCATCCCGATCAGCCACTTCACGAATGGTGTCGCTCGACATGGGTAATGCCAGATAGATATCTTTACTTTTCAGGTCATTGATGTTTTCGATATCCAGCGGCTTTGGCAGCAGATCCTGACTGGGTGCGGCGAATATGGTGCCGTCCGGCATAATACCGCTGGCTTCGGTAATACCGATGCGCCCCAGCTTGAGCAAATCATCATTGATGCTCATGGAGCTGAAACCATGACCGTATGCTGTCAGTACTGAGACGAGGCTGTGGGCCAGATAATCATTATGTTTTTGTTGTTGTTGGAAATGCTGTGGCTTGATGAATAATCCTTCGTGCCAAATCACCCGATTCTTTCCTGGCATGATTACTCCTCCTCCTCTTTTCTAAGTTCGACGTCGTTATTTCTGACATGCACCAAGATGTTGTAATGGCGTCCCATGTCTTTTACCCGGATGATCTTTTTCCATTCAGACTGATTGACATCTGCATAGTGGACGATGACACCGATATAACGGTTTTTCTTTTCCAATGTGATCACTTCCAGCGGCTTGTATTGCCCCGGCAGCAGGGTGTAATCCTGATGATCGATGTAGTTTTTCCCCAACGCCTTTTCGAGTTTGTCACTTTCAAGCTGGTCATAATCGGCAGCCAGAAAACGTGAATCCTCACTGAGATAAACCAGATTCATCTCAACCGGTGCCGGTTCACCACTTTCATTGGGGTTAATGTTGGGTTCAGCCAGTAACGTGATATTGGCAACAGAAGCCTGATCACTCGGCCTTCCTACCGGCGTGGAAGGGTCCCAGATGACCTGACCGACTTTTTTGGTTGCGTTCCATGCACTGCTACAGCCGTTCAGTAACATCGCTGACAGTAATAAAATCCCTACCGACCATATGCGCTGACTACCGGAACGTTTCATCACTGGCGTCCTCTAAGCCCTGACGCAATGCGCGGTCATAAGCCTGCTCGTACACCTCACGGAAGAGCTTTTCAAACCCCTGCTGGCGGCTGGAAGCTAATTCACGGTAGTAGTTGGTATACATTTCCCACGCCCATGAAGCATCTTTGTTCCTGACGTCGCTGCTGCGGCGATAGTGTGAAAACCGGCGGAGCAACTGCTCAGGAGAAAAGGCTTCCAGCATGGTATCCAGCGCCGCAGAAATAGCTTCCCGGTTGGCCTGATAATGCAGTTGCAGGTTATGCAGGCTTTCTGCAACAGCAGCGGGAGCTGACAGGTGAACCGGGCTTTTCTGCTCGGAGAACATCACCTGCATCGTGGTGTCGTAATCCATATTCAGGCGCAGTGGGTTGTCTTCGATCGGACGAAGTTGCTTATCACGCAGCCCGTGCTGTTCACGCTGGAGAGCCAGTAACCCTTCGATTGCCGCTTTCATGGTTTTACCCATTTCCTGCAAGAAATCGTTGGCCTGCTGCGTGTCATGCAGAGGCAACTGCGTATCCAGCCCGCGCATCAAAGGCGTAATTGCGACATGGTCAACATCCATATCTTCATAGTGCTGCTCGGAAACGATATCCGGTAAATCAAGGAACTCCTGATCCATAACACTGCCTCGGTTATCAGAAATAGGGTTAGCAAATGGAGGGGATTGATAATGATCCGGGGGCAGAAGCTGCTCGGTATCATCAGCGTCAACCTGCTGTTTCAATGTGGTCAGACTTTCACTGTCCAGTACTCTGAGAGGGTCATCGCTGAAACGGTGCATCACCGTCGGAGCAACGCTGTCATCTTTGGCAAATGCAGACTTTTGCAGTGAAACACCTTCCATCATGGCATCCAGTGGATTGCTGTAACTGGAAACCAGTGATTCAGGTGATACTGTTGAAGGATCGACCCGATCTGACTCAGAGAAGCTGATGTGGATCTTGATCGACAACTTGCCGACTTTAATCTGATCTCCCTGCTGTAAACGGATCAGGCTGGACTGTGGTGTTAATGTGGCATTATTGATCTGCACAGCATCAGACAGCACTTGCAGGCAGAATGCACCATCACGCCACTGAATAGAGAATTGTGACGGGTGGATATTGCCCTGACTGTCCTGAACAGACCACAGGTGACTTTCACTACTGCCGACCGTACCGCCCTGTGGCGAAAACTGGCAGCTGGCGGCTCGGCCACTCTCCAGTTGCTCACTGTTGATAACCCGCAATGAAAGGGTTGGTTGATGTTTTTCCATAGTCGTTATTCCATAACTGAAATTGTGACAGAGGGTTTCTTTTCCGGCTCACCGAGAAAACTGGTCCATCCCAGATGGTTATGCTGTTTTGCACCCAGAATCATGCCGCCAACCTGATTTTCCGCCAGCCCAAGACGCAGCTCCCACGCAAACTGACTACGCATGACGAAGGAAATAAACATCACTAATGGGAGGTAGTTTTTTCCGTCCGGCAGGAATGACAGGAACCGATCACGGGGCAGATTGTTGATACTGAGCAGGAACTTCCCGCTGTAGTCCCCGATCCATGAACCGATGGTGAAGTTTTGTCCTAATACTGACAGCTCGGTATCACCAATCGTTTGCCCTTTATTGGTGCCACCCAGACGATTTTGTTGATCAACCGGGATCGTGACTTTTCTGAACTGCCAGCCGTGCAGAGTGACATCCTGTAAGTCAAAACAGTGGGAAACCAGACTGCATATCACTTCCGGTGAACGGCCGGGACTTGCCAGTAACCCGGCATAGGCCAGCATTTTGCTGTGATTGATATTCAGCATCCGACGGTTAACGTCACTGCCTAACCCCACCAGCGAGAACATGCGCTGGGAAAAACCGTCTTCCCCGCCTTTCTTAAAGCAGATGTAATAGCGGTACTTCCGCCAAATCTGGTGCAGAAGAGTGATTAAGCGATGGTTAAACAGGTTGAGAAAATCCGTCAGCCGGTTTTCACCCTGTGCGTCTTCCCATGCCAGTGAATCCAGGTAATAACCCGGCATCGGGGACTGGCTGCCATGTAGCCCCATAAAAGAGACTTCCAGCTCAAAATACCCCTGTTTGGACTGCGTCAGTGAAACCACATCACGGGTAGGAAATGCCAGACTGGCGCTGGATTTGAAGCGGACAGACTCACGTTCAGGCCGATCCGTCTCTCCGGTTTTTTCCCACGCTACCGCCAGCTGATTGAGCAGCTCAACCAACTGGTAAAAGTTGTAGCGTGAGATGTCCAATTCCAGCGCGTTGGCAGGACTCTGCGCTGTGATTACATCAACGAGTGTTGACCTATCTGTACCGGCCATTCATAACATTCCTGATTATCTAGATTGATTACCTTCAACATATGAAAAGCGTTGACGCTGGCATACAGTGAGAAAAACCGTGACAAAATCGTACTGAACAAATAAAGCTCACCTTCTGAGCTGAATGCCTGCTGCCGGATATACAAAGTAGAGCGCAAACCACGTACCGGCTGGCCCCGGAACAGACGATCCGTCGGCTCTGTCTCGATTTTTTCAATAGCATCAAGCCGTTTCTGTGATGATCGTTTAGACTGTCGGTTGTGAATACTCGGGAAATCGTAAGTACGCAGCACCTGTTTCAGTGCATCTCTATCCAGCAGTGACATGTAGTTCAGCGACATGTTCGACAACAGCGACCAGTGCAGTCCGCCGTCCAACAACGGGTAAAGCGGCACGGACGGGCGTGTGATATTGCGGAATGTCGCAAATGACGGGCTGCCGATAGACGGGTAATTAATGTCGCCGACACGGAGTTCCAGCGGCAGTTCACGGTTGGTACACGTCAGGCTGACGGAAACATTCTCTTTCAGTCTGAGCCGCAGCAGATCAGATTCATCGCCACGGACAAATGAGATGAAATGTTCCAGCCCTCTGCGGAAAGATGACTCTTTCACCCGCAGACGGTAGTAACGCATTGAGCGTTCATCTTCGTTATCAATCTGGTGATTGAAACTTTCGAACGGGGTATAAACCCGCTCACCGACACGTGCCCGGCTGCGCTCACCATTCTCTCCCGTCAGCCAGCTTTCTACGCCGTCGATAGAGAAAATATCGTAGTTATCCGGGAAGCTATAACTGGCCTTCAGCGGGTATTCTGTCTGGCTACCATTGAGTTCAATCGCTTCGCTGTCCATCGGGAACAGGTTAATCGCCGGTGTACAGTGCAGACGGAAAGTGTCATGGCGGATCTTAGCTTCAGGTGGCAGTGCCTGAGAAAAATGTAAATTCAGTTTGAAATCTTTGGTCTTGAGATCTTCAGGCAGTTCCGGCAAACCTTTCACGTCAAAAAACAGGAAGCTTTCCGCAAAACAGAAATATTCCTGCAAAATGCGATAACCCATGTAGGCATTTTTGGGATAAGGCAACAGTGCATCTTCCCGCTCAAACCCAACCGGTACAAAGTCAAAATCCGGCAAAGGGATCACCTTATCACCGATCACCAGTTCCGCTTTTCTGAAGTAGTAACAGAGCCAGAAATAGAGTTGCGAAGTGGTATAGTCATCACCACTGAGGTAAAACCGTAATTTATCCAGTTCCAGTTCATGGAGATTCAGTTCCGTTTTTGAGGCAAAGTTCAGGCCAATGATCCCCTGCTCATTACTGTTATTTACGGAAATATCCTGAATAGAAAGTGGGAAAAGCCAGACATCACGGCATAAGGTGAAGGTACAGCGGCTGTGATCATCCCTTTTGCCATTCGACTGCTTTTCATTCGAGTAAATATCATCATGAGCTGCCAGCGCATTACTCATAATCTGTGTGCCACGTTTAACCTGTGTCGCTTTTGTCACCACACTCTCATCAGGGGTATATTCGATGATGGTCATGCTGGGAGTCGGACGCAGATAATTGGGCCAAAGCATATTAAGCAGGCCATGAGTCAGTTCAGGGAACTGATCATCAATTTTTGCCCGCAGATTGCCTGTCAGGAATGCAAAACCTTCAAGCAAACGCTCAACGTCAGGATCTGAGCCTTGTTCAGACAGAAAAGCGGCAAGATGAGGACGCTCAACTGCGGCTTCTTTCCCCAGTTGTCGCAAATAGTTCAGCTCATCTCTGAAATATTTTTCAAATGACATTTATTGAGTTCGCTCCAGGCAATAGCGCCGGTTGTTGTCCAACTGGATGCTGAATTCCACAACATCGTTGATATCATCCAGGGAAACTTCCGCACTGATATGAAAGCTCAATAACAACGGATCTGACTCATCATTGATGGCGCTGACTGACACCGCTGATATTCTGGGCTCATAATTTCTGATGCACTCTTCTATCGCCCATTCGATACTTTGCTTGAAATCCACTGAGGTTGCGGTTGCGTCATTAAGGTCAATGACACCCAGTTCAATGGCACTCTGGCAGGCACCAGGGCGCGAATTAAGCACTTCATTCAAATGTTTCTTTATAGAATCAAGCAGAGCACGCATCCTTGACTGACGGGAAGAGCCGGAGCTCTTCCCTTGAATGCGCTCGAACAGACTGGCAGAGCTGCCTCTGTTCCAACTGTACAGCGCAGCCATGATTATTCCTTATCCAAACGTCCGACCAGCGACAGTTCGAAACTCGCACCCATGTATTTGAAGTGTGGGCGAACCTGCATCGCAACCTGATACCAGCCTGGATCGCCTTCAACGTCCAGAACCTTGATTTCAGCAGCACGCAGTGGGCGACGGCTACGAACGTCAGTTGGTGGGTTTTCCTGATCAGCAATGTACTGTTTCAGCCACATGTTCAGTTCACGCTCCAGATCCTGACGCTCTTTCCAAGAGCCGATCTGCTCGCGCTGCAACACTTTGATGTAGTGAGCCAGACGGTTGATGATGAACATGTATGGCAGCTGAGTACCCAGCTTGTAGTTAGTTTCCGCAATGTTGCCTTCACGGGTGTTCGGGAACACTTTTGGTTTCTGCACTGAGTTTGCAGAGAAGAATGCTGCGTTATCGCTGCCCTTACGCATGGTCAGGGTGATAAAGCCTTCTTCTGCCAGTTCAAATTCACGGCGGTCAGTGATCAGAACTTCTGTTGGGATCTTCGCCTGTACCTGACCCATCGCTTCATACAGATGAACCGGCAGATCATTCACCGCACCACCACTTTGTGGACCGATGATATTCGGACACCAGCGGTATTTAGCGAAGCTGTCTGTCAGGCAGCTTGCCAGCAGATAAGCGGTGTTACCCCACAGATAGTGCTCGTGGTCACGGCTGACATTTTCCTGATAGTTGAAGTTTTTGATTGGGTTTTCAACGGAGGAATATGGCAGACGCAGCAGGAAACGAGGTGCAGTCAGACCCAGATAACGGGAATCTTCAGATTCACGCAGGGCACGCCATTTGGTGTGTGAAGGGCCTTCGAAGACAGATTTCAGATCTTTGATAGCTGGCAGATCAGTAAACTGGTTCACACCGAAGAATTCAGGTGAAACAGAGGAGAGGAATGGAGAGTGAGCCATTGCTCCCACTGAGCTGACATACTGCATCAGTTTGATATCAGGCGTAGTGTTGTTGAAAGCGTAGTTACCGATGACAGCAGCAACAGGCTCACCACCGAACTGGCCGTAACCTGTAGAGTAAACATGCTTATAGAAACCGGACTGAATAATTTCTGGAGAGAACTCGAAGTCTTCCAGCAATTCGTCTTTAGTCGCATGGATGATGTTGATTTTGATGTTTTCACGGAAATCAGTGCGATCAACCAGCATTTTCAGTGAGCGCCAGGAAGATTCCAGCTCCTGAAATTGCTTAGCGTGCATGATTTCATCCATCTGCTCACTCAGCTTTTTATCAAGCTCGACAATCATTTTATCAACGAGGAGCTTATTGATAGGTTCTTCGTTAGAACCTGTATCCAGAATGCTGCCGATAAAAGCGGCAACACCCTGTTTTGCAATGTAGTAGCCGTCATTTTCAGGAGTCATTCTCGCTTGAGACATAATTTCATCAAGCAGAGAAGTGGTTGCGCCAGAAGCAAGTGCTGTGCTGTTTTCTTCGTGCTGAGCCATTTAGAATTCCTTTAACGAGTTATTTTTTATTGATGATTTCAAGTTCTTTCAGGAGTTGTTCACGAACGGATTCATCATCCAGCAGTGACTGCAGGCGAGCGCGAAATGCGGGGATATTTCCCAGAGGGCCTTTTAATGCAACTAATGCTTCACGTAGTTCCAGAAGTTTATTCAGCTCTGGTACTTTCTTGGCGATATTATCCGGTGAGAAATCACTTAGGGATTTTATTTCCAGATTAACTGGTAAATCTTCTTCACTATTTTCATCGAGGCGATTAGGGACGTTAAAAGTCAGGTTGATATTCGCCTCATTCATTACGGCATTGAAGTTATTTTTATTAACAGAAACTGTTGGTCTTTCTTCAATTGGCGTATCTTCTGTTTTGCCTTTCAGGTCACCTACAACCAGAAGATTCAGTGGTAATTCAACTTCTGCGGTCTGATCACCGGTATTTGGAACATATTTAATATTAATTCTTTCTTTAGGAGCTACGCTACCAGGACTATTTTTACTCATATTTCAACCCTTTGGCTAATACAACCATGAACTGTCTAACAACCCATTATTGGTAAGATAATAATTACAATGTTATCCATATAACAAATACAGCAGAGCTTCCTAAAAAAATAGGTATAGGAAAACAACTGTATTTGCAGACATAAGTAGACTTTTATATATCACCATATAGATAAATATAAGAAAGACTCTAACCAGTCGTGGAAATAACATCGATATAAAAAATCGTCAATAGCGAGTTTGACACTTTATTTTTTTGATGTAAAGCCAAAACACTAATTGATAACACCCTCTATTCTGGCTTTTAATACTTTTATTGTATTTCTTGAAAATTTATAATTATTTTTCTCTTACTAAATAGATAAAAGTTTGGTTTTACTCTTTATAGGTGTATATAGACCGATTACCTATCAATTGTATAAAAAGGAATATTTTTCGTATGTTATGAATAAAATATAATCGCCAAATTAGTGACCTGAGATTATCATAAAGTTCATTTTTTATTTCATTCCGATTAATTATCCCCCACAAAAACCCTTTCTTAATTCATTTTTTTGACACCCGTCACACTTTATTAATGATCATGAAAAATAAATAATTTAAAAATAAAAAATCATTACTTATCAATATATTATAAAAATCAAAAACTTGGAGATTAAATTTCGCACAGGAATATAAGCTTACCGTTTATAAAAAATCAGCCATAAATCTCATAACGGCAATGATTATAAAATTTTTATTTGTCATTGAATTTAAGCTCGCCTTGCAATTTATAAATAACTTTGCATCAGAGAAATTCGGCCTTATTATTCGCTCCGAGTGTTCGGCATCGCTAATTTTATTTCATTTAGTGGGCATCATTTAGTGAATGGAATAATCACGCAAGGAATGAGCACTTACACTTATATTGGTAAATTTTTATAGGATATTCATATGCCAACTCCATGTTATATTTCCATCAACGGAAAAACTCAGGGTCACATTACTGCTGGCGCATTTACCGCTGAGTCAGTAGGTAATATCTTTGTTCAGGGCCATGAAGACGAAATGCTGGTTCAGGAATTTGACCACATCGTTACTGTTCCGACTGATCCACAGTCAGGCCAGCCTTCTGGTCAACGTGCACATAAGCCATTCCGCTTCACTGTTGCACTGAACAAAGCCGTTCCACTGATGTACAACGCACTGGCTTCCGGTGAAATGTTACCTACAGTAGAACTGAAGTGGTACCGTACTTCTATCGAAGGCAAACAAGAGCACTTCTTCTCTACTAAACTGGTAGACGCAACTATCGTTGACATCGACTGCAAAATGCCACACTGCCAGGATCCAGCAAAAGCTGAATTCACTCAGTTGGTTCGTGTTTCTCTGGCTTACCGTAAAATCGAGTGGGAACACACTACTGCTGGTACTTCTGGTGCTGACGACTGGCGTGCGCCAATTGTTGCTTAAGATCTTATTTATCAGATTTTAGATAATAAGTTTTAAGTAATAAATATTCAGCCAATGGGTATTATCCATTGGCTGAATTATATTCCCCAAATGAACACCCTCCTGTTAATTTGATTTAAATCTCCTTTTTCTCATTTATATTTTATTTTTTGTTTTTTTCTGCAAGAAAGATTTTTAAATAGTGATTATTTTTATAATAAATAAAAATATATAAATTAATAATAACATGTTTTATTAATAACCAATGTCACTTTCTGTTGAATCTATCTTTATAAAAAATAGCCTATATCGCCCTCATTAATTATTTGAAATTTTAGTTAATTCTCACCACTAATTTGAGTTAATTCCAAACCATCCAACAAAACATAACCAAAATGGGTTATGGTAAATAATTAAGTTAAATATATAACTATAAATAATCAAATAGAACGAACGACAACCAGTAATCAGAGCAAAATAAAATAATTTATATGCTTTAATGATTAATTAGTAAACCAGAATAACTATATATACCTAAGGGTTTTTCAGAAATAACGAGAAAGACGAAAGGTATGCGCAATCCAACTCAACCATAGCCATTTGGGTGCTACGATGTTCAAAAGGACGGCAGTTTTTATCTTATTATCTGTATCCCTTCAGGCCAGCGCACTGCCAGAAGCACCTGATGCTGTACTACCTATAGACGAAGCCAGAAGAACCTTACAGGATAGTTCACGGGAAATAGACCAGCTCATTGAACAGCGTCGCTACCGGGGATTTATCGAACGCTCTGATACCCTTTCACCACAAACTGTCTCTCCAGTGCTGACGGAAACCCCCGCATGTCTGGATATCAGCGGAGTTTATCTTCAGGGCATTACCCTGCTTTCTCTGACTGAACTGGATGCACTCAGCGCACTGCCCGAACAATGTATTACCAGCAATGACATTAATAGACTGACAGCAGAAATCACTAATCTGTATATCGCCAAAGGCTACATTACTGCCAGGGTGCAATTCATTCCCCCTAATTATAATAGGGAGTTAGGACTCAGTGTCATTGAAGGTTTCGTCGAAGCCATCGAAGGTGGTGACCGCTGGGTTAATAGCCGGATGTTATTCCCCGGGCTTATTAATCAGCCACTAAACCTGAATCAGCTGGATCAAGGGCTGGATCAGTCAAATCGTCTGCAATCGAATAAAACAACACTCGATATTCTGCCCGGCACAGTAAGTGGCGGGTCTATCGTCAAGCTGCATAACCGACATTCCACACCGTGGCATATCTCCGCAATAACAGATAACTACGGGCAGAAAAGTACCGGTAAATGGATCAGCAGGCTGAATGCCAGCTTTGACAGTCCGTTCGGGCTATCAGATTTTGTCAGCGTCAATGGGGTCAGCACCATTGATAAACCCAGCACCCAATATAATCGGGCTGCAACATTGTTCTATTCGCTGCCTTATGGTGCTGTCACTTTCAGCGGTTTTACCAGCTATTCCCAATATAAGAACCAGCTAAAGTTGCGGCTCAAGTCATTCAAACTGAGCGGAAACTCTCAGCAATCCGGTATGCGTATGGATTGGATATTCCACCGCAATCAGTCACAAATTTCGACGGTGAATACCCAATTCGTTTACAAGGATTCCAACACCTACTACAACGAGTCCAAATCCAACGTCAGCAGTCAGAAACTAGCAGTGCTCTCACTGGGAATAAGCCACTTACAAATTATTCCGAATGGTCTCATCACGTTTGACACCGGCATTGAGCAAGGAACACCGTGGCTCGGCGCCCAGACAGTCACTCATAATCTGAATACGCGATTCACCAAAGGAAAGCTGTCTGTCAATTTACACCAGAATTTCAAACTGTTTACTGTGCCATACCGCCTTAACAGCCAGTTTTATACCCAATACAGCCCAAATGGACTCCCTGGCGTTGAGTGGCTCAATATTACTGATCGCAATGCGGTACGGGGGTTCAGCAAAAATACCCTCTCCGCTGATAACGGTTGGTATCTGAGAAACACCTTATCTTACGCAATACCTTTGCCTGAAAGTTCACTGACTTTGCGTGTCGGAGCCGATGTCGGTCAAATTAAAAGCCATAACCGGAAAGAAGCATCGTGGAGAAGCAACGCAGGATTCAGTGTCGGAGCGGCCTTACGCCATCAACACTTTCTGGCGGATATTGAGGTGAGCCGTGGCAAAACATTATCTCATCAGGACAGAGATAAAAGTGAGCCTATACAGCTATTAACCCGCTTTTCTTATTTATTTTAACCACCTGAATAATAACTATTTTTAACCGCGGCCAATCAGGGAGAATTTCTCCCCGGGATGCTGCACATTCACACGACAGAAAGTAAATAGAGGTAATAGTATGAAAAGAAAAATATTCAGATTATCTCCTACGGGAAAACTTGCGGCATCAATGGCGATAATTCTGGCTACCTGTTCAACCAGCTTTGCCAGTGGCATCACTCCCGGTGGTGATGCAGCTCATCGACCGGACGTCAGCATTGCTGAAACAGGCGCCACGGTAATCAATATCGTGGCACCTTCCGAATCAGGACTATCACATAACCAGTATCAGGATTTTAACGTCAACCAAATGGGTGCGGTGTTAAATAACTCACTGGCTAATGGACAGTCAGAATTAGCCGGGCAATTATCGGCTAACAGTAATTTGAACGGACAGGCCGCCAGCGTCATTCTGAATGAAGTGATCAGCCGTAACCCTTCACTCTTACTCGGCAAACAGGAAGTTTTCGGCATGGCTGCCGACTATATACTGGCAAACCCCAACGGTATTACCTGTAACGGCTGTGGCTTTATCAACACCAATCAGGCTTCGCTGGTGGTCGGTAATCCGTTGGTTGAGAATGGCATACTGCAAGGGTTCAATAACTTCAATAATAAAAATGCCCTGAATATCAGAAATGCGGGGCTGACCCACAATGATGTACTGAACCTTATCGCGCCCCGAATCGATATCAGAGGAAAAGTTATCACGCCCAAAGCGCTCAATATTACCACCGGAAATAACCAGATTGCCGCAGATGGCAGAATATTGGATTCAAGACAGGCGGGTGCTGGAGCGCTCGACAGCTATTACTTCGGTAGTATGCAGGCTGGGCGTATCCGTCTGATGAATACCGCAGAAGGCAGTGGCGTCAATCTACGGGGCAAGATGCAAGCCGGTGATGATATTTATATTGCCTCCCACGGTGATGTGGAATTAGAAGCGGCAAATTTACAGGGTGGCGATATCACATTACAGGGTAAAAACTTGCGGGCGCAGGGGCATCTCAACCGATCATCATTACAAAAAACAGGGGAAGGT
Source organism: Xenorhabdus sp. KJ12.1 (assembly GCF_963876495.1). Taxonomy (NCBI): domain Bacteria; kingdom Pseudomonadati; phylum Pseudomonadota; class Gammaproteobacteria; order Enterobacterales; family Morganellaceae; genus Xenorhabdus; species Xenorhabdus sp. KJ12.1. The sequence continues at coordinate 55,221 of NZ_CAWNQH010000138.1, forward strand.
AATCACCAAAGTACTTTTAGCGGTGCGCATACCTCTCAGGAACAGATTAATGAGTCCATTGCCCGTACTCAATTGACCGGTAAAAACATCACACTGATTGCCCGCAAAGATAATCAGATAATGGCAACCGATATTGATGGAGATAACATCAAACTCACTGGCGCTAATTTGAAACTGGACGGTCAGCAGCTACACCAACGTGATCAAAACACCGATAACAATTGGCAGTTATCCTGGCAGAAGGATGTCACCAATGAGAGTGAAAAGTATCAGTATGAAGGCAATACTCTCAATGCACAGAACAATGTTCACCTGACTGCCAGTGAAGGCAATGCAGAAATATTGGGCAGTAAAGTGACCGCTGGCAATCAGATTTCAGTTTCTGCTAAGCAGGATGTAAAACTGGCTGGTTTAGTTGAGTCAGAAAGAAAACTCGAAAAGGGTTACAGAAAGAACGATGGAATGGGATTACAAACCGGCGATTGGGCAACTATCGACACAACCCAAAGACTTGTCAGCAGTGAACTGAATGCAGGCGGCGATTTAGGCATCAACGCAGGTGCCAATGCTGAAATTATCGGCTCTAAAGTACATTCAGACAAAAACATGATTGTTTCGGCGGGGCAACAGACAAAAGTGACTGTGCAATCCCTCGTTGATGACCATGTTATTGAGAAAAATAAGCGTAAGTGGGGTGGCCTTGCCGGTGGCAGCAACAAAGACAACCACGATAAAGTAGAAACACACCATGCCTCTGATCTCAGTGCAGACGGGCATTTACTGCTGAGTGGAATAGATGGCGTCACCATTACCGGCAGCAAGGTAAAAGCTCGACAGGGGGCTTATGTTGAAGCTAATGACGGTGATCTAACCATCGATAACTCCGTCAGTAATACCTATAAGAAAGTGGATGAAAGAAAAGGTACCATCTTTAACATCACCAAAAATTCCAATCAGGAACAGACAAACCAGCAAACCAGCACCGGTAGCCAGTTAACCTCTGATGCTGACCTGAAATTAATCAGTGATAAAGATATCAATGTTATCGGCAGCCTGGCGAAAAGTGCTGGTGAGCTGAATATCAATACATCCGGCAATATCAACGTGCTTGCCTATGGTGAACAAAGTGAACATCAACAGGAGAAAAACAACCTTGACTGGCAGTATTACGCTCATAACACAAAAGATAAGCAATACCGCGCCGGCGCAGGTTTTGAGCATACCCTTGATAACCAAAAAACCCATACCACCACACAGCAACAGGCTGAGTTAAATGGCCGCACAATTACCATTAATTCAGGTAAAAATGTTACTTTTGATGGCACAAAATTGGTAACAACGCAGGGTGATGCCAGAATTGCAGGTAACAACATTGCTCTGACAGCCGCAGAAAACAGCACTGCCACCAATAATTCTCAGGCTAAAGTGCGTGGCGGTGTCTTTGCCACCGGTGGTATGGATAAATTCGGCGGCGGGGTTGAAGGTGGTTATTCTGATAATGGTCATTCCCAAAACCGCACTACTGCGGTGGTTTCAGAAGCACGAATTAATGGCAACCTTGAACTGAATGCTCAGGGAGAACTGAAACAACAAGGCACTCAATATCAAGTACAGGGAACTTATCAGGCGAATGCCGGCAGCATCCGAAATGTAGCAACAGCCAACACCGAATCAGACTCCACAAGACAAATGCAGGTTGGTGGCGAAATCAGCGGTTCAGCCGATTACAGTGCCACAACCCGCCCTATGGAAAAAACGGCGAAAGCAGCAACAAACGGAAAGTTGGATACTTCCATTGCAAAAACCGGATTACCGAATGTCGGGCTTGAACTGGAGATGAACGGAAAAAGTCATTACTCCAGCAACCATCAATCAAACGCTGTCGTCACTACCGTTAAAGCAGGCGACATCAGGATCAATACCAACGGCGATCTTTACGATCAAGGGACAAAATATCAGGCCAATAAAGGTAATACATCCCTGACTGCCGGTAGCCATACCAGTGAAGCCGCCTACAACCAGCAGAACAGCAGTTCATCAAGTACCGTTGGCGATGCCCGTATGCGCGTTTACACCAGCACCGGCAGCGATCTTTCTGTCAACGGTAAAGGGAGTGGCAGTTATCAGGCAGAATCCACCCATAACAGAAACGCGGTTGGCAGTGAAATCAACGCCCAGAATGGCATTAACGTTCATGTCACCAGAAACGCATATTATCAGGGCACTTCCATGAATAGTGGCAGTGGTCAGACAAACGTTAATTCCGGCGGAAATATTCAGTTCGAACAAGCTACCAACCGTGAGGAAAAAAACAGTTATGGTTATAACGGAGAGCTTTCTCTGACTGTAGGAACTAACCCGGATGGCAAAAACTTCAGTGGCAGTGCGGGTGCCGGCTATAACACCAGCCAGCAGAATAGAAACACCGCTCAAACCGGCACAATTACAGGCGGACAGAATGTAAACCTGAATGCTGCGAATAACCTGACTCTGCAAGGCACGAACGTTTCTGGCAAGCAGGTCGATCTGACGGCACAACGTGGCAGGATTGAACTGGCCTCAGCTCATGATGCAGTCAACAACAATGGCTGGAACTTTGGCGCTAAAGGCAAAGGCGGTATGGCTAACACAGTGCGTAATAATGAAGGCGGCGATGGCAACGCCGGCAATGGAGAGGCCGGTAACAGCATCATCGATAACAAATACAATATAGGCGGTGAAGTTAAATTCGGTGTTGATAGACTGAATAAAGTGACTTACCACAACAATCAGGTTACTGGTGGTAACGTCACACTGACCAGTGCCCGGGATACCTCACTCAAAGGCAGCAACATCAACGCAGATCAGGTCACGGGTAATATTGGTGGCAACCTCAACGTTGAAAGTCTGAAAAATAAAACCGACAGCCTGAATATCGGATTAGATAGCAGATTAGGGTATAGCAGAACAGTCAAAGGTGATAACAGCCATAAAGCGACATTACCGATTGCTGACAATAATGCTCCGGAAATCGCTGCAACTAACGATGATAAAACAAACACGGAAGCGCCAAGCCTGACAGATCGTCTGACTGCTGCTTTTAAAGATTACAACGGAAAACTGAAGAGCAATTACGACACGCTTGATCAGGAAACCGTTGGTGAGCAATCAACCCTGAACGGTGCTAACGGGGTTAATCTGAATGTCGCGGGCAGAACCTATCTGACCGGTAGCCGGATTGACAGCACTCAAGGAGCCGTATCCGTGAATACGCAGCAAATCGCTCATCAATCCATAAAAAGCCACGACAGAGGCAAAAACATGGGAGTTAACTTACCTGACTCAATCGCAGATTTCACCGGAGCAGCCCAGAAAGATGTCTTTTCGGGTAAAATTCCTTTCGTGAAAAACGAAAATCACAATACAGAAACGCCAACCACATATAGTGGAATCAAAGGACATCAACTGGATTAATTGATCACACTCTGAGTTATATTCGCGAATCTTAATACAAACGGCATCATAAACATGATGCCGTTACTCATAGAAACACAAAAACCATATAAATAAACAAATAAATATCATCATTAACTCATTTATTTTACTTGAGTTTTTCCAATGATTGTATATGTGAAAATGAAATTGAAGACACTACGTTTGCGTAGTAATTTCTCAGTAAACAAAAAATATACAATAACGGGATACATGATGAAAGTTAGCCTGAGAAAAATAATAGGAAACTGGAAACTGGACACTGGGATATGCATTGGATAAGCACTCGGTAGGTAGTACCTTTTTAGGTTACAACGGGGCCGGGCATCCGATTTTCGATACCGTCAGAACAGACGTTGGCCAGGCACTTTATCAGCTAAAATATCATAATAACTTTCAATATATTAACCAACTTTCTCATTGTATTGTGGAGGAAATAGTTAAACCTTACTTTCCTAAAATCGGGTTTGTCATCCCTATGCCAGCGTCAAATATCAGAAAGGTTCAACCTGTCAGCGAACTCGCCAAAAGAGTAGCCAAATTGATAGATCGCCCATTCTTCGATGGTATCCTGCTTAAAGCTACCGGAGGAACTTCTCTCAAAAATTTATCAAATAAAGAGGAAAAGGAGGAAGCTATTGGTAATTCATTTTCAATTGAAGATACCATCAAAAATGAAGGAAAATGGAACGTACTGCTAGTAGATGATCTGTTCCATACCGGTGCTACAATGGAAGCAGCCTGTAATGCACTTTCGAGCTATAGTAAGGTTAAGAGCATTTATGTCGCAACATTGACTTGGAGGTAAAATGACAACCGTTTTTATCGCTGGATCTATCACAATCAAAAACCTCGACCCACTGGTCACAGAGCGCATACGGAAAATTGTGAACTCCCGTTACAACGTTGTTGTGGGCGATGCCAACGGCGCAGATTCCTCCATTCAGAAACTGCTACTAGAGATGGGTAGCCATCAAACAACCGTATTCAGTAGCAGCAATACACCAAGGAATAATCTGGGATCCTGGCCTGTTCGTGTCATAGATTCAGCGCATACAAAAGGAACGCGTGCGTTCTTTACGGCGAAAGATCTGAAAATGGCGGAAGAAGCCGATTATGGTCTGATGGTATGGGATGCGAAGAGCACAGGTACTCTGAGTAACGTGATTGAATTACTGTTACAGAATAAATTCAGTGCAGTATTCATCAATAAAGCAAAGAAGTTTGAGGTCATTAAAAAAACGAAAGATCTTGAAACACTGATCGCATATATGTCTCCGATAGCATTGGAAAAAGCTGAGCAAAAGATAAAACTCCGCTATAAATTGGCATCACTAAATAATAGCCAGTACCAAATGCCATTGTGAATGAAAAGGATATTATGGCATATATCAAATACGACCAGAATTAAGAGGATGTAATGCCCACTGACTTAAAAAAAAGGGAAAATATCAATAAGGAAACTATCAGCACACCATTACAGAAGGGGCTGGATGGTGGAAAAAAAGCACTTTCAGTGACGATCCGCATTGGCAACTATATCCGTCATATCCCATTCATTGCCCACTTGATCCGGGCAGCACAGCGTTTCAACGATAGAATGGGCAGCCAATTTGGTGCTGCTATTACCTACTTTTCCTTTCTGTCACTTATTCCGATATTGATGCTCTCTTTTGCCATCGCGGGTTTTGTGTTGGCTTCCAACCCTGATTTGCTGACAAGACTCATCAATGGAATTGCTAATAGTATCAATGATCCATCACTGGCAAATACGCTGAAAAACAGCGTGGATACCGCCATAAGGCAAAGAACAACCGTAGGATTAACAGGTCTGGCAATTGCACTCTATTCAGGCGTGAATTGGGTCGGCAATCTGCGTGAAGCAATCCGCGCTCAGTCCCGCGAGGTCTGGGAACGCACTCATGAAGATAAAGAGAAAATCTACTTTCAATATATCCGTGACGTTTTCTCCCTGTTTGGCCTGTTATTTGCGTTAGTCATAACACTCTCCCTGAATTCCATTGCCGGATCTGCGCAGGCAAGCATAGTTCATGCCCTTGGCTTAGAGAGTATAGAGTGGCTTCGCCCAGCATGGACATCCATTGGCATGTTCATTTCCATTTCAGCCAATTATCTGTTATTCCTGTGGATATTGTGGATCCTGCCCCGCCATCAGCCCGAACGGAAAGCGCTGTTTCAGGGAACCTTAATGGCTGCTATCGGGTTTGAGATCATTAAATCGATTATGACAATGATGCTACCACGCCTTGCCAGCTCACCTTCTGGCGCTGCTTTTGGTTCTGTTATTGGCCTGATGGCATTTTTCTATTTTTTTGCCCGACTGACCCTATTCTGTGCTGCGTGGATAGCCACCGCAGAGAAAAAAGAGTGACAAAACGAGACTGCTTCACCAGAAGCACTTTATAAAAAACTACAAGGAGTCATATATGCCATTTGTAAACATCAAAATCACCCGCGAAGGTGCAACTGCTGAACAGAAAAAACAACTGATTGAAGGTGCAACCCAGCTGCTGGTGGATGTACTTGGCAAAAACCCGGCCACCACTTTTGTCATCATTGATGAAGTAGAAACGGATAACTGGGGAGTGGGTGGAAAAAGCGTAACAGAAGTGCGAGCCGCCGCGAAGAAATAACGTATTTCTTGAAAAGAGAAATCAGCGATTAGGGCGAATATATCGCCCTTTTTATTTTAATTGGGTAAGGAGTCATGTTATGCTATCAATAAGTTTATTTGGCAATTTAAGGAGTAAAAAGCAGGTTAATTTATGAAGAAGATTGAATTTTCATGCTCCCAAGTAATGGACTTTTTGAACGTTTATTCTTTATTTAAGGAGAGAATAGATGAACGGGCTAGAATACTTATTGAAGCAGGAGAAATAGAAGATAAACTACCATCAGAAGCAATAAAACAAAAATACAACCTTATCATATTGAATAATATCCTATACTCAAAGTTACTAAAAAATAGCTTTTTGGAAAAAACAGTCAAGGAAATTACAGGAAATGATATATCCATTATAGACCGTGATAATAGCTTAATTAGTGGTACTAATTGCCCAGCTTGTAATTATATTGTATTTGAAAGTAAAGAAGATTCATTCTATGAAATTTGTCCTGTGTGTATGTGGCAAAATGATGGCACCATCGGTGATAATTATAGTAGCTGCAATCATAGCACCATAAATGAATACACAAAAAAAGATTCGTTTAAACTAAGATTAATTATAGGAAATGAAAAATATATTAAATTTGACAATCAATAATCGGAGATAAATTATTACCAATAAAGCAGGAAAGTTCCCTATGATCTTCCGGCTTTAATCTTTCAGTAGTTGCTCACTTGCTAGTGATTGGCGTTATCATTTTGTGGCAATATCCCATTGTAATAATGTTCTGTTTTCTCGGCTTTACTTATTGCCCATTGCCGAATAGAATCGGAGTACAACATCAGTCTGTTAAGTGAATCACTGCCTATATAATTTACCAATGGTTATTGAGCCAAAAGTGCATCGAGGCATATAGATGAGAATATCAAAATATTATATCTGTGTTTTGAATTCACAGAAGTAAGCGAAACAGGTAAAACAGTCTTTTAATAAAAAGACATTGAAAGATAAAATCACTAAAAAAGTATTACAGCTTTCAAAACTGTCCACAACTGTGTAAGCTCACTGTGCAATAACACAAATCACACAGTAACAATAACCGCTATGGCTATAATAATTGGTAAAATAGAGTAATTTTTCATGGCTAGATTAATCGCGAACGTCAAAATTAATTGGGTTTCTGAAACTCAAGGTGGTAAATCAACTCTACCACTTAATGAATTATATTATGTTATTACTGACCCAATAAAAGGAAAATTTGGAGAATCAATTTCTTGGAGTTTAGTATTAGACATAAATAATAACTATTATGATGTTGTAATAGGAAGCAGAATAGGATTAGGAAGAGCTTATTTTTTAGTTGATGAGGCTCCTCACTTTTTGCTTTATGAAGGGTTTACTTTAAATGTATATGAAGGACCTCACTTTGTTGCCGTAGTAGAAGTAAAAAGTCTTACTTCCTATTACAGCGACAATCATACAGTTCTCAATGATCCCTGAATTAAAACTGTATAATTTTTTGCACCCTTGTTAACCTGATAAGATAAATACTTATCCATAACTAAACTTTATAATAAATACCTCATGGATATTCAATAAAATGGTACCACGATGATTCTTAGTCAATATTACATATATGTCAATGATAAAAAACTTGCTATATCTGACAACATCGACTTATTTCACCTAAAGACTTATGGTAACGATGAATTCGAATTAATTTTATTGCAATCGAGAGAAATTACAATATTTAATGACTTTAAAATCAGACAAGAGGATCTTGTTACCATATCTTATTATATTAATAATACGTGTATTTGTGAATTTTTTGGAAATATCATAGAAAAAGAATACACTCTAACAAACTGTCAGAAATTTTCATTGTTAATAAAAACTTCTGATGAGCCACCTATTACAATCATGACCATTTTGAAAGAGTGGGCTCAAGGAAATGATTTTCTATACTGGAAAAATAACAAATGCAAAGAATCGAAAAAACTATGGCTAACTGCATGTTTATACTGGCAACAAATTTTTCTACCAAAATCTGAAAAAACAATCCATGTTTCACTATATTTAGACGGAGTTAGCAACTATCTTGATTTTTTTTGTATGCTCGGGGAGGCATTTTTTGGTAAAAGAGGATACATAGGTAAAGATTTTCATGGATTCGATGGTTTATTGAGTGATTTAAGTTATAAAAAATCAGAAATTAATATTTACACTAATAACATTAAGAAGTTAAAACTACTTTTAGAGAGAATTAGCCCTCCCGAACATAATTATTATGATATATTTATAGATATATTGATAAATAGAAATTGTAATCTTATCGAGAAATAAGGAAATAACTAAAACTGTATACGAAGCAATCATCACCTCCTATGGAGGTGATTTAAAATTAACAATAAAAAAGCAGTTTAGGTCCTCTTGGGATAAGGTCAGTCTGCTTTTTTTATCGCTTCAGTTTCCTGCGGTTCTTCCGGCAATGGCCCCGGACGCATAATCTGGTTAAAGCTGTCCCTGAGCTGATTCACATCAATAACCGCTTCCCCTTTTGGCTGCACCAGAATAAATGAGGTTTCCTGAGATAACATCTCTTGCAGTTTTTTGTTTAACACTTGCGGTGTGAGGGAAGATAAAAATATCTGTCTCAGTCTGCTGTATTGCTCAGGAGCAATATCGATCACATTGTTCTGTTGGGAAATCAGGCGTTGGTTAATGAGTACGTCTGTGTCTGTGCGAGCATATACGGCGAAAAGATGCTGAAGTTGAATACGCTTCTGCTTGTACAGTTCATCAAACTGTTCCTGTGGTAACCCGCTTTCACGTAGTGATGCCAAAGCGGAAGCCAGATAAAGTGTGGAATCTGTCAGTTTGCCTGATGAGGTGTTCAGATTTAAGTAGCAATTTGCCCGTTGATACACAACCCGACAGTCCAAATCCAGTTTGGCGTTATTTTGATTTTCTTCCAGCTTCAGTTGCAAATAATGGTAAAGAGCCTCACGGGCAAGTTCATTAGACCAGTGCTGAAATAGTGTCTGAGAATCATTAATCGGCTGCCAGTTCAGGTTCCAGGCTAAAGAAAGCCTGTCCTGTATGGCTTTCTCACTTTCTACTCCCAGTGTTTCTGTTTTTAATGGCAGCAGGATAGGAACCGCAACAGGGGTCTGACGTTTGCCTTCTAATGATGAAAATACCTGATTAAGGCGCTCTGGTAATATCCGGCTATCCACATTGCCTGCAATATATAAAGTCATTGCATCCGGCGTATACCACTGCCGATAAAATGCTTCGACTTTTTTGACATCGACAGGGATTGATACATTCGCTCCGGGGTCATGACCAATCAGAGTTGAGCCCTGTAATCGTATACGCCATGCAGGATCATGGATGTCTGATGGCAGAGTTGATACCAGATGTTCCGATGTTTTCATCGCCGGAGTTAACGTTTGCGGTGTGAATACAGCACCGCCAGCAATATCGGATAGCCAGATCAGTGCATCCTGCAATAATTCAGGCCTATTATTCGGTAAGCTGAGGCTATAAAGGGTGAAATCATAGGAAACTACGGCTGGCGGGAAAGGATTTTTGCTGTCAACTGCGTTGTGCCACAGGTTTTCCAATTTTTGTGAGGATAAATCTTTACTGGAGGAGAGAACGATTTTGGGTATGAGATAAGTATAACCCTGCTGATAGCTTTTCTCCGCCAGAGATCCGGTTTTTACCATTAAGCGCAACTGTATTCTGTCATTCGGCCGTTGTGGGGTTTGCAGGATTTGCCAGCTGAACCCATTTTCCAGTTTTCCTTGTTGCCAAGCAGGATCAGGCTGTAAAGTCTCTGCCTGAGCAAAGTAAGTTGTAGCCAGAATGGTGCCACCAATAAGATATCCGATTTTTTTGCATTGCATTCTCACTTACCCCTACCTGTTTAATTTTATCCTTGTCTGAACCAATAAAGATCGCAAACTGTTAGACCTTTATTCACCTTGTAAGGTTTCATTTCACCGAGACTTTTGCTTACTTATTTGGCGATTATAACCTTTTACCAGCAGACCCAATTCATCATCCTGATGACCTTTGGGGCAGGTCATGGAAGCTGGCGGATGTTCTTCATGCAGTTCTCTCGCGATGTCACGCAACGGATGTATGATGATACGATTTACACACCAACTTACTGACACCGTAATAATAAGCGCGAGCAATAAGTAAGTCGTCAACATTAACGCAAGTGTATTTAATGCAAAGCGATACACACGATTGGAATCAACCTGTAAGATGAGATGCCCCTGTGACGCCAAGTCTTTCGATGAAATACCATAGACATGTAAAGGAATATTAATTTCTACAGGGATGCCGAAAACTCGCTTTGCCAGTTCCGGTATAGGCCGATGGGTTGCGAAATCCAGACTCATAATCCGGGAGTCATCTCTGGATATCAGTTCAGCCCGCCCTAAAATACCCGATGTTTTCAGCCCGATCAGTAATGTTTTCGCTGTATTGAGATCAGACCTCAATAAAGCATCTGTCAGGGGAGTTTGAATCTGAGCAGCCGCATTATGGAGTTGGTTAATATAATCATCTTTTCGCTGCTGCAACAAATGCGATAATTGGATAGTAATGAAAATAGCAAGAGTGACCAAAGTAACTCCAGTCACTGCCGCCATCTGTTTAATAGTTAACGAACGTTTGACACGCGATTTCATTTTATCCAAACCAGTAATTAACCAAAGACGGGCTATAACGCCTTATTAATGCGGCTGAGTATACTTGATTTTTATTCTTATCGTCTCGTTTAGATGAATACCCCGCCGTAATTGGCGGGGTATTAGAGAATAAAGGGTGAAATCAGCTACTGCGTAGTCATTCTATGTACGCCCACTGACGTTAATGCTACTACCCGTGGCAATTATGCCGGTGGATTTTGATTCTGTTCTACTGCAAAGCAAGCAACAAGCCGCTCGCCGTATTGCTGTAATTTAGGCTGGAGCTGAGTACATGGGCCAAAAGCATGGCGGCAACGGGCTGCAAAAGCACAGCCCGGAGGCGGATTCATCGGGCTGGGCAGTTCTCCTGTTAATTTGATGCGTTCACGACGGAGTTCAGGATTTAAACGCGGTGTTGCAGACAATAGTGCCTGAGTGTAAGGGTGACTCGGGTTATTGAAAATCGTATGTTTGTCGCCCTTTTCAACACAGCGCCCCAAATACATGACCATCACTTCATCCGCAATATGCTCAACAACAGAGAGGTCATGAGAAATAAATACGTATGACAAACCCAGTTCTTGTTGCAAATCCATCATCAGATTCAGAACTTGCGCCCGTACCGAAACATCCAGCGCGGAAACAGGTTCGTCTGCAATAACGACATCAGGATTCAGCATTAATCCACGGGCAATGGCAATACGCTGGCGCTGCCCCCCAGAAAACATATGAGGGTAACGCTGGTAATGTTCAGGTTTTAGCCCTACTTTCTCCATCATTTGCAGAACGTTTTCTCTGCGCTCTTCTGATGTCAGTGTTGTATTGATAAGTAAAGGCTCTTCCAGAATCTGCCCCACTTTTTTTCGTGGATTTAATGATGCATAAGGGTTCTGGAATACAATCTGGATTTTCTGACGTCGCAGTTTTTCGGCTTCTTTATCTGGCAGCAATAAATCCTGCCCCAGATAATACAGTTCCCCTTCTGTCGGCTTTTCTATCATAGTCAGCAGGCGCCCTAACGTGGATTTTCCACAGCCAGATTCCCCTACGACAGCTAGCGTTTTGCCTTTTTCCAGTTCAAATGAGACGCCATCCAATGCTTTCACCATACGTTCAGGTGAAAATACCCCCGTTTTAACCGGATAATATTTTTTTAACTCTGTCGCTTTCAGCAAAGGGGCAGAAGCTTTTTCCTGCCCACCCGTGTTGTGAACAGCCTGTTTGTGCATAACCGTTTCTTGAATACTCATATCGTCGGCCTCCCCTTATCATCCAGCGGCATATGGCATTTAACCTGACGTTCTCCAACCAATTGCAATGCAGGCTCTACCTGATAGCAACGTTCAGTGGCATAAGGGCAGCGCGGATTAAGCAGACACCCGACAGGACGATCATATTTACCCGGAACAACACCCGGCAACGAGGCCAGACGAGCCTTGTCTACCGCAAATTCCGGTAATGCCCGCAATAATGCCTGCGTATAAGGATGACGGGGCGCTTGGAATATTTCAGTCGCCTTCCCGGCTTCCACTACCTGACCTGCGTACATCACAATAATATGCTGTGCAGCTTCGGCAACCAGCGCCAAATCATGAGTGATCAGGATCAGCGCCATATTCTCCTGCTGCTGTAATTCAAGCAACAGTTCAATAATTTGAGCCTGAATAGTGACGTCCAGTGCTGTTGTCGGTTCATCCGCAATCAGTAGTTTTGGCCGACAGGCAATTGCCATCGCAATCATCACGCGCTGGCTCATTCCTCCCGATAACTGATGTGGATAAACATCTAAACGGGAAGCGGGATCCGGAATACCCACCAGAGTCAGCAAATCAATCGCCCGCTGATAACGGGTTTTGCGGCTGCCGCCCTGATGGACTTTCAACGCTTCCATGATCTGATAACCCACGGTATAGCAGGGATTCAGGCTGGTCATCGGATCCTGAAAAATCATCGAAACTTCCGCACCAATCAATTGACGGCGTTCTTTTTCAGAAATTTTTGTCAGATCACAGCCATCAAACTCCAGTTTTCCTGCCATCACTTTGCCCGGATAATCTATCAGCCCCATAATCGCCAGTGAACTGACAGACTTACCCGAACCAGACTCTCCGACAATACCGACAACCTGCCCCTGCTCAACGCTGTAGCTGATACGGTCAACGGCGCGGAATGGTGCATCTTCATCTCCGAAGTGCACCGATAATTGGTCTATATTCAACAATGCCATTCCATACCCCTACTGCTTGAGCTTAGGATCGAGCGCGTCACGCAGCCCGTCTCCCATCAGGTTAAATGCCAGTACTGTCAACAGGATCGCCAGCCCCGGAAAAGTAACTACCCACCAGGCACTCTGAGCGAATTGCAATACATCTGACAACATGGTTCCCCATTCTGGTGTAGGCGGCTGTGCCCCCATCCCCAGAAAACCCAATGCTGCCATATCGAGAATGGCATTCGAAAATCCCAATGATGCCTGCACAATCAGAGGAGCAAGGCAGTTAGGCAAAATATTGATGAACATCTGACGTACTGCACCTGCTCCGGCAATCTGAGACGCAGTCACATAATCACGGTTGACTTCCACCAGCACTGCCGCCCTTGTCAGACGGATATAGTGGGGCAAAGCGACAAATGTCAGGGCCAGAGATGCGTTCACAATAGACGGGCCGAAAATAGCCACCAGCACCAGTGCCAACAGCAGGCTGGGCAAGGCCAGCATAATATCGACTATCCGCATAATGGCTGCGTCAACCGCACCGCCAAAATAACCGGATAGTAGACCCAGAATAATCCCCATCACCAGCGACATAACAACAACCAGACAACCCACCAACAGTGAAAGACGTGCGCCATACATCAGGCGGGAAAGGATATCTCGCCCGACATCGTCAGTACCGAGAATAAATTGCCAGCTTCCTCCATCCTGCCACACCGGAGGCAACAGTAGAGAATCGCGGAACTGTTCAGCAGGGCCATGTGGCGCCAGTAAGCCTGCAAACAACGCGATCAATAACATCAGAATGATATAGGCAAGGCCAATGACTGCCCCTTTATTACGTTTAAAGTAATGCCAGAATTCCTGTATCGGCGTCATCATTTTTGGCGCACCTGATACTGTTTGCTCAGCATTTGATGCTGATTGTTCAGTAAGTTGAGTCATCATGCGCTCCTTATTTCTTATGCCGGATACGTGGGTTGACGATGCCATACAGCAGGTCAACCGCAAAGTTGACCAAAATGATCATAGTTGCCACCAGCAAAACTCCACCCTGCACCACCGGATAATCACGGCGCTGAAGTGCATCAATCAACCAACGCCCCAGCCCCGGCCATGAAAAAATCGTTTCGGTCAGAATCGCGCCCGCCAACATAACCCCCACTTGCAGACCAATCACCGTAACCACCGGCAACAAGGCATTACGTAGCGCATGAATGATAATGACACGCAAACGGCTCAGGCCTTTTGCTCGCGCAGTACGAATATAATCTTCGCCCAAAACTTCCAGCATGGATGAGCGGGTCATGCGCACAATGACCGCCAGTGGGATAGTTCCTAGCACAACGGCCGGAAGGATTATATGCATCACAGCATCGACGAAATCGCCGTCTTCTCCCCAAAACAAGGTGTCTATCAGCATAAAACCTGTCAGGGGATGACTGTCATCAAGAAACACACTATCGCTTATACGACCAGAAACAGGAGTCAGGTTCCAATGAACAGAAACCAGCATGATGAGCATAATGCCCCACCAGAAAATGGGCATTGAATAACCGGTCAGTGCCAGACCAACAGCGGTATGATCAAAGACAGAGCCACGTTTGACCGCCGCCAGCACTCCAACTGGAATACCGACTGAAATGGCGAATAACATGGCACAGATGCCTAATTCCAGAGTGGCCTGAAATCGGGGGACAAATTCATCCCATACGGGAATACGGCTCTTCAGGGAGGAACCCAAATCACCATGTAGTATGCCATTGATGTAATGAAGATATTGCTCCCAAAGAGGCTTATCCAGCCCCATTGCTGCCATCAGTTCAGCATGACGTTCAGCTGAAATACCACGCTCTCCCGCCATAATCAGTACCGGATCACCGGGGATCATATGCACAAAAGCGAAAGTCAGCAGAGTAATACCAATAAACGTCGGGATCACTAACCCCAGACGCCGGAGGATAAATTGCAGCATATCCTGAATTCTCTTTTTAATTATTAATTACAGCTCTCAGGCTGTTTATGTATTACACAGACCTGCTTGCCTACCAGAGAAGAGTAACCATCCCCCGAAGAAATTCGGGGGATGGCAGTCATAACAAATGAAAAACAGAATTATTCGAGGTCTACGTTGTAAAAGAGGTGCTTGCCCAGCGGATCAACCACATAGCCTTTCACTTCCTTACGAATAGGTTCATAAACCGTAGAGTGGGCAACAATCAACGCCGGAACCTGTTCATGCATCACTACTTGCGCTTGCTTATAAAGCTCAGTGCGTTTGGCAACATCAGCTGTTTTACGGGCAGGCAGAATGATGTCTTCAAATTGTTTATCACACCATTTTGAATAGTTAGAACCCTGATCTTTAGCTGCGCAACTAAACAACGTACCAAAGAAATTATCAGGATCTCCATTATCCCCTGTCCAGCCCATCATAACGTTTTGAGGTTCACCATCTTTCGCCCGTTTCAGATATTCACCCCATTCATAACTGACTATTTTGGCTTTTACTCCAATTTTGGCCCAGTCAGCCTGAATTATTTCCGCCATACGGCGCGCATTCGGGTTATAAGGGCGTTGTACCGGCATTGCCCAAAGATCGGTCTCGAAACCATTCGCGAAACCAGCTTCTTTCAGCAGCTCTTTAGCCTTAACCGGATCATAAGCATAATCTTTGATATCATCGTTATAACCCCACATTGTAGGAGGGATCAGATTCTTCGCTTTCTGGCCCGCACCCTGATATACCGCCTCAATAATGGCATCTTTGTTCACTGCCATCGTCAGCGCCTGACGCACTTTGAGGTTATCCATTGGCTTTTTAGTGACATTGTAAGAAAGATAACCGACATTCATCCCAGCCTGCTCTTTCAGGACAATATCTTTGTTCTGCTTCATACTCGCAATATCAGCAGGGTTCGGGTATGGCATGACCTGACATTCATTTTTCTGTAGCTTGGCATAACGAACAGAAGCATCAGGGGTAATAGAGAAGACTAAACGGTCAATTTTCGCTGGTCCTTCCCAATAATCCTTAAACGCCTTATAAAGAATACGGGAATCTTTCTGGTACTGTACTAACTGGAATGGCCCTGTACCAATTGGGTTCAGGTCGACTTTTTCCGGCGTACCCGCTTTCATCATGACATCAGCATATTCTTTGGAAAGAATTGAGGCGAAATCCATTGCCAGATTAGCGAGAAAAGGAGCTTCAGGACGGGACAACACAAAACGGACAGTATAGTCATCCACCTTCTCTATTTTATTGATAATATTCTCCATATCCATGCCGCTAAAGTATTCATAGCCGCCACCGGATACTTGATGATATGGATGATTTTTATCCTTCTGCCTCATAAAGGTAAAGATAATATCGTCGGCGTTGAAATCACGTGTTGGCTTGAAATCTTTACTGCTATGCCACTTCACACCCTTACGCAAATGGAATGTGTAGGTTTGACCATCATCACTAACGTCCCATCGTTCAGACAAACTGGGAATAATCTCTGTTGTACCTAATTTGAAATCTACCAGACGGTTATAAATTGGTCTGGCACTGGCATCAAAAGTGGTACCAGAGGTGAAAAACTGCGGGTTAAAACCTTCAGGTGAACCTTCTGAGCAATAGACCAGTGTTTTTGCCTGCACACCAGCAGCTACAGCCAAAGAAACAAGACCAATACCCAATTTCAGTAAACCGGGCTTTTTCTTTTTGGAGAGAATCATTACATAAGCTCCGTTTGTGGTGTTTATTGTGCCTTAGCCAAGCCCAGAATTTCCTGCCTAAATATCACTGTCCCGGCCTGTGTTATTGTTTTCGATTATCAATTAAACAATTGTTATGCCTGACGTCAATATAACCTCAGCAAAATATGAAACAATAGAAAAACACAAACGCAAAAGAATATTAACAAAAATAGTTATAAACTATGACGCGAGACACACACGCGGAGAAAAACACTAAAAATATCACTTATATAAAGCATTACATCCTATGGTTTATAATTTTAAATTTGTGACCGGATACTTAAATAATGAGCAAAAAGAGTTATCAGGAAAGTAAGCGAGGTAAGAGGCTAAAACGAATAAAAAAAAGAAAAACCTTAAATTCACCCTATTCAGGACAAATTAATGGCGTTATCCATTAAATTGAAAAATTAAGATGAGATAACCTTTTAAAGCTTCGAAAATGAAAGCAACATTAGTGGCTTAATGAACGAGATAAAGGGTGGTTGATAAATCAGAATATGATGAATTGGTTTTCGCCAGCTATATACGAAAAAACCCCGCTCAAAGAGCGGGGTTTCAGAATGCTGGTCGGCGAGAGAGGATTCGAACCTCCGACCCACTGGTCCCAAACCAGTTGCGCTACCAAGCTGCGCTACTCGCCGAAAACGAAGCGCATCTTACTGCCAGCGTCGCAGATCGTCAATAACTTTTTAAAGATAAGTAGTTATTTGACGAGAATACAACCAAATTCTACCCTATAACACATCCGCAGTGTTCAATATCTCAGCAGAAAAAAGCCTCGCTCAGTGCGAGGCTTTGAGGGAAGCAATCCGATAATATTCATCGGCTATTACTTATTACTGTAACAGTGAAATATCCGCAACCCGCAGGAACAGATCACGCAGTTCACTCAGCAATGTCAGACGATTTACCCGCACTTGCAGATCTTCATCCATGACCATCACATTATCGAAGAACGCATCCACAACTTCACGCAGGGAAGCCAATTCGACCAATGCATCCTGATAATTGCCTTCAGCAAACAGAGGAGCCAGTTTTTCTTTCAGGACGACAAGATGAGTCGCCAGCTGGATCTCTTCCGCTGCTTTCAGTACTGAAGCCTGAACTGCATCACTCAGTTTCTCTTCTGACTTCGCCAGAATGTTGGAAACACGCTTATTAGCCGCTGCCAGAGAAACAGCCTCATCCAGCGTACGGAAATGCGTTACCGCTTTCATACGGGCATCAAAATCGGCTGGTTGTGTCGGACGACGCGCCAGAACTGCCTGAATGGTATCAACGCTGTAACCCAGCTCCTGATACCAAGTGCGGAAGCGGCCGAGCATAAACTCAACAACATCATCCACAACTTTTGCATTGGTCAGTTTATCGCCATACAGACGTACAGCTTCTTCTGCCAGAGTCTGAAGATCGAGAGGTAATTTTTTCTCAACAATAATACGCAGTACACCCAGTGCGGCACGACGCAAAGCAAATGGGTCTTTATCCCCTTTAGGATGCTGGCCGATACCAAAAATGCCTGCCAGCGTATCCATTTTATCGGCAATCGCGACTGCGCAAGAAACACCGGTTGATGGCAGTTCATCACCAGAGAAACGTGGCTGATACTGTTCGTTCAGCGCCAGAGCCACATCTTCAGCTTCTCCGTCATGACGGGCATAATGCATACCCATCACACCCTGCGTATCAGTGAATTCAAAGACCATGTTGGTCATTAAGTCACACTTGGACAGCAAACCTGCGCGGGTTGCATGAGTAACATCCGCCCCGATCTTGTCAGCAATCCAGCCAGCCAGAGCCTGAATGCGGTCTGTTTTATCACGCAGTGTACCCAACTGTTTCTGGAACAAAACAGTCTCCAGACGCGGCAGGTTATCTTCCAGACGCTGTTTACGGTCAGTCTTAAAGAAGAATTCGGCATCTGCCAGACGTGGACGGACTACTTTTTCATTACCTGAGATAATCTGCTGTGGATCAGAAGATTCAATATTGGTGACAAAAATAAAGTTCGCCATCAATTTGCCGGATTTATCGTAAACCGGAAAATATTTCTGATCGCCTTTCATGGTATATACCAGTGCTTCCGCCGGTACTTCGAGGAATTTTTCTTCGAATTTTGCCGTCAGAACTACAGGCCATTCTACCAGAGAAGTCACTTCTTCCAGCAGGCTGTCGGTCAAATCCGCCACACCACCAAGCTGGGCCGCTGCCTGCTCTGCATCGCGCTTAATCAGGGTTTTACGCGTTTCATAATCTGCAATAACCCGACCACGCTCCTGCAAAATTGCCGGATACTGTTCTGCGTTATCAATGGTGAACTGCGCTTCACCCATAAAACGATGACCACGGATAATACGATCAGAGTTGATACCCAGAATTTCGCCTTCAATGACCTCACTACCCAGCAGCATAGTGACGGTATGAACAGGACGGACGAACTGAGTTTCTTTATCACCCCAACGCATCAGTTTAGGGATAGGCAGTTTAGCCAATGAACTGCTTACCATACCTGCCAGCAACTCTTTGGCTTCACAACCTTTAACCTGTGCCCGATACAGCAGCCATTCGCCTTTATCGGTTACCAGACGCTCTGCCTGATCAACAGTGATCCCACAACCTCGCGCCCAGCCTTCTGCCGCTTTGGTTGGTTTCCCTTCCGCATCGAACGCCTGAGAAATGGCAGGACCACGTTTTTCTACTTCACGATCAGCCTGTGCCGCCGCCAGATTGGCCACCTTCAGCGCCAGACGACGCGGAGCAGCAAACCAGCGAACTTCACCATGACCCAGATTGGCGTTGTTCAATTCTGTTTCAAAATTGGCCGCAAAGGATTCAGCCAGTGAACGCAGCGCCTTTGGTGGCAACTCTTCTGTGCCGATTTCCACAAGGAAAGTCTGTTGAGTCATGATGGCCTCTTAATTTTCTGTTACACCGTTTTTGTTACACATCGGGAAGCCAAGCGCCTCGCGGGAAGCATAGTAAGCTTCAGCAACTGCTTTGGTCAGAGTACGGATACGCAAGATATAACGCTGACGTTCAGTCACAGAAATCGCTTTACGGGCATCCAACAGGTTAAACGTATGACCCGCTTTCAGAATGCGCTCATAAGCAGGCAGTGGCAGAGGTGTTTCCAGTGCCAGCAACTCCTGCGCTTCTTTTTCATACTGTTCGAAACAGGTGAACAGAAAATCCACATCTGCGTGTTCAAAGTTGTAAGTAGACTGCTCAACTTCATTCTGATGATAAATATCACCATAAGTCGTCTTACCCAGCGGGCCATCACTCCACACCAGATCATAAACACTGTCTACACCCTGAATATACATGGCGAGACGTTCCAGACCGTAAGTGATTTCACCGGTAACAGGCTTACACTCAAGACCACCAACCTGCTGGAAATAAGTGAACTGAGTCACTTCCATACCGTTCAGCCAGACTTCCCAGCCCAGACCCCATGCACCCAGAGTCGGGTTCTCCCAGTTATCTTCAACAAAACGGATATCGTGAACGGTAGGATCAAGCCCCAGCTCTTTCAGTGAACCAAGATAAAGCTCTTGAATATTCTCTGGAGAGGGTTTGATGATAACCTGAAATTGGTAGTAATGCTGAAGACGGTTCGGGTTTTCACCGTAGCGCCCATCAGTCGGACGACGGGAGGGCTGCACATAAGCAGCAGCAATAGGTTCCGGCCCCAAAGCACGCAGGCAGGTAATAGGATGAGAGGTTCCTGCGCCGACTTCCATATCCAATGGTTGGACAATGGTGCAGCCTTGACGCGCCCAGTAATCCTGTAATGTCAGGATAATGCCCTGAAAGGTTTTGGTATCAAACTTTTGCATGTTGAATCCGCACGCGATACGTATACACAATGGATTCCAAGATGCGTCGTGGCGGCAAAGGAGTCACCCCCCGGGAGCATAGATAACTATGTGTGACCGGAGTGAGCGAACGCAGCCAACAAAGAGGCAACTTGAAAGACGAAGTGTATATGAATTTAAACGAAAGGAGTCAGTATACCCTTTGACTGTAAGATATACAGCACTGATCACCGCCCAATTTTGTCACAACATAAAAAAATCTTATCCGAATGACTTTACATGGATATTCATACAGCTAAAATTGGTGTAATTCTTCACCAACGCCTACGGAGATACGCACTTCATGAATAAAGTCATAACCCGCTGTGGCTGGGTTACCTCAGATCCTGATTATCTGGCCTACCATGACAATGAGTGGGGAAAACCATTAAAGGATGGCCAAAAGCTTTTTGAATTGATTTGTCTTGAAGGACAACAAGCGGGTTTATCATGGTTTACGATTTTGAAAAAGCGGGAAGGTTACAGAAAATGTTTCCACCAGTTTGATCCGGCAAAAGTTGCTGAAATGGGTGAAAATGACGTCGAGAAATTAATGCAGAACCCTGCCATCGTCCGCCACCGTGCAAAAATTAACGCCATTATTGATAATGCCCGCGCCTATCTGAAAATGGCCGAGCAGGGCGAAAATTTCAGTGAATTTATCTGGCAATTTGTTGACGGTATTCCGCAAATAAATCATTGGGAAACATTGGCAGAAGTACCAGCCAAAACTGACCTTTCTGATGCTCTTTCAAAGGCACTGAAAAAACGTGGCTTTAAATTTATCGGTAGCACCACCTGCTATGCTTTTATGCAGGCTTCAGGTTTGGTGGATGATCACATTGCAAACTGTTTATGTCGGAAATAATCGATACAAAAAAACTGAAAATAAGCGTATATGCTCTCAACAAAGAGGTAACTTAAAAAACGAAGCATAAAAATAGGTGACAATATAACAAGACGCGAGTTATGGTGTCTTCTTACCATACTCCTACAAAATACAAACAAAGACGCAACAGCCGTTATGAAATTCTCTCAATTCGGAAACAAATTCACACAAGAGTCAGGTATTACGCGCCTGATGAATGATCTCAACCAGGGCCTGAGAACACCCGGCGCGATTATGCTTGGTGGTGGCAACCCTGCCCATATTCCTGAAATGGATGAGTATTTCCAGCAACTATTGGCGGATATGGCGTTAAACGGCCAATTAACTGAAACCCTGTGTAATTACGATGGCCCACAGGGAAAAAATACGTTAATTGCTGCACTGGCACAGGAATTACAGGAAAAGCTCGGTTGGGATGTTAATCCACAGAATATTGCTCTGACCAATGGTAGCCAAAGTGCTTTTTTCTACCTGTTTAATTTATTAGCAGGGCGTGATGAAAATGGCTCAATAAAACGGGTTCTGTTTCCGCTTGCACCTGAATATATTGGCTATTCTGATTCTGGTCTGGATGAAGGTTTATTTGTTGCTAATAAACCTAATATTGAATTATTGCCTAATGGGCAGTTTAAATATCATGTTGATTTTGACCACCTGAATATTTCTGAAGATATCAGCCTGATCTGTGTTTCCCGTCCAACTAATCCTACGGGTAATGTTGTCACTGACGAAGAATTACTGCGTTTGGATGCATTGGCTCAAAAACATCAAATCCCTCTGCTGATCGATAATGCCTATGGCGTGCCATTCCCGGGTATTATTTTTAGTGAAGCAACCCCTCTGTGGAACCCGAATATTATTTTATGTATGAGCCTGTCCAAGCTTGGGCTACCGGGTGCTCGCTGTGGAATCATCGTTGCCAATGAAAAGATTATTCAGGCAGTCAGTAATATGAATGGTGTGATTAGTCTGGCTCCGGGGGGCATTGGGCCTGCCATGACGCTGGAAATGATCCGTCGTAATGATCTGTTCCGTTTATCCCAAAATGTTATCCAACCATTTTATAAAAAACGGGTAGAACAAGTCATTGAGATCATTCGTCGCTATCTGCCAGAAGAATACTGTCTTATCCATAAACCAGAAGGGGCAATATTCCTCTGGCTCTGGTTCAAAAATCTGCCGATTACAACTGAAGTCCTTTATCAGCGCTTAAAAAAGCGGAAGGTATTAATGGTACCGGGACATTATTTCTTCCCTGGTCTGGAACATAACTGGCCTCATGCGCATCAATGTATGCGCATGAACTATGTACCTGATCTGGCAAAAATAGAAGAAGGTATCCGTATTTTGTCCGAAGAAATTGAGATTGCCCATCAGGAAGTAGCGTGTTAATCGGACTATAAAAAAAAGCTCCCTCATTTAAGGTGAGGGAGTAAGATGATAACGAGGACTTTTTACCTGAGAACAGGACAGTAGTTATTAGAATCCCAAAAGAATTCTTCACACACAGTAGGAAAGGAAAACGATCCTTGTTTATGCACTTTCCCTGAACTCGGTATATTTAACCAGAAAACAAAAAAGATAATGGTCTGAATAGACAGGTTTTTTTCACTTTAAATTGCCTCTACTATGTGAAATTAAGACAATTACCCCGTATTGTGTGATCTAAAGCACACTTAATGAATCAAACACATATACTTAATTATTCAACGCTGTTTTCAATCTTCCTCTCTGCTAGAAAATAATATCTACTAACAGTCTCCAGATTCAGTGACGGTCAGTATTAATAGGCAAGCTCGCTTGTTAGTAGGACAAATTTGTTTCCGACGAATTTTTCGTACCTTTTCCACTACGACTCAACTCGAAATACTGGAATATAAATTCAAATAAAATAATTACTTTTGTTTTTATTTCAAATGAAAATCATTGCAGAGAATTAAAGAAGTTTATCGAAAAAAATTATTGGATTTAACAATAAGTGCTATAGCAAACTGTATATTACCTAACTATAGTAAATAGTATTAAAAAGTTATTTTTATGCTTACTCATGAAAAAATCATACTAGGTATAAATATAACTTCTGGATATTGGCAATTAACTCATTGAGCTCAAGGAATGGAAATGATGAAAAACTATAAACTGCTTCTATTACCTTCTACTATTATTGGGGGGCTTTTGCTAACAGGCTGCTCCAGTATCATGACTCACAGTGGCCCTAATCAAGGGTATTATTCGGGAGCACAAGCCAATATTAATATGTTAAAAGATGACAAGACAGGATGGTTCCTGAAACCCCTGCTCGTAGTCGATCTCCCATTATCTGCCTTTTTAGATACCCTTTTACTCCCCTATGATTATGCTCACTCCAATCAGGATCAAACGGAGCAATCCCCTAAACTTCGTATTGAAAAACTGGAAGAAAGCACAAACAGCACACAATCGATATTAGAAAACTCGATGAATAATAAACCCTGATTTTGCCAATATCGATTATACACTTCGTCTTTCAAGTTGCCTCTTTGTTGGCTGCGCTCGCTCACCCCGGTCACCGTTTTTATAAACATACGGTTATCTATGCTCCTGGGATTCACTCCCGTGCCGCCGCGACGCATCTTGAAATCCATTGTGTATAGGCTGAAAATTATCTTATTTCTACTATTTTTCAGGCATCGTTATTGTACAACGGTGCCTATTTCAACCCTGTTTCAACAATGAAAAGCTGACGATATCCATTAATATCCCGCATAAATGCAATATATCGGCCATCAGGTGAAAACACGATTGCATCAGCACAGGGAGCATCATCAGTACGAGCTGTTAACCGCTGGAGCTCCCCACTTTGACTGTCACAAAGCATGACACTGTTATCACAAACAAAAGTAATAAACCGCCCCCGCCTATCCCAGTTAAATGCCGATTGTATGTCATGAATATTATCTGTGATCTGTACCGGCTCGCCTCCATTTGGAGATATATACCATAACTGAATAACACCATTGCCATCTCTCATCAGAAAACAAATTTTACTACCATCCGGTGATGCTCTGAGCCAATGCCGGGGGACATTGACTACCCCCGGATAACAATTCTGATGGGTGAAAGTTAATCGTTTCTGTTTAACTCCAGCGGGCGGCGCAGGTAATGCCGTTTCGGTTCCGGCTAATGGCTGGCAACCTTCGAGTGCATAATCCTCATCATACTCAGGTAAGTCAACCAGATAAATTTCAGGGATCTTTTCACCATTTTCAGCACACGTATCACCAATAAAAGCCAGTGCCCAACGCTGCCATTGCCCATTCTCTTTAAGGTATCCCTGTTGGCCAACCCACCCTTCTTCATATGCACGATTGATCTCATCACTACCGGGGTATGGATGCGTTGTGGTTTGGCTAACAACGACTGAAAAATAACGACCATCGTATTCTCTCGGGTGTTTTTTCACTGAAATCACAGTTCTTAGTGGAACAGCCACAGCAACATTACGCAAATCAAGAGCAGGATCTAACTCATGCATAACATGGTCATTATAGGTAAAACTCAAACGACTACTGTCAGGACTGAAAACATGCACATGTGTACCACCTCGCAAGGCTCCGGCGGTATAAGGAGGGGTGATGTCCAGTGCATCAATATTGACAGCAACGCTTGGTTCGCTGTCGGAAACAATCACCCCACGACGATGATGAAAATCATATTGCCAGTGATTATCCGGGTGCTCCGGGCCATGAATAAATGCGTAACGTACCGGCTCTTGTGGGCTAACAGTAACAACCCCAACATGTGCCCCATCTTTTGCCTGATAAATAATCTCTGTCTGGCCGTTACTGATATGAATTTTTTCTATCGTCAGGCCAGAAAAAGATGCTCCGTTAGGACGTACATCATAAACCAGCCACTGGCTATCAGGAGTCCAGATATTTATATTAGTTATCTGATGGCTACGGTTATCAAATGTAATCTGACGTTCCTTGAAAATCATTTTTTTCCACCTTAATATGCGGGAATTCGGATAATAAAAACTAACTTTATGCAAATTTAACTAAAAATTTTCAATCGAGGCGTTATTATTTCCGCATTACTCTTACTTCTTCATTATCTTTCATCTGACTAAATTTATGCTACTCAGTGTCCTTTATATCATTGGTATCACGGCTGAAGCCATGACGGGTGCTTTAGCCGCAGGTCGCCGGAAAATGGATGTCTTCGGCGTGATTATTATCGCTTCTGTAACAGCCATCGGTGGTGGCTCCGTTCGTGACATAATTCTGGGCCATTACCCACTTGGCTGGGTCCAAAACCCGGAATATATCGTGACTGTTGCCTGTGCTGCTGTTTTCACTATTTGGATTGCTCCAATGATGAAACACCTGCGTCGTTTGTTTCTTATTCTGGATGCAATCGGCCTGATTGTTTTTTCAATTATTGGTGCACAAATCGCACTGGATATGGACTACAGCCCAATAATTGCCGCCATTGCTGCTGTTATTACCGGGGTTTTTGGTGGCGTACTGCGCGATATGTTTTGTAATACCATCCCGCTGGTGTTTCAGAAAGAAATTTATGCTGGGGTCTCCTTTGCTGCTGCTTGGTTATATATCGCCTTATTGCATACTCCACTACACCCCAACAGCGTCATTATCATAACCCTTATTGCTGGCCTCGCAGCCCGCCTAATAGCTATTCGCTATCGTCTTGGATTACCCATCTTTAATTACGATGGTGCTGATCACTGATATGAATCTGAGCGTTTGAAGCAGACTTTTGCTCCTACGCTCTCATTCGACTCCCCAGTTTTATTTTCCTGATCTCCAATGACTGTAAAAGATGTATCTATAGATCAATGCCTTGTAAAGTTAGTACTTCCACTAATTTTTTAACATCAGGGTGCTGAAAAAATCTCTCAATTTTTGCTCTTTGTTTAACTGATAAAGCACTATATTTTTGTGTTTCTACTTCGGGTAACTGCATCTTTCCGAACAAAGCTATTTTATTTGTAAATTTATTGGCATAAGGCATTCCTATCGCTTCGCGCCATAATGAAGCTGGCTGCTGCTTTGATTGCTGGAATTGATTGAAAATTGATTCAGCACGCTTAGTTCCGATATTTGGTATTTCGGCCAGTTGGCTGACATCCAATGCTAACCAATCTGTCAGGTTCTTGATCTTGTCACTCGTAACTAAAGTCATCCATGTACCTTGGCTCACTCCCCTCATTTTCAACTTTTCGCCCATCCATGTAAGACGTGCGATAAACTGCTGTTGGCATTCATCATTATTCAATACAAAACAACTGAGTGAATGAAATTGTTCTGCATCAGGAGGATTAAGATGTTTGCGTTCAGCTATACGCCAAACCACCTTATCAAGTTTTGGTATGCCATGCCCTGCCAGTGCTATTGTTACTTTATCTCCCGGATAAACATCCCAATGCTTCCAACGCGTCACCGAGCCAATATGAACGCGGCTAATCTGCCTGTCATCTAATTGAATCTTTTCCAGTTCCAGCAATACGGAAATTTTCCCTGTGCGGCCTATTCTGAATTGAATATCGTTTACTGTGGTGACCTGTTGCTGTAGAGGATACTTCCATGCAACAGCCCAGCTGTTTGAACCTGAACGCCATTGCCTGCCAGCGGGCTCAGTCTCTTGCCTTAATACAACCCCATCAGTAGCAAAAGGGAGAGGATGGGTAAAATACATTTTCCATTTTTTTTCTGCCTCTTCCTCATTAGAAATAGGGTGGCTAAATTGTTGCGTAGCCGGAAAGCCCATGGAAGCCAGTTGTTCAAGCTTAGCAGTCATTTCATCCGGCCCATCCGGCCAGCTCCATACAAATATCCCTATTTGACTGAGTTCTGCTGAATGGGCCTTACGCATCATCAAACCCGCAACCTTGCTGCGCGCGCCCTGACTACCAGCAACCGACTGGCGATGATTATTCTGTCGCCAAAAAAGCTCGCCTTGTAACACCATATGTTCCGGGGCATTTTTTATCTGTTGGGAAATACTGGATATAAATTTGCTTTTATCCAGCCAGTCTGTGCCTTCTGTTCCATTCCCACGGCTGATTAACCCTGTCAACAGCCCCTTCTGATAAACCAGTGTTACCGCAACACCATCAATTTTAGGCTGTAACCAGATTTTCGAGCGCCCTTGTATCCATTTCCGCACTTCCTCCAGACTTTTTAGTTTACGCAACCCTGTATGCTGGACAGGATGAGTCTGTTTTCCATTATCCGGAATAGCTATGACAACGTTATTATTCTGTGTCAGATTCAGGCAGTGCTGCCAGTGTGTCAGGGTTTCCAATAGCTGATCGTAAATTTCATCATCTATTTCACTAATCCCCTGCTGGCGATACAACTGCTCCCATCGCGCTACCTGTGGTGTCAGGTGTTCGATTTCAAGCTGAAGTTTTTCCTTTGGCCAGACGGGACAATCTGCTGCGAGTGCTATCGGCACTCCACATAACAACATCAATATTATAATGAGAAAATTAAGCATCCTTGCTCCACACGTTCCTTAAATGCAGGCAAAGAATAATAAAGAAATTTGGCTATACCAATGAGGAAAAAGAGTGTTTGCGATGAGTCTCGAAAAATTATTAGCTTGTTTCTGCAACCTATTATTTTATCTGGAATTGTTTTGCAAAATATCGCTTTAATCTTCGTTTGTTAATAAAAAATTTTGTTGAATCACTCGTAGGCATGTATTGTAACGCTGCATGGATTAACGTATCCGTGTATACTATGTGGGATTTTATATCCCTACGCTTGCATTTATTAATACCCAACCAGTCAAGAAATCAGCATGAGCCAAGGAACGTTATATATTGTTTCTGCACCGAGTGGAGCAGGCAAATCAAGCCTTATTCAGGCTTTATTAAACACCCAGCCTTTGTATGACACTCAGGTTTCTGTTTCACATACAACCCGCCCGGCACGCCCAGGCGAAAATCATGGTGAACATTATTTTTTCGTCACAACCGATGAATTCCAGAATATGATTAACCATGATGAATTTTTGGAACATGCCTGTGTTTTCGGTAACTATTACGGCACTTCCCGTAAAGTAATCGAAGATACTCTCGCCAGTGGGGTTGACGTCTTTCTTGATATTGACTGGCAGGGTGCGCAACAAATCCGTCAGAAAATGCCTGCGGCTCGTAGTATTTTTATTCTTCCGCCTTCAAGGGAAGAATTACTCCGCCGCCTGCGCGGGCGCGGTCAGGACAGCGAAGAGGTCATTGCTAAACGCATGTCTCAAGCTGTCGCTGAAATGGAGCATCATGGCGAGTATGATTACGTCATCATCAATGATGATTTCAATACTGCTCTGGCCGATTTACAATCGGTTATTCGTTCAGAACGCCTGCGTTTAGAAAGGCAGGCTCAACGGCATGATGCGTTAATCAGCAAATTATTGGCAGACTGAACTAAGTTTCAGTATCATGTCCGGTCACTTATTTATCTGTGGAGTAGCACACATATGGCACGCGTAACTGTTCAAGACGCAGTAGAAAAAATTGGTAACCGTTTTGACCTGGTGTTGGTCGCTGCTCGCCGAGCACGCCAATTGCAGTCAGGCGGAAAAGATCCTCTGGTTCCGGAAGAAAACGATAAGATGACGGTTATCGCTCTGCGTGAAATCGAGCAGGGTCTTATCAATAATAAAATTCTTGATGTTCGTGAACGTCAGGAACAACAAGAGCAGGAAGCTGCAGAAATCAACGCTGTTTCTGCTATCGCCGACGGTCGTCGTTAATTTTACGGTAGGTCTGCCTTGTACCTGTTTGAAAGCCTGAATCAGCTTGTTCTTAAATATTTGCCTGAAGATCAGATTGGTCTGTTGAAGCAGGCTTATATCGTAGCTAGGGATGCCCATGAAGGGCAGACCCGCTCCAGCGGTGAGCCATATATTACTCATCCGGTTGCCGTTGCCTGTATTCTGGCTGAAATGCGCCTTGATCATGAAACACTGATGGCGGCACTTCTGCATGATGTCATAGAAGATACACCAACGACATTTCAGGATATCGAGCAACTATTCGGGACAGCTGTCGCCGGATTAGTGGAAGGTGTCTCTAAGCTGGACAAACTGAACTTCCGTGATAAAAAAGAAGCTCAGGCAGAAAACTTTCGCAAAATGGTCATGGCAATGGTACAGGATATCCGTGTCATTCTGATCAAACTGGCAGACCGTACACATAACATGCGAACCCTTGGTTCCTTACGCCCTGATAAACGGCGGCGCATCGCCAGGGAAACGCTGGAAATTTACAGTCCGTTAGCCCATCGATTGGGTATCCATCACCTGAAAACAGAACTGGAAGAGCTGGGTTTTGAAGCTCTGTATCCGAACCGTTACCGGGTGATTAAAGAGGTAGTTAAAGCTGCTCGCGGCAACCGTAAGGAGATGATCCAGAAAATTCTGTCAGAAATTGAGGGCAGATTAACGGATGCCGGCATCAAATGTACCGTCAATGGGCGGGAAAAACACCTCTACTCTATCTATCGTAAGATGCACCTGAAAGAACAGCGTTTTCATTCCATCATGGATATTTATGCGTTCCGTGTCATCGTCGATAACCTTGATACCTGTTACCGTGTTCTGGGGCAAATGCACAGCCTGTATAAACCCCGCCCCGGTAAGGTAAAAGATTATATTGCCATTCCCAAAGCCAACGGCTATCAGTCCCTGCATACTTCTCTGATCGGCCCACACGGAGTTCCGGTTGAAGTACAAATCCGTACTGAAGATATGGATCAAATGGCTGAAATGGGGGTTGCTGCACACTGGGCTTATAAAGAGCAGGGTGAATCAGGTACGACTGCTCAGGTTCGTGCTCAGCGCTGGATGCAAAGCCTGCTGGAGCTTCAGCAAAGTGCCGGTAGCTCTTTCGAATTCATTGAAAGCGTCAAATCTGATCTATTCCCTGATGAGATCTACGTTTTTACGCCTGAAGGGCGTATTGTCGAATTGCCGGCAGGGGCGACACCTGTCGATTTTGCCTATGCCGTTCACACCGATATCGGTCACGCCTGTGTCGGGGCCCGTGTTGATCGTCAGCCTTATCCACTGTCTCAAACCCTCAGCAGTGGGCAAACCGTCGAAATTATTACCGCACCAAGTGCGCGCCCTAATGCCGCATGGCTGAACTTTGTCGTCAGCTCTAAAGCACGCGCTAAGATCCGTCAGCTATTGAAAAACCTAAAACGGGATGATTCAGTCAGTCTGGGTCGGCGTCTGCTTAATCATGCACTCGGCAACGGCCTGAAAGTTGCCGATATCCCAGAAGAAAACATTGCCAGAGAACTGGCAAGAATGAAACTGACTTCACTGGATGATCTGCTGGCAGAAATCGGCTTAGGTAACGCAATGAGTGTCGTTGTTGCTCATAATCTGTTGGGCGAGAAGGAAAAAATGCCAGACAGTAATAGTGGCAACAATAATAGTAATAATAGCCGTAAACTGCCCATCAAAGGTGCTGATGGTATCCTGATTACCTTTGCCAAATGTTGCCGTCCTATCCCCGGTGACCCGATTATTTCTCATATCAGCCCGGGCAAAGGTTTGGTTATCCATCACGAATCCTGCCGTAATATTCGTGGCTACCAGAAAGAACCGGAAAAATTCATGCCTGTTGAGTGGGATAAAGATGTCAACAGCGATTTTATTGCTGAGATTAAAGTTGACATGTTTAATCATCAGGGTGCACTGGCAAATCTGACAGCCGCCATTAATGATGCGAACTCCAATATCCAAAGCATGAATACCGAAGAAAAAGATGGCCGTGTTTATTGTGCTTTCATTAGGTTGACTGCCAAAGATCGTATCCAGCTGGCAAATATCATGCGCAAGATACGTGTCATGCCGGATGTACTACGAGTCAGCCGTAACCGAAATTAGAGGTTATGAATCCTAAACGTTATGCACGTATTTGTCAGATGATGGCAATGCGTCAGCCTGACCTGACGATTTGTTTAGAAGAAGTACACAAACCCCATAATGTATCTGCAGTGATTCGTACTGCGGATGCAGTTGGCATTCACCAAATCCACGCCGTCTGGCCTACTCAACAATTACGAACTCAACTCTCTTCCGCCGCTGGCAGTAATAGCTGGGTTCAGGTAAAAACTCATTCATCCGTTGAGCAGGCTATCAACCAGTTTAAAACTGCCGGAATGCAGGTATTAGCGACCAATCTTTCTGATAAAGCCGTCGATTTCCGTCAGATTGATTACACTAAACCTACCTGTATCATTATGGGGCAGGAAAAGAAAGGCATTTCCAAACAGGCTATTGCTCTGGCAGATCATGATATTGTCATTCCTATGGCAGGCATGGTTCAGTCGCTAAATGTCTCCGTTGCTTCTGCGCTGATCCTGTATGAAGCACAGCGGCAACGCCAGCTTGCCGGTATGTATCAGCGAGAAGAAAGCACGCTATCTGAGGAAGATCAGCAAAAATTGCTGTTTGAAGGGGGATATCCCGTTTTAGCGGCAGTTTCACACCGTAAAGGGCTGGAACAACCTTTGATTGATAAGCAAGGGCAAATCATAGCAAGTGAATCCTGGTGGGCAGCAATGCAGGCAACGACAGCACCATCAGCAGGGAAATAAATCACACTGACGGAAAACCGGATTGATGGAGAACTGGATTAATGGAGAATAGATATGAAAGGCCGATTACTTGATGCCATCCCGTTAACAACTTTACGGGGTGTTGGAGCCAGTCAGGTAGGTAAGCTTGCCAAACTGGGGTTGGTCAATCTACAGGATCTATTACTGCATTTGCCTCTCCGTTATGAGGACCAAACCCGGCTATACCCCATCAATGAAGTGTTGCCCGGTATTTATGTGACAGTGACAGGCGAAATTTCACGTACCAATGTCGTTTTTGGGCGTCGGCGTATAATGACCTGCCAAATCAGTGACGGCACTGGCGTGTTAACCCTGCGTTTTTTCAATTTTACTGCCGCCATGAAAAACAGTCTGGCAGAAGGTAAACATATCATCGCTTATGGTGAAATACGCCGGGGCTCTCAGGGTGCTGAAATTATCCACCCGGAATACAAAATCCAGCAACACGCCGAGCGTATCCATTTGCAGGAAACCTTAACCCCTGTCTATCCTACCACAGAGGGAGTACGTCAAACTACGCTGCGTAAATTAATCGAACAGGCTTTGGAGCTGCTGGATACCTGCGCCGTTAATGAGCTATTACCGGAGCAGTTCAGCCGGAATATTATCAGCCTCTCAAATGCCCTGCATACGTTACACCGCCCACCGCCTGATATTTCCTTAGCTGATTTGGAAAGTGGCAGACATCCGGCTCAACGTCGCCTGATTCTGGAAGAATTACTGGCTCATCATTTAAGTATGCTGGCAGTCAGAGCGGGAGCGCAGCGCTTTCAAGCCCAGCCACTCACTGCGGATAATTCATTAAAGCAGCGGTTACTGGCTCTGCTCCCCTTTTCACCGACTCATGCACAAGATCGCGTGGTAGCAGAAATAGAGCAT
The DNA here is from genome assembly GCF_963876495.1 of Xenorhabdus sp. KJ12.1. Taxonomy (NCBI): domain Bacteria; kingdom Pseudomonadati; phylum Pseudomonadota; class Gammaproteobacteria; order Enterobacterales; family Morganellaceae; genus Xenorhabdus; species Xenorhabdus sp. KJ12.1. Next base: position 88,258 of record NZ_CAWNQH010000138.1, read on the forward strand.
GATCTGGAAAAAGAAGTTCCGATGATGAGGCTGATTCAGGGGGATGTCGGTTCCGGAAAAACACTGGTTGCAGCACTGGCGGCAGTCCGTGCCATCGTTCATGGTAAACAGGTTGCACTGATGGCACCTACTGAACTACTTGCTGAGCAACATGCCAACACTTTTCGCCAGTGGCTGGAACCACTCGGTATTCAGGTAGGATGGCTGGCTGGAAAACAAAAGGGCAAAGCCCGGCAAGCACAACAAGAAGCTATTGCCAGCGGACAGGTCAGTATGGTCGTCGGCACACATGCTATGTTTCAAGAACAGGTTAAATTCGCCGGACTGGCATTGGTAATTATTGATGAACAGCATCGCTTCGGTGTTCATCAACGTCTGGCGCTGTGGGAAAAAGGGCATGAACAGGGCTTTCATCCTCATCAATTAATCATGACTGCCACACCAATCCCACGGACACTGGCAATGACAGCTTATGCCGATTTGGATACATCCGTTATTGATGAACTTCCTCCGGGGAGGACACCTGTAACAACTGTTGCCATTCCCGATACCCGTAGAAATGAGATTATCCAGCGAGTTAAAAATGCCTGCTTAGATGAAGGACGTCAGGCTTATTGGGTGTGTACTCTGATTGAAGACTCTGAAGTTCTGGAAGCACAAGCGGCTCAGGTTACTAGTGAAGAACTTGCTCTGGCGTTGCCTGAATTGAAAATCGGTTTAGTTCATGGGCGAATGAAGCCAGCTGAAAAGCAAACCATCATGGAGGCTTTTAAAGGTGGTGAACTACAACTATTGGTTGCGACAACAGTGATTGAGGTTGGTGTTGATGTTCCCAATGCCAGCCTGATGATTATCGATAATCCGGAACGATTGGGACTCGCTCAGTTACACCAGCTTCGTGGTCGCGTCGGGCGTGGAGCAATAGCCTCACATTGTGTTCTGCTTTATAAAACACCGCTGACCAATACCGCCAGGATCCGTTTGCAGGTTCTGCGGGACAGTAATGATGGTTTCGTCATTGCCCAAAAAGATTTAGAGATCCGCGGGCCGGGTGAACTTCTTGGTACACGTCAAACCGGTAATGTCGAATTCAAAATTGCTGATTTATTACGGGACCAGAGTATGCTCCCTGAAGTTCAGCGTATTGCCCACTATATCCACCAGCATTATCCGGAAAACGCGAAGGCCCTGATAGAACGCTGGCTTTCTGACCGCTCTCAGTATAGCCATGCCTGAGTGATAAGATTTAACAAAAATAACTAAAAAAATGCCGCTGAAATCTTCCAGCGGCATACCTAACAAGAACAAAAAACGAAGTTAAATTAACCTGTGACAGATGGGAATATAGGTAACATCAGGTAAATTTTGATAATTGCTGCGTTGACGATATCAATAAAGAACGCACCTACCATTGGTACGAGCAAGAATGCTACATGTGAAGGCCCGAAACGGTCAGTGATTGCCTGCATATTTGCGATAGCTGTAGGTGTTGCACCCAATCCGAAGCCACAGTGACCGGCAGACAGTACTGCTGCATCATAATTTTTACCCATGACTCTGTAAGTCACGAATATTGCGTACAATGCCATCACTACCGCCTGTACAGCGAGGATCACCAGCATAGGCAGGGCAAGGGAAGCCAGTTGCCACAATTTGAGACTCATCAATGCCATTGCCAGGAAGAGTGACAAGCTGACGTTACCCAGTACTGATACAGCCCGATCAAATACCCGGTAAAAGCCGAGCAGAGATAGGCCATTACTCAGTATCACACCGGTAAACAGAACACAGACAAACGTTGGCAAAAAGAGAGTATCTTCCAGCACCTTCTCAAGGTAGTTACCGACTAACAAGCAGATAGAGATTAATGCGATGGTTTCCAGCATGACCAATGGCGTGATCAAGCGACCGGTATAAGGTTTTTCAAATGCAGATGGAACTTCAGCATCATCACTCTCCAGACCCGGTGTTTTGTCATTTCTCACCAGTAAACGAGCAACAGGCCCACCAATCAGGCCTCCGAGAATCAAACCGAATGTCGCACAAGCCATTGCTACTTCAGTCGCATTCTCAAAACCATAGCGTTCAGTAAATACCTTACCCCATGCAGCGCCCGTGCCGTGCCCTCCCGAAAGGGTCACAGACCCTGCCAGTAGCCCCATCAATGGGTCAAGGCCGAGCATTTTTGCCAGCGCAATACCGACTGTGTTTTGTACCAACAGCAAGCCTACAACGGCAACAACAAAGATTAAGAGAAGTTTTCCGCCTGCTCTCAGGCTGGCGAGGTTAGCATTCAGGCCAACTGTGGCGAAAAATGCCAACATAAGGGGGTCTTTGAGGGATAGGTCAAAGCTGACTTCCCAGCCCGTAGACTGTTTAACTGCCAGCAGAACAAAAGCAACCAGTAAGCCACCTGCGACTGGCTCTGGAATTGTATACTTTTCAAGAAATGAAATTGACTGTACGAGCTTTCTTCCCAGTAGCAAAACAAGTGTGGCCGCAACGAGCGTGCCATAAATATCCAGATGATACATTTATGTACCCCATCTAATTGTTAAAATTATGTTAATTTAATGCGACGTTATAATCATCCTATAAAAACGCCAAGAGCAGGTAAGGATTGGATTAGAAAAAAAATTCCTAATAAACACAAGATAAAACATTTAAAAGTGTGACGAAATAAGGTTATAAGCCATAGGCAAAATTTCACGCAAACGATTGCTTTTATAATCTAGATCAATAAAATGTGTTTTTTTCACTCGAAACGACACTCATGGCCACCTCAACACGCGAAAATCCAGCACTGGAAACTCTCAAAAAATCAGACAGCGAATTAATTTACCGTCTGGAAGATAAACCCCATCTTCCGCATGCTGTATTTGCCGCCTTTCAGCATCTGCTGGCAATGTTCGTTGCCGTTATCACGCCAGCTATGTTGATCTGTCAGGCGCTTGGACTTCCGGCAGAAGATACCCAACGCATCATCAGTATGTCTCTGTTTGCCTCCGGTCTGGCATCACTGATTCAAATCCGCTCCTGGGGACCTGTTGGCTCTGGTTTACTTTCTATTCAGGGTACCAGCTTTAATTTTGTCACTCCCCTCATCATGGGTGGCTTGTCCCTGAAAAATGGCGGTGCTGATGTGCCGACCATGATGGCTGCTCTGTTTGGTACGTTGATGCTTGCAGCAACGACAGAGATATTACTTTCCCGTGTACTTCATCTGGCTAAAATGCTCATCACCCCTTTGGTTTCCGGCATTGTTGTCATGATTATTGGCCTATCACTTATTCAGGTCGGGCTGACTTCTATCGGTGGCGGCTATTCTGCTATTCAGCAAGGTACATTCGGTGCCCCTGAAAATCTTTTTCTGGCCGGAATTGTTCTTGCCATCATCGTATTGCTGAATCGTCAGCATAATCCCTATCTGCGGGTAGCTTCTCTGGTTATTGCCATGACAGTAGGTTATCTGGCCGCCTGGTGCATGGACATGCTACCCCACTCCGCCACAACAGAAGACAAACCAATTATCACTGTGCCTGCCCCGCTGTATTACGGGCTTTCTATTGACTGGCATTTACTCATCCCATTAATCCTGATTTTTATGGTGACATCATTGGAAACGATTGGGGATATTACAGCCACTTCAGATGTTTCCGAGCAGCCAGTCTGCGGCCCGTTATATATAAAGCGCATTAAGGGTGGTGTATTGGCAAATGGCATCAATTCGATGATTTCTGCTGTATTTAATACATTCCCGAATTCCTGTTTTGGTCAGAATAACGGCGTCATCCAATTAACGGGTGTTGCCAGCCGTTATGTTGGCTACCTTATTGCTTCTATGCTGATCCTGATGGGGCTATTTCCGGCAGTCGCCGGTTTTGTCCAGCATATTCCAGAGCCGGTATTAGGTGGCGCGACGATTGTCATGTTCGGCACAATTGCAGCATCCGGTGTCAGAATTGTTTCCCGGGAACCGTTAAATCGCCGTGCCATTATGATCATTGCATTATCACTGGCCATGGGGCTTGGCGTTGCACAACAACCCCTTATTTTACAGTTTGCACCTGAGTGGATAAGAAATCTGTTTTCTTCCGGTATTGCAGCTGGTGGCCTGACTGCAATCCTGCTTAATCTGATTTTTCCTCAGGAAAAATAAACTATCGCGTTTCAATCTAAGATTTTCACCTTCGTTTTCGCCTTGTTGTTATATTATCCCGCTCTAATCGCGGGATTTTTTTTATATTTTGCGTAACCTTTCGCAATATTCTGCCCTAGATGGGGGAATTAAAGGTTTTTCAGCATTGTCTATTGAGTGATGCTCTTTTTTACGGCATAAAAGGATTTTTTCAGGAAGATTATATTGGGGTGAGATGATGAAGTGGTTAGGGAAAGGCTTTGCTGTTCTGCTGTTATTACTGATTCTGGCAATTATTGCTGTTTATTTTGTTGCCCAGACACACTGGGGAGCAAAGAAAATAAGCAGATGGATTAATAAACAAGGTCATTATCAGGTCAATATTGAAAATATCAATCACAGCTGGCTCCAGCCTATGACCTTAATGCTCCATAATGTGAGTCTCAGTGATAAGCAGAGTTCTTTCTCACTCAATGCCAATACTGTAGATCTGGATTTTAAATGGCAGGCCCCGACAAAATTAACAAATCTGCGTAAGTTGACCTTACAAGATGGAAAACTGATACTTTCAGGCTCTGAGTTTACCCAAGCCTTGAAAGCCGATGTTTTGCAACTGAATAAAATGGATGTTCAGCTAACAACCCCCAGTTCACAGATTCAGGGCAAAAATATTGTCGGCGGTATTACTCCCTGGTCTCCTGATAAGAATACCCTTTTTGGCTCAGGGCAATACCAGTTCAGTGCCAATAATATCAACATAAATGGCCTGTCATTTGATAAGGTCGTCATGCAGGGTAGCTATCAGAATAACAATCTGGTTATAAATTCCTTTGGTGCGAAGTTCCTACAGGGTCTTATCTCTGGGAATGGGCAACAATTAGCTGATGGCAGCTGGAACTTAGAAAATATTCTGATCAATGACATCCGCTGGCAGTCACCCATGACTCTGGCTGCGCTGACAGAAAAAACCCGCCATCTGCCCGCTATCCACATTAAAGATCTCAATCTCACTAACGCCAAATTACAGGGAAAAGACTGGTCTGCTGATTATCTTAATACCAGCATTAAAGGATTGGGGTTGGTCAACGGGCAATGGCAGGCAGAAGATGGCCTGATTGACTTTAATGCCATGAACATGGCCTTCAACGAAGCTCAGTTCAAAGATATATTAGGCCAATTCAGTTTTTCCGGTGATATTTTTACCATCGCTAATCTGACGACCCATTATCAGAAGGGCTTATTTAATATTAAAGCGCAGTGGGATCGACAAAATCACCAGTTAACCCTCAATGATAGCTCTGTAACCGGTTTGATTTACGCCTTACCTCCAGAGTGGCGCAACTATATTAAAAATCCGGCACCTGAATGGATTTCAGCACTGAAGTTAAATAATGTCAGTATCAACAATACGCTCCTGATTGATACCAACCCTGATTTTCCATTTCAGCTCACCACCTTATCGGGATATGTCGATACTCTGGATATCCTGAAAGATGGTCACTGGGGATTATGGAATGGGAAAGCTTCATTGCAGGCCATGAGTGGCACATTCAATAAAGTTGAAATAGTGCGTCCTTACCTGCAACTACATGCCGCAAATGACAAGGTTATTATTGATAAAATGAATACCTTTTCAGGTGACGGTATACTCCAGTTTAACGGCTTCCTTGAGCAGCTTGCTACCCAAAACCCCTTCCAGCTCAATGTCAAAGGAATGAGCGTGAATTTGGGAATTTTGCCACAATGGGGCTGGATACCACTTCACCTGCATGGTGAAGGTAATTTCTCACTGGCTATCACTGGGAACCTGTCTGCCGATAATCTGAAAAGCACGATCAATGGCACACTGACAGCTGAAGATAAGGCATCCAATAAAGAGTCACAATCCATTAAGCAAGGCGTGATTTCTACTGACAACTGCCCAGCCGGGCAATCTAATACAGAACAATCTGGTGAGGCTGGGCAACCAAATGGTGATCAAAGCAAAACCTGTGCAACCGTCGTATTGTAAAAATTCAGTATGTTTTAGGTTGTAGAAGAGCCACATATTTCAGCAACTCAGGTTGTAATAGCTTATGCTGCCGCTGCCCGCTCTGCGGGTAAGACAATATAAGTGCCGGTGAACACACTTCCGAGTCCCTGTTCACCGCTGACATGAACCTCCAGTTTTACACGTGCTTTATTACCACGGGCAAGACGGGCTAAATCACCGCTCATATTATTGAGGTCGGCAACAGCACTAGGACGACCAACAATAGGTTTTTGGTAACGAATATTCGCATCCACCAGGATGATTTCACCCCCTAGTTGACGCTCCTGCAATAGCAGCCAAATCAGACCCCAGGCGGTTAATGTCGATTGAGAAAATAGACTGCCAGCAAAAATAGTATGATGAGGGTTTTGGTTCCCTGCTTCCGGCATAGTGGTAATAAAGCGCTGCCCCGTATATTGAGTAATACGTACCCCCATCTTTTCACTCAGGGGGATATGTTTGTACCATGCCTGCTGCAATTGAGCACACCAGTCCGGACGATGCAAAATATCATCAAGACTCATAATGGGTTTAATCATCAAAAAATGATTAATAGGAGATGAGTTAGCGCCGTTGATAAGCCCACGGTTTTGAAATCCCAGCTTATTAAAGAAATCAACCGCATCCTCACGCGCACTGCAAACTATCCGTTTCACACCTTCCTGCCGGGCAACAGATTCCAGAGCCATTGCAATCAAGGTGCCCAGCCCTTTTTGCTGCTCATTCGGGTCAACAGCCAGAAAACGGATAGCACCTTCACTGTCCGCATTGATATATAAACGTCCGACAGCGACTGGCCTGCCTTTCTCATCAACCACCATTTGATGGTGAGCCATTGAGTCATAAGCATCTTTTTCTGAGCCGACAGGCTGATGAAGTGGTTTACGCAGCATCTCCCAACGGAATTGGTAATAAGTTTCCAGCTCTTGTTCGGTTTGAGGTACTCTGAGGTGATACATAGAAACAGCCCCTTCTTTGCGTGTTGTCGTGTGTAGTCGGGGAGCATGCATGCTTTTAACATTATATTTCTAATCAGAAAGTCATACTTGTAACCAGAAAGTCACTGGCCCGTCATTTGTCAGACTTACTTTCATGTCCGCAGCAAATTGCCCCATTTCTGTTTTTACACCAGTTGCACGGCACTGTTCAACAAAATAGCGATAAAGTTCATCTGCTTTTTTGGGTTCAGCGCCTCCAGAAAAGCTTGGTCTTAAACCTTTTTGGGTGTCCGCAGCCAGAGTGAATTGAGAGATAACCAATAGGCTACCATTGGCTTGCTGGACGTTGAGATTCATTTTCCCATTTTCATCACTGAATACGCGATAACCCATTACCTTTTCACACAGACGCTGTACTTTTTGCTGGTCATCTTCTTTTTCAACCCCCAGAAAAACGAGCAGCCCCTGTTCAATTTCACCTATAGTCTGACTATCAACAACTACTTTTGCCTGTGTTACGCGTTGAATTAATGCAATCATTTTTCTTATGTATGATCCGTATCGGTAGATTAACCTGTAAGGGTGGAGCCTCGCTTGCCAAGATGCCACCCTATTTAGAACTTGTTGAATATTATACCCTTCGTCTTTCAAGTTGCCTCTTTGTTGGCTACGCTCGCTTACCCCAGTCACATAGTTATCTATGCTCCCGGGGATGAGTTCCCTTGCCGCCGCGATGCAACTCGAAATCCATTGGGTATACATGAAGATCAGAAATTATGTTACGGTGAGAGGTGAAAAGTCATGTGCCTTAAAATAATCTGGGATAGTATCCCTACCGCTTACATGAATAGCATTGAAACCTAATCTTTTGGCTGCTTCAACATTTTCCAGAACATCATCAAAAAAAACCGCCTGCTCAGCAGCAACACCTTCTTTTTCCAGTAAATATTTAAAGATGTCCTGATTAGGTTTACGTATCCCCAGATCCTGAGACAGGTATAAATGATCTGCTGATGTAGTGACTTCAGGGTATTGTTGCGGCCAATACTTAAAATGTAGGTTATTTGTGTTGGATAACACCACAACCCGATGCCCTTGCTCACGCAGTTTATTCATCAACGCAATAACTTCCTGCCTGACACCAACGAAAATCGCATTCCAGCCTTCAGAAAACTGTTCAAAGCTAAGAGAAACTTCCATTTCATCGCATAGTATTTCGGCAAATTCTGCATCTGTAATTTGGCCACACTCGTGCTTTTCAAATGCTTCACCCAGAGCAAATTTGGGAGCCAGAACTGCAAGTGGTGTCCCGCTCAGGTTACTCCAAACAGCCAGTACCCTTCTAAAATCAATATCAATAATCACGTTACCCATATCGAAAATATACAGCATACTCCCTCCTGACTGAGGTATCTCGTTTTGTATTTTTATCATAATTTCATCAATAAAAAAGGTGAAGCGACAAAAAATAGACAAATTACGCTGATAATCAACCCACATAAAGAGTCAATCTTAGTTGAAAAATAAGAAACTGAGTGAGGTTGCAATACTGGCAGGCTATTGAGAGAAGAGAGCAGATTAAGTGGATCATGAAACTCAGGGTGCCGAAGCACCCTAAGCTGTCAGGAGGAATTAAGCGTCTTTGCTGCGGCTTGCGCGGCGACGATCATTCTCAGTCAGATGGCGTTTACGCAGACGAATTGACTCTGGCGTCACTTCTACCAGTTCGTCATCATCAATAAACTCCAGTGCCTGCTCCAGTGTTTTCTTGATATGCGGAGACAATGTTGTCGCTTCATCAGTACCTGAAGCACGAACGTTGGTCAGCTTTTTACCTGTCAGACAGTTTACTGTCAGGTCATTGGAGCGGGAGTGAATACCGATGATCTGGCCTTCATAAACTTCTGTACCATGGCCAAGGAACAGCTTACCGCGCTCCTGCAAACCATACAGAGCATAAGCAACGGCTTTACCCTGCCCATTGGAGATCAGTACACCATTCTGGCGACGGCCAATTTCACCCGGACGGATGTCATCATAGTGGCTGAATGTTGCGTACAGCAGACCAGTACCGGAAGTCATAGTCATGAACTCAGTACGGAAACCGATCAGACCACGGCTTGGGATAACATAATCCAGACGTACGCGACCTTTGCCATCTGGCAGCATATCACGCATCTCGCCTTTACGTTCACCCAGTGCCTGCATCACATCACCCTGATGCTGCTCTTCGATATCCAGAGTTACCTGCTCAAAAGGTTCCTGCTTACGGCCGTCAATTTCACGGAAAATAACTTTCGGACGAGAAACGCCCAGCTCGAAACCTTCACGACGCATGTTCTCAATCAGAACGGAAAGGTGCAATTCACCACGACCGGAAACACGGAAAGCATCTGGATCTTCAGTTTCTTCAACGCGCAGAGCCACGTTATGAACCAGTTCTTTTCTCAGACGATCAAGGATCTGACGGGATGTTACGTATTTACCTTCACGACCACAGAAAGGTGAAGTGTTAACACAGAAGTACATGCTAACGGTAGGCTCATCAACGGCCAGCGCTGGCAGAGCTTCAACAGCATTAACTTCACACAGCGTGTCAGAGATGTTCAGATCGCCCAGACCGGTAATCGCGATGATGTCGCCCGCTTCAACCTTATCTGATTCGATACGATCCAGACCCAGGTGGCTGAATACTTTACCAACTTTACCGTTACGAGTTTTACCTTCGCTATCGATAAGCGTGATGTTCTGGTTTGGTTTTACGGTTCCGCGCTTAATGCGGCCGATACCGATAACACCCACGTAGTTGTTGTAGTCCAGCTGGGAAATCTGCATCTGGAACGGGCCATCAAGATCAACTTTAGGTGGCTCAACATGGTCAACGATTGCCTGATACAGCGGAGTCATATCTTCTGCCATTTCAGTGTGCTCGTTGCCTGCGATGCCCATCAATGCAGAAGCATAAACGATAGGGAAATCCAGCTGCTCATCAGTTGCACCCAGGTTTACGAACAGGTCAAATACCTGATCGACAACCCAGTCAGGACGTGCGCCCGGACGGTCAACTTTGTTGATAACAACAATTGGCTTCAAACCATGAGCGAAGGCTTTCTGGGTGACGAAGCGAGTCTGTGGCATAGGGCCATCCATCGCATCCACCAACAGTAAAACACTGTCGACCATTGACATTACACGCTCTACTTCGCCACCGAAGTCGGCGTGGCCCGGGGTATCCACGATATTGATACGGTAGTCATTCCATTTGATGGCAGTATTTTTTGCAAGGATGGTAATACCACGTTCTTTTTCCAGATCATTGGAATCCATCACACGCTCAGCTGTTGCAGCACGTTCACCAAATGTACCGGATTGCTGTAAGAGTTTATCAACCAGCGTTGTTTTGCCATGGTCAACGTGAGCGATAATGGCAATGTTTCTTAAATTATTAATTGACAAGTATTTTTACCGTTTTAGCTATTTGAAGAAATATTAAATGGGTACAGCATGCAGGGTGCGATGCTACCCTCATTCAACACAAATATGGTGCTATTTTACACGTTATAACCACAGAGTGAAATAAATGTGAGACGCATCACTTTTGAAGTTTATCTGTTTTTTTGCATATAAACACGACATAACCTGAAATAACATTAATAACCATCATGATAACAACCGTGATAACAATCACAATTATAGTAATTAACCTGTATTTTATAGCGGCTCCAGCAATTCACCATAACAGTGCAGATCGTCATTCCAATGCACCAATTAAGTGCAAAAACCCTCAAAAACTCCTCGCCCTTTCTATCAATTCCCTATAATTTTTCCCCATTTATGTACGGATACATCAGGATTAAAGCTTTTTTAAAAATTGGCACGCTTTTCGCATTAGTTTTCACATTAGAGTTTAGCATTGAAAATTGCCACGAATTGTCTGTATACAAAGACAGCATCAGCTGCTTAAGATAAAGGCGGCGTTTCTGACAACGCATCCGGCTGACGTAAACCAGGAGAACTTAGTATGTCCGTTGAACATGTTTTATCCATGATTGAAGAACATCAGGTGAAGTTTATTGACTTACGTTTTACTGACACTAAAGGTAAAGAACAGCACATCACTATTCCTGCCCACCAGATTGATGAAGACTTCTTCGAAGATGGTAAAATGTTTGACGGTTCATCTATCAAGGGCTGGAAAGGTATCAATGAATCTGACATGGTGTTAATGCCCGACCCTTCTACAGCCATGCTTGACCCTTTCTTTGATGATGCAACTCTGATTATTCGTTGCGATATTCTGGAACCCGGCACCATGCAGGGTTATGGTCGTGATCCACGCTCCATTGCAAAACGTGCAGAAGATTTCCTGCGTTCCAGTGATATTGCTGACACTGTTCTGTTCGGGCCAGAGCCAGAATTCTTTCTGTTCGATGATGTTCGTTTCGGCAGTTCTATCTCAGGCTCTTATTACCATATTGATGATACCGAAGCGGCATGGAACAGTGGAACTCGCTACGAAGGTGGTAACAAAGGCCACCGTCCCGGTCTCAAAGGCGGCTATTTCCCAGTTCCCCCGGTAGATTCTTCTCAGGATCTGCGCTCAGCAATGTGTCTGACGATGGAAGAGATGGGGCTGGTTGTGGAAGCTCATCACCATGAAGTTGCAACCGCAGGCCAGAACGAAGTCGCAACCCGCTTTAATACTATGACCAAAAAAGCGGATGAAACCCAGATTTACAAATATGTTGTACATAATGTCGCCCATGCTTTCGGTAAAACCGCCACATTTATGCCGAAACCACTAGTTGGAGATAATGGCTCAGGCATGCACTGTCATATGTCACTGTCCAAAGGCGGTGTTAACCTGTTCGCAGGCGACAAATACGGTGGTTTGTCCGAAATGGCACTTTATTATATCGGCGGTATTATCAAACATGCCCGTGCTCTGAATGCCTTTACCAATCCAACAACCAACTCATACAAACGTCTGGTGCCCGGTTTTGAAGCTCCAGTGATGCTGGCCTATTCTGCCCGTAACCGCTCAGCTTCTATCCGTATTCCGGTTGTTGCCAGCAGTAAAGCCCGTCGGATTGAAGTCCGTTTCCCTGATCCGGCTGCAAACCCTTATCTGGCGTTCTCAGCTCTGCTGATGGCGGGCCTTGATGGGATCATCAATAAAATACATCCGGGTGATTCGATGGATAAAAACCTGTATGACCTGCCAGCCGAAGAAGCACAAGAAATCCCAACCGTGGCCTCTTCTTTGGAAGAAGCACTGGCGGCTCTGGATGCAGACCGTGAATTCCTGACACGCGGCGGTGTTTTCACTGATGATGCAATTGATGCTTATATCGGTGTACTGAATGGTGAAATTGAACGCGTCCGCATGACACCACACCCTCTGGAGTTTGAACTGTATTACAGCGTGTAATGCTTAAAAGCATCACCGCCGTTCTTGATTAGTTTTGTTGCCGTGAAACTTTTGGCCCATTTTCGAATGGGTCCTTTTCCTTCTGACCTTTCCCTCCGATATCTCAGATATAAAGAGGGGTACTCAATTTATGATTAAATAAGATACAATGCACCAAAAAAGTGCAAAGGTTGAATGGCAATGGCTGATTTTCCCAAAGCAGAACAAATTCTTGATTCATTGATAAATAGTGTATTAGTGCTGGATAACGATTTGATTATCCACTATGCCAATCATTCCGCTATGCAACTTCTGGCACAAAGTACACGTAAATTATTCGGCACTCCGCTTCCGGTTTTATTCAGCTATATCTCGCTGGATACGGAATTTATGCGATCCAGCCTGATACGCGGGCATGGTTTTACAGATAACGAAGTGATATTGGTGATCAATAATCACTCGCATGTTATGTCGCTCAGTGCCCAGCCAATTTCCGAACAGTTTATTCTGTTGGAACTCGCTCCTATGGATAGTCAGCGACGTTTAAGCCAAGAGCAGGTACAACAGGCACAACAGATAGCTGCACGGGAATTGGTTCGGGGGCTGGCACATGAAATTAAAAATCCGCTGGGGGGTTTACGGGGAGCCGCTCAATTACTGGCAAAGACATTGCCGGATCCCTCTTTGCGGGAATATACACAAGTCATTATTGAACAGGCTGACAGACTTCGTACCCTTGTCGATCGGTTATTGGGGCCTCAACATCCGGGGGCTAAGATTAGCCAGAGTATCCACCATGTTGTCGAGCGGGTTTATCAGTTGGTATCACTGGAAATGCCCAGTAATATTACTCTGGTCAAAGATTACGACCCCAGCCTGCCGGAGCTGTCTCATTACCCTGATCAAATTGAGCAGGTTTTATTAAACATCACCCGCAATGCGCTACAGGCATTAGGTAATCAAAAAGGCACTATTACTTTACGTACCCGGACAGCCTTCCAGATCACCTTGCACGGTGAACGTTACCGTTTGGCAGCCCGGATTGATATTGAAGATAATGGGCCGGGCATTCCTCCGAATATTCAGGATATGCTATTTTACCCAATGGTGAGTGGGCATGAAGGCGGAACCGGGCTTGGGTTATCTATTGTCCGCAATCTCATTGATCAGCACACGGGAAAAATAGAATTTACTAGCTGGCCGGGGCATACGGAATTTTCCATTTACCTGCCTATCAAGAAATAGGGGATATCATGCAACGAGGAAAAATCTGGATCGTTGATGACGACAGTTCTATCCGCTGGGTACTTGAACGGGCGTTGAGCGGCGCGGGTATGGATTGTGTCAGTTTTGAAAATGCAGATTCCGTATTGGCTGCATTATCACAGAACAGCCCTGAAGTACTGCTGTCAGACATCCGTATGCCGGGTCTTGATGGGTTAAGTTTGCTCAATCAAATCAGGCAGAATCACCCCCAGCTTCCGGTCATCATTATGACCGCCCATTCTGATTTAGATGCAGCCGTCAGTGCCTATCAGCACGGAGCATTCGATTATCTGCCAAAGCCGTTTGATATTGATGAAACGGTCGCACTGGTTGAACGGGCATTAAGCCATTCACGTGAACAACAACAAACTTCCCGCAGTCCGAAAATAGCCTCATCGGTTTCTGAAATAATCGGAGAAGCTCCTGCCATGCAGGAGGTATACCGGATTATCGGGCGCCTTTCCCGCTCTTCCATCAGTGTGTTAATCAATGGTGAATCGGGAACAGGAAAAGAGCTGGTAGCTCATGCCCTGCATCGCCATAGCCCAAGAGCCGCCGCGCCTTTTATTGCCCTGAATATGGCGGCGATCCCAAAAGATTTAATTGAATCAGAGTTATTCGGCCATGAAAAAGGGGCTTTCACCGGAGCTAATCAGGTTCGTCAAGGGCGCTTCGAACAAGCCAATGGCGGTTCACTGTTTCTGGACGAAATCGGCGATATGCCACTGGATATCCAGACGCGCCTGTTACGGGTTCTGGCAGAAGGGCAGTTTTATCGGGTTGGTGGCTATGCACCGGTAAAAGTTGATGTTCGTATTATTGCCGCCACTCATCAGAATCTTGAACAACGGGTCGAAGAAGGTAAGTTCAGAGAAGACCTTTATCATCGCCTGAATGTCATTCGATTGCAGCTCCCCCCATTACGGGATCGTGTGGAAGATATTCCCCGCATCGCTCAACATTTCCTGCAACAGACCGCCAAAGAGCTGGGAATTGAGGCTAAAGAACTGCATCCTGATACTGAAAAAGCCCTGATGAACCTATCATGGTCCGGAAATGTCCGTCAGCTGGAAAATGTCTGCCGCTGGCTGACGGTGATGGCTGTCAGTAAAGAAATTCTGGTACAGGACCTACCAACTGATTTAATTGAAAGTCAGCCCGTTGAGCAAACAGATAATGTTCCTGTTTCCGGTTTTTCATCATCAGAAGAGTGGCCACAACAATTAGCGACATGGGCAGAGAATGCCTTACAAGCCGGCAAAACGGATCTTCTTTCTGACGCTTTACCATTATTGGAGCGAACCTTACTTAACTGCGCATTAACGCATACTAATGGGCATAAGCAAGAAGCAGCCCGTTTACTTGGCTGGGGCAGAAATACAATCACGCGGAAATTGAAGGAATTGGGGTTGGAGTGATATATCAGCTATCTATTACTAAGTAGATATTTAGAAAAGTCAGTAAACTGGGTTAATATCGCTTCATCATTTGTTACTAATATTATCCCTTCGTATTTGGCTTGAGCCACTAGCATAAGATCAAAAGGATCCCGGTGCTTTACTATCGGTAATTCATAATAGCTAAGAGAATGCTCTATTGTTACCATCAAAGGCAAAAAACCCACCTCATTCTGTGCCACATCAGTGATAATTGCTGGCTCAAAAGAATAATCACTCCTGCCCAATCTCCTCTTTATCGCTATTTCCTGAATACTGACAGCACTGAAATAGACTTCATTATCAGTATCTCTCAATAATTCATTGATTTCTTTTTTCAGCTTTGCGGGTTCAGCCAGATACCAGAGCAAAATATGTGTATCTAATAAATAACGCATTACTCTTTCCCTTCAAACATAGAAAGAATTTCACGATCATATCTGGCAAACTCTTCCTCTGTCGGCACAGAAATCTTTCCAGTTAAGACACCAATCGGCCTTAATTGCTTTTCAGGATTAGCAAGCCCACCTATCGGTCTCTTCACCCTAAGCTTTGCAAGTTTTGTCACTATATTCGGGACATGTTTTCCACGAGAACGACGGTAAGCCTTCACCTCTACTATTTCTTTACCACCATCTCTGATAACAACTGCCTGACCTTGCCTGATGACAGCTCTTAATTCTTCAGGTAACTCTGCAATATTGAGTTTCATTTCTGTACTCATAAATCCTCCCTTAAAATTGAAGGTGTGCATTAATTTTAACCAACTATTGATTAAAAGTTAACTTGAATACTCAACAAATTCATATCACCCGTGAAAACTGCCGCTGGCGCATTTGATTACGCAGATAATGATCAAAACACATGCAAATATTGCGGATTAGCAAACGCCCTTTTGCTGATACCCGAATCTGCTTTTCACTCACTTCAACCAGCCCATCTTGCGCCAACGGTGCCAATAATTGCAGATCTTCGGCGAAATAATCTGCGAAACTCACGCCATAAGCACACTCAATATCAGCAAAATTTAACCGGAAGTTACAAATCAGTGCCTTAATCACATCACGACGGATGCAATCATCTTGCGTCAGCGCTAACCCCCGCCATAACGCATGCCCCTGCGCGTTTACCTCAGCATAGTAGGTTTTGAGATCTTTTTGGTTCTGTACATAACAGTCGCCCAACATACTGATAGCCGAAACACCGATGCCCAATAAGTCACAGTCATCTTGGGTGGTGTACCCCTGAAAATTGCGATGCAGTACACCTTCTCTTTGGGCAATCGCTAATTCATCATCAGGGCGAGCGAAGTGATCCATGCCAATAAACTGATAGCCGTTACCTGTTAAAGTCGCGATAGTTTGCTGCAAAATATCCAGTTTCTGTGCCGCACTCGGTAAATCACTCTCTTTAATTTTGCGTTGTGCCGCAAATAGATTCGGCATGTGAGCATAATTGAACACACTCAGACGATCCGGCGATAACGCCAGTACACGCTGCAATGTGAAAGCAAAACTTTCCGGTGTCTGCTTGGGTAGACCATAAATCAAATCAATACTGGTTGATGTAAAACCTGTCTCGCGGGCACGATTGACCAATTCGAAGATAAAATCCTCGTCCTGTTCACGATTGACCAGACACTGAACTTCCTTATTGAAATCCTGCACCCCCATACTCAGTCGGTTAAAACCCTCATTGCGCAGATGATCAATGACATTCAGCTCAATTTCACGCGGATCAATTTCTATGGAAATTTCAGCATCGGGCAGAAAACAGAAGTGGCTACGCAACATCGACATCAATCGGCTAATCTGCATCTTATCGAGATACGTCGGCGTTCCTCCGCCCCAGTGCATCTGACTGACTTTCCGATGAGTAAATAATTTTGCCCTTGTTGTTATCTCTTGTTCCAGAACAGCCAGATAATCATCTGCTTTATGTTTCTGCCGCGTAACCAGCTTATTGCAACCGCAGAAATAACAAAGCTTGTGGCAAAACGGAATATGAATATAAAGGGAAAGAGGACGCTCAGGATAACGCGCTGCGGCCTGTATGAACGCCGCATTATCATACTGCTGGTTAAATTCCAGCGCTGTTGGGTATGAAGTATAACGAGGCCCTGAATAATTATATTTTTGGATCAAAGGCAGATCCCAGACAATGGCTTGCTCTGACATGCTTATCTCTTCCGCTGTTCTGGCCTATCAAATGGGCTGCTATAGTTTACCCAATCAGCACAGCAAATACCATATTGAAAGTATGGGTATATACACAATGGATTTCAAAATGCGTCACGGTGGCAAGAGATAGAGTAAGTCCCCGGGAACATAGATAACTATGTGACCGGGGTGAGCGAGCGCAGCCAACAAAGAGGCAACCTGAAAAACGAAGTGTATACCGCCTTTGATGATCAAGATAATTTATGCATGAATGGCTAGCCATTCAGAACCGTTAACCTTCAGGAATTATTTACCTTTCAGCAACTGCATAATGTCGTCTTGTTTTTCTTCTTCGCTGTCATCCTCTTCCAGATCGATACCCAGCTCTTCCATCAGAACATCAATGCGATCGAGCATCTTATCGACATAGACATTATCTTCTTCGGAAAGGTTTTCACCCTGCTCAAGACGTGCCAGCAAATCATCCAGACGTTCATCATTTTCCAGCATTTCCAGTTCTTCCCGCGCTGACAAGCGAGGTTTTTCGGGCGCTTTAGGCTGTTTCGCTACTGGCTTAGCGACTGCTTTTTCACCCACAATCAACGGAACCGCGACTTTACTCCCGATACGAGGATCTCTCTCTTGCTTAGTACCAGTCTGTTTTTTCTGGTTACTTTCCTGATGGCGATTACCGGATGGATTACCGCGATGTTTTTTCTGGCGCTTACGCTCACGCCCTTCTGCGTTTAATTCTTCACGGCTTTTTCTTTTGTGCTTACCCGCAGAGGCTCTTGCCGGGGATTTTTTCTTTAACTGATTCATAGCGTGTGACTCAACTCGTGTTATCAAGATATTTTCGGCGGAATCTAACAGAATCCACATATAACATCCAATGTCATTCACTTATTCTTTCAAGTTCAGCTACTATTTTGAGTTACCTTAACTCAAATAATATAAGCCTTAGCAACTATGCGTTTCTTTGATATTTCTTATAGAACTTCATTGTATCTTTGGTGTATTGGTTATGCTGTCTTATGGATGTTAGTAAGTTATTACCTTGATCCGACTGTTCCCTATGATGCTGTAGAAGCCCTGAACTGGGGCGTAAACGGTGAATGGGGTTCCCCGAAAAACCCGTGGCTGGTGGGTGTTGTGATGTTACCAGCTATTCATATCAGCCATATTTCTCTCAGTTTTTATTGGTATTTCATCCATTTTGCTGCCATTGCTGTAGGTATGATGGGTGTCTGGCAGCTGGCTTTGCGCTTAACAGGCAAAATTGAACTGGCATGGCTGGCTATGCTGTCTCTCAATCTGTCTGGCGTCATCAATTTCGATATCATTCCGTATAATGACAATTATCTGCTGGTAATGTTGTGGTCGTGGTCACTATTGTTCTTCCTGAAGGCTATCGATGATCATCCCAAATGGTGGCTGGCGTTCGCGTTAGCTACAGGGTTGGCAACAATGAGTAAGTACTCTTCACTCTCGATTGTTGGCTCAGTCTTTTTACTTTCTCTGTTTGTTCCCAAAGTACGGCGACATTATCGGGAACCACTGTTTTATCTGGCGCTTGTGCTATGGCTGATGTTGGTGTTACCCAATATCTGGTGGCTGGTAAATAACGATTTTTCTGCCTTCAAATGGGTAGACTCGCAAATCAAGCAAGGATTTAATCTGCACACCACGCGCTCTCTGTTTTCAGTCTTTTATCCTCTCATTATCGTCAGTACCATTATTTATCTATTAGGCGGAAAAATTGGCTGGCCAAAACAGCAATCTAATCAACTGACCAATATTGTCATTCTGCTGCCTCTGCTGATTATTTATGGCTGGTTTTCCTTCAATGAGGGCGGGCGCATGACCGAATGGCTACAGCCTTTCATGGCAGTAGCTCCAGCGCTGCTAGTCGGCTCGATAACCGTATATCCCCATAAATCCTTAACAGGGACATTGCGAGGTCTGGCTGTGTTTGCTGTTGTAGTTCTCATTGGCTATGCCAGTATTATGCTGACAAATGTCCGTGGTGCAGGAGAAAAATTTGCCGGAATAAAGATCTTTTCCAGCCAGCTGGATCAGCGCTGGGATGAATTGTATTCAACACCACTGCATTATGTTGGAGGTGAATACCTGCATCAATGGCTGACATTCTACAGCCACTATCGCCCCCAAACCATACAGCCGTGGGAAACCGGCAGCGGTGTGCCGCCCAATATTTATAATCGCCATATTAAAGAGAGTGATATTGTCAAATATGGTGCAGTGCTGGTGGGGAAAAGAGGGAAGAACTGCTCACAGGAGCATTTCCAGTCCACGTTGGCTACATGGCCTGCATTAACTCTCAGCCATAAGGAAGATTTCACTTTTCAGGCACAGCCCGGCGCGGAATCTGAAGTAATTTGTATCGGTTTTATTGCACCAGAAAGCCGCCATTAATCTTTTTTTAGAAAAATATTTTGTATAATTTCTATAAAAAAGCCTGATACATCAGGCTTTTTTTATATTGCTCGGTACTCGGTTTAACTGAGATTATAATTATCAGGCATCGACAAATACCATTTTCAGCACAAACAGCAACGTGACAACAATAACGCACGGGCCTATCTCCCGCCATTTTCCTGTTCCCAGTTTCATCACGCAATAAGCCATAAAGCCCAGTGCAATACCTTCAGTAATTGAGAAGCTGAATGGCATCATAACAGCGGTGATAAATGCCGGAACGGATTCCGTCAGATCATCCCATTTTACCCGTGTCAGGCTGGATGTCATCAAAACGCCGACATAAACCAGCGCACCCGCCGTAGCATAAGCCGGAACCATACTGGCCAGTGGAGAAATAAACATCACCAGCAGGAATAAAATACCAACGACGACAGCGGTTAACCCAGTACGGCCACCCACAGAGACGCCAGAAGAACTTTCTACAAAAGCGGTTACCGAAGAAGTGCCGATGTAAGAACCTGCCACTGAGCTGATGCTATCAACATACAGAGCCTGCTTCATCTGCGGGAATTTACCGTTACTGTCAGCAAGGCCGGCTTTATCGGTCACACCAATCAGCGTACCGGATGAATCAAATAGGTTCACCAGCATAAAAGAAAAAATAATCCCGACTAATGCGATATCCAGCGCGCCTTTCACATCAACATGCCCGACAACACTCATAACACTGGGTGGCAAATCAAAAATTCCCTGATATTCCACATACCCCAGCATAAACCCGATCCCCGTCGTTATTACGATGGACAGCAATACTGCGGCATGGAAATTACGTGCTGCTAAAATAGCAATGATAAAAAAGCCCAGCGCTCCCAACAGGACGTTATGAGCAGTAAAGTTACCAATAGAAACGATCGTATCTGGATTCGGTACAATAATGCCGGCATTTTTCAGACCCATCATAGCAATAAAAAGCCCGATACCGCTGGTGATACCGACTCTCAGCCCCACGGGAATATTCGCTATCATCCAGTAACGGATGCGGAAAATCGTCAGGATCAGCAGCCCTACAGCACCCCAGAAAATTGCGCCCATCGCAACCTGCCACGAAACACCCATAGCACCAACAACAACGAAGGCAAAAAATGCATTCAGACCCATAGCAGGCGCAACCGCAACAGGTAAATTAGCCACTATCCCCATCATAATGCTGCCAAGTGCAGCAATTAAGCAGGTTGTGACAAATACAGCTTTAATATCCATTCCGGCAACAGACAGAATTTGTGGGTTCACAAAGACGATATAAACCATCGTCAGAAAGGTTGTCAGCCCCGCAATCATCTCGGTGCGAACTGTTGTACCATGCTCTTCCAGTTTAAACACGCGCTGAAGTAAACCCTGACTATTTGCAGAGCCTGAATTGAGTGTACTCATTAATGTTTTATTCCTAAACAGATGAAGTTTTCGATTCATCCTACAGGAAATCAAAATAAATCGTTATCCTAAAAGATCAAAAAAGAAAACGATTGCCATGAGTACAATCAATAAGTTATATCACAAAGTGATTATTAACGAACTACACTAATGGGCGCTGTTTTTATTCACTATTTTCAGAAGGTGCCATCTCCAGAATATCGCTGAAAATATCCGCCCATTCATCCTTACCAATATCCATCAAGCCAAAGAAACGTAAAATAAATACACCTTCTGTCGCCAAAAAAGCTAAACGGGCCAGACGACCTTCTGCTGTTGTTGTATCCAAATTAGCGATGCGCTCACGATACCAGTCACGGGTTGATTCCAGATGTTCCGGTGTTTGCAATAACGATGCCATCAGCCCCGCTGCTTTCGCCGATGACACTTCATCGGAACATTTACTTGCTTCAATGTGCGCACGTATTGCAGTCAGTGGATCAGGAGCTTCTCCGGCTATTTTGTAGAATTGTTCCTCGTAGCCAAGCCCCCAACGTTCAAACATCGCCTCAATAAGCGCATCTTTCGTATTAAAACTGTATTGAACCCCACCCTTAGTGATCCCGACGGCTTTTGCTACCGCATCAATGGTAAGGGCCGCTGCCCCATGTGTGGTGACAATTTGTTCTGCTGCATCCAACAGAATGTTCCGGTCAATTGTTTTACGTCGTCCCATTATTACTCTCTTTTAATTCAATACGTATGTATTTATAATGTGCGCAATTTGTACCGTCAAGGGTTGGCGATACAGGCTCCCTAAACCACACTGATGAGTTCTTTCATGAAATCAAATACTCGCTGGCTTGTGCTGGCTGTTATTTCCAGTGCACTTTTGCTGATTGTCATCGACATGACAGTCCTCTATACAGCTTTACCACGTTTAACATACGATTTACGAGCATCTTCCACTGAGAAGTTATGGATCATGAATGCTTATTCATTAACCATTGCAGGCCTGCTTCCCGGAGCGGGTGCTCTAAGTGATCGCTTTGGTGCCAAAAAATTATTTACTACCGGATTAGCTGTATTCGGTATTGCTTCAATGATGGCAGCATTTTCTCCAAATACGAGTATGTTGATCTGTGCACGAGTGATACTTGCCATCGGTGCCGCAATGATGATGCCGGCCACACTCGCAATAATCCGTCAGGTTTTCGAAGAACCCGGAGAACGCGCTCTTGCCATCGGTATCTGGTCCGCTGTTGCTGCGGGGGGCGCGGCACTCGGTCCCGTCATAGGTGGAATACTGCTGGAATATTTCTGGTGGGGTTCCGTTTTCCTGATCAACGTCCCAATCGTCATTATTGCGTTGATATTCGCTCTATTCACTATTACGAAAAGCCAGAGTAACCCACAACGCACATTCGATCTGCTGGCCTCCGTCCAAATTATGATCGGGCTGATTGGCATTACTTTTGCTCTCAAAGAAATCAGCAAACAAGCCCCATCAATGGGAACTGCCATTATAGCCAGTGCAATCGGGATGATATTCACGATGATGTTCGTTTATCGGCAACGTCGTTCACCTGCACCGATCATAGACTTTACTTCATTAAAATCCTATGGTTTTGCTACCGGTGTCGCGACCGCTTTTGTTAGCACCGCAGCCCTGATGGGAGTTGAATTAATAGTCAGTCAGCGGCTGCAACTTATTGCTGGTTTATCGCCTTTACAGGCAGGATTATTTATTTTACCTATCCCATTAGCTTCTTTCGTTGCCGGGCCATTAGTGGGTCTTGTTATACCCAAATTGGGTTCAGGAAGAATTATGTGGCTTTCACTTTTTCTGGCAGGATTAGGTATTTTTGGCTATCTCATTGGCTTCCGGTCCGGAATGTTGGTACAAATCACGACATTCTCCATGATTGGATTTGGTGTCGGTGCTGCGATGACAGCAGCTTCTACCTCCATCATGTTCAGCGCCCCCGAGCATAGCGCAGGTACAGCAGCCTCAATTGAAGAAATTGCCTATGAACTTGGAGGTCTGATTGGGGTTGCTGTACTCGGTAGCCTGTTGGTAGCAATTTATACAGCAGCATTTACCCTACCAGCTGATATCCCTGTATCAGAATCAGTCAGTAATGCATTACAGAATAGTATTGATGAAGCGATTATCGTCGCAGAAGGGCTAAAGGGCGATATGGCTTTATCATTGCTTCAGGCAGCAAAACTGGCCTTTGATAGCGCATTTCTGTCCGTTTTAACCATATCAGGCGCATTGCTATTGTTAAGCGCTACCATAATTGCGTTGTTTACCCCGAAAAAGCACAGCTAATTTATCTTAAAAAGTGGCGTAAGCAATCATTACTGAGGACGCCACTTTCAAATTATTTCGAATAATCATATAGAACCGTCACATCAAAAAAATTCATTAAGTTAATTCAAATATAAATCATGGTTATTGAAACAAATGAAACTTGACCATATCGAAAATTTGTGAGCATTATGCAGATATTGGCTTCAATGCCTATTTAGGTTGCCACACGCTAACGATAAAACATATTAAGATAAAAGATAACTCCGGCCACTTTTTTATAGCGGTTATTAATCTCCTTTTTACATACTATGAAGTCACTAAATATATTAATTTTATTTAAAAATAATTATTTTTAATTGTACATAGTTAAAATTTACATATTGAATGAGATGGATATGATGAAGCGATTTGAATCTTTGGATGCGGTCAGAGGAATCGGTGCTTTAATTGTTGTGACTGGTCATTTACATATTGTTGGTGCATTTACCGAACTTCATTTTTTTCGTACCTGTTATATTATTGTGGAGCTTTTCTTTGTACTTAGTGGATTTGTACTGACACATACCTATGCATATAGAGATGTAAAATTTACTCCATATATATCTTCCCGTTTTTTCAGAATATTCCCTCTTCACATATTAATGTTATTGATATTTATATTTCTGGAATTTTGTCGATTATTGATTCAAAAAAACGTTGGCATTCATTTTGATACAACACCATTTACCGGCAGAACTGCGCCCTCGGAGATTTTACCCAATCTCTTTTTAATTCAATCATGGACTCCCACAACACATTATCTCAATCTGACTTTTAATTACCCTACGTGGAGTCTTAGTGTCGAATTCTATACATATATTATACTGTATTTAACCATTATTACTTTTAGAAAAATGAATATCGCTCCTCTAATATGGCTATTAATATCTGTAGCCACTTTATGGCTGCTTGTCAGTGGCAACCCTATATTACAACAAGCTGTTACACGAGGAGTATCAAGTTTTTTTGCTGGAGCATTTACCTATAGTATTTTCAGTATTTTCTCTGATATAAAAATAAGCACTATTACGGCAACTATTTTAGAAATTCTCTGTGTGGTGTTTCTCATTTATTTTGTCAATTCCCAATATGAAGCCAAGCAAATAATCTGCACTGTTATTTATTGCCTTACTATTTTCACCCTGGCATATCAAAGAGGTATTATTTCCTCTTTTTTCCTTAATAAATACATGCAGCATTTAGGTAAAATATCTTATTCTCTTTATATGGTTCATGTGGCAGTAATATTAATTATTACAACAATAATGTTTATTATTCAGAAAAAAACGGGCATAGAGTTAACTCAGCTCATCGCAGGAAGGAGAAACTTGACTACCGGTAATATTTTTCTCAATAATTTACTGGCATTAAGCATCTATTTTATCGTCATTGTCACCGCAACCATAACATATAACAATATTGAGGAGAGATTTATGAAATATAGGATTAAACCTTCATCTAATAGCCAATAACACTGGTATATATTGCTACCCATTCTGAAAAAAATACTCATCCCCCAATGTAGGTAAAAATAGCAAAACATTTAATATAAATGAGACATAATTCTGATAATTAAAAAAAATTATTTTTTTACACATGAATAAATGTTAAGTTTTAATACTCAATCAAAAAAGAGTAAAAAGTTCTCATTTTAAATATAAGGATGTAATTGTGATAGATTTTGCTAGCTTTTCTACAGAAGAAGCCATCAAAGATGATGCAGTGGGTATTTCTGTCAGGCACATGATAAAAAAAGAAGGCTTAAATGCTTATGCCACGTCTATTAATGCAGGTAAAAAAGTTGGGTGCCATAACCACAGCAACGGAGATGAATGGTACATAATACTTTCTGGTGAAGGCGAAATCTGGACAGGTGAAGTAGTAAATAATGATATTCATGATGTCCAAAAAAGGCAGTTCTCCCAAGGATCTATTTTCTGTATTTATCCGAATACAGCACATCAACTTGTCGCTCATGAAAAGGTGGAATTAATATTTTTATGCCCAGAATCCCACCTATCCCATGATAGAGTATGCTTTTCAGACATATGTGAATAATTATTTTTCAAAAGTAATAGACTGTGATTCCCTGAAAAAACTTTCAGGGATATAGTTAGCAATGTTATTTTCATAACAATATGCCACTAAATCTTTTTTACATTTTACCCCTGTTTTTCTATATACATTTTGAATATGATTCGCGAGTGTTCTGGCTGAGAGTCGTAGCTTTTCAGCTATATCATTAGTGGAAAAACCTTGCAAAATATAAAAGAATTTACTTTTCAAATATATCATTAGCCAATATCCCATCTTGCAACAGCTAAGTAATGCTCCACTCGATCCTAGAGTATCACCGTTGCAAGATTGTTTACCAGAAATACTATAATTTCATAATCATCCGATGCCATGCCAAAAAATAATGTAGTTCTCTGAGAGAATAGTTATAGTTTCGAGTATTTAACATAAAAAATGCCAGTAAAAAATCTATTACTATAATATATAAAGAAATATTTCTATATTCTATTATTCCCACAATAAACTTCAACCCCAATAATAGTAAAAATAATACAAAAAAGAGATAATGTGTAGAAATCAGCATCTTAAAACCAAAAACAACGCCTTTGTGCGTTAGTAAAACAGAGAAAGAAGAAAATATTAACACTAATGCGATAATAAAAAACAAAATAGGAAGATCATTTTTGTTATCCAGACTAGATAGCAATATAAATGCTGTCATTACATAAGCCTTAACCAATAAAATCATAGATAACACTGTTTTTATCAATACTTTTTTATTTATACTGAACAATAACAACCCATTATATTTACTTAACTTGTTATCATTCAGCAAATTCTTGTCATTATTTTTTACCCTCTGATTTAGCACATTAATTTCTTGAAAGGTTTTTCTTATATTTTCATTTAACATGCAATATTGCCAAATTATTTTTAACACACTCCTTTTTTTATTATTAACATCAGATTCAATTTCTTTTTTTTCTATTGATTTATTTATCTTATTTTGCAGGAGATCATTATTTATCTTATACCATAAGTTTTCCTTCATACTATGAGAAAAATGGTGGCTATTAATAATAACTCGATTAGTGAAAAAGTTAAAAACCACTATTATTAACAAATGCCACTCGTGATGCATATAATAGACAAAATAATCAAGCATGAATATAAATATTGCAAAAACAATACCTAATGTATTCAGCACATTCAATGTCTTTAAAGCTAAGAGATGGCCTTTATATGCGTATAGGGTTAAAGCCGAAGTAGAGGAAATAATAAATATATTAGCAGAACGTTGGAAACCAGTAACATCTGAATCAAAATAGAATCCATAAAATACAACAACCAGTATTATATAGGAAAAAATTATCAATATTGGAAATAATGCCTGTAGTAAACTTTCTCCTGAATAGGATGCAATAGATACTTCTTTTTTTAGATTAATAAGCTCCGGCTCATCCAATAATGATGGGGCACCATGCTTAACCTTTTCATCTATTTTCCCATGCAACTCTAAAAATTTTTTAAATTGACTGTTAACTAATATACTTTTTATACTCATACTATATTCTCAAATTCAAATAACTTCCCTTTCAGGGTATTTTTATTAAACTCAAAACATAATAGAGATAATAACTCCCCACTTCAATCGCGGAGAGTTGACAGGTGAAACAAGCCAAATATCTGGCTAACATTTAATATTAGCGTTAGAAACCATCGTTAATTCCTTTTTAGACCAAAACGTGAAAAATCCCTTTCTTTCTCGCCTTACTGAGAAACGACGAGCCACATAGTTCGCTGTCAATTCCAGTGATAAACACATCACGAAATACACTAATGCGACAAATAAAAAGACTTCCATCGGGTAAACCATACTGCGGTTATTAACCTGTGTTGCCAGAAATGACAATTCTGCCACGCCGACAATATAAGCCAATGAGGTATCTTTGATTAATGCAATCCACTGGTTGATAAACGAAGGCACCATCATGCGCAAAGCCTGTGGTAAAACGATATGCCACAACACTTCCCAGCGATTAAAGCCCAAAGACAACCCTGCTCGCCATTGGCCTTCTCCGATTGCCAGAATACCTGCTTTAACACCGTGAGCCAGATAAGAAGAGGTGATCAGAGCCAGTGCGCAGACAACCGTTGTAATTTCGGGAATTTCCATTCCCAATACCACCGGCAACAGAAAGTAAGTCCAGAAAATCAGCATAATAACCGGTATAGCACGGAAAAAACCCAACACCGCCGCCAGCAGGTTTACCCAGAAACCACGCAGCATCGCCAGTGCAACGCCTGCCACAATTCCTAAAACAATGGAAATTGCTCCGGCCATCAGGCTGATTATCAGTGTTAATGCGGCACCTTCCAGTGGCCCGTCAGGAAATGTGCCCAACAGTAGGTAGCGCCAGTTTTCAGCGATAACAGTAAAATCCATATCAATGCCCTCTCGCCAGTATTCTCTGCTGACGCCACTGCCCCCAGCCTTCCATCACCGCAATAATCGCAATGTAAAGCACTGTCGCAACACCAAACGCTTCAAATGTTTTCAGGGATTGTGTTTCTACCTGACGGGAAGCATAGGAAAGTTCAGCCACACCAATCGCCATCGTTAATGATGAGTTCTTAACGATAGTCATGTACTGCCCTAACAGGGGCGGCATAGCAATTTTCAGTGCTTGTGGCAGCACAACATAGCGCATCGCCTGCCAGCCAGTTAAGCCCAGAGCCTGAGCCGCATATTTTTGCCCACGCCCAATCCCCTGCATGCCTGCTCTCAGCTCTTCGGCGATAAAAGGCGCTGAATAGAGCGTCAGACCGATAAACCCCGCCAGAAATTCAAATGAAGGCCATTCCAGTGTTAAACCTGCCAGTGTGATTTCATGGGAAGTATTCAGCCAGATCATAGCGGCCTGAGGCACAATCTGGCCGGAGGCGAAATACCAGAAAAATAGTTGTACCAGCAGTGGTGTATTACGGAATACCGAGGTATAGGCTGTGACCAGCCAACGCAATGGCGTAATTTGGCTGTCCCGTGCAGCCGCAATGACAAAACCTAATAAAGTAGAAAAAACAATAGTACAGGCAGAGATCCACAACGTAATCAGGAACCCTTGCCAGAGCCATTGCAGATATTCAGAAGCCAATAAGTGCTCGCCGAGAAATTGCTCAAACATAACGCGTTCACCATATTAATAATATTCACCCCATACCCTATAGATTTCGAGTTGCATCGCGGCGGCAAGGAAACTCATCCATATGACCGGGGTGAGTGAGCATAGCCAACAAAAAGGCAACCTGAAAGACAACGGGTATATCAACAAACGGCGCAGCCCCGTGCAAAGACGGGGCTGGCTTTCGCTATCATTTCAGGTGCTATCTATTACTCTGCCTGATTGTTTAACGGAGCGAATCTGAAATCACCACGCGGCTGAGCCGATTTTGTTTCAGGGCCAAACCAGCGGTTATAAATTTTTTCGGCTTCGCCTTCTTTTTCCAGTTTCAGTAATGTCTGGTTTACGGAATCAACCAAGCGGGCTTCTCCTTTTGAAGCCGCTACTGCCTGATATTCACGGGTAATGCTGAACGGAGAGATTTCAAAATCTGCTTTTTGCGCCTCAGGCACATTGGCCAGCAGGCCAACTAATTTGGCATCATCCTGCGTGATCGCCTGAACATTACCATTTCTCAATGCAGCAAATGCCAGCGGAGTATCGTCATAAGAGATAACTTTGGTCGTTGGATAACGTTCACGCAACGTAATTTCCTGTACTGTCCCTTTATCTGCGCCGATACGCAGTTTAGCGATATCGTCCGGGTTAGTCAGAACGCCTTTACGTGCAATAAATTTTTGCCCCGTAGCAAAATAAGGAATGGAGAAATCCACCTGTTTTGCGCGTTCATCGGTAATCGTGAAGTTCGCGGCAATTAAATCAATTTTTTTGGATGAAAGGAGTGGAATACGGTTAGCGGGATTGGTCGGGCGCAGTTCCAGTTTTACACCCAGATCGTTGGCAATGGCATTGGCGATATCAACATCATAACCTGCCAGTTTTTTTGTTTGAGGATCGATAAAACCAAAAGGCGGATTACTATCAAATACCGCAATACGAACTGTGCCTGCTTTTTTTATATCATCAAGTTTATCTGCCTTAGCGACACCTGAAGCCAATACCAGACCGGTCAGTAATGCAGTCAGTGCTATTCGGGATTGATTACGCCGAGATTGATTGCGGTATTTCATTGGACACCCCTGTTATCAATAATTGTTCATTGTTTAACAAAAGCTATCAATTTCGGCATAGCACATGAAATAATATAAAATACTATATTTATATTATTTTGGAATAAAAATTACTCACCTTTTGTCAGCAGCTCTTCCAGTTTATCGCCACCAATATGACGAAAATCCTGCCCCTTTACGTAATAGAAAATAAACTCACAAATGTTCTGACAGCGATCGCCGATACGCTCAATAGAGCGGGCACAGAAGAGTGCGGTCATAATACTTGGGATAGTACGCGGATCTTCCATCATATAGGTCATTAACTGACGGACAATGCCTTCATATTCCTGATCCACTTTTTTGTCTTCACGATAGATACGAATGGCTTCAGCCAAATCCATGCGAGCAAAGGCGTCCAGTACATCATGCAGCATTCGGATGGTATGCCAGCCCAAAGATTCCAGACTGACCAGCAACGGTTGATGCTGCTGAGAAAACCGCTCCAGCGCGGTCTGACAGATTTTATTCGCTCCATCACCAATGCGCTCAAGCTCCGCAATGGTTTTTGAGATAACCATAATCAGGCGCAGATCACTGGCCGTCGGCTGACGCTTGGCAATAATTCGAACACAGGCTTCATCTATTGCCACTTCCATCATATTCACTTTTTCATCGTCTTCAATGACCTGCTGAGCCAGCTCTCTATCCTGATTGTGCATCGCCAGAATCGCTTTGCTAAGCTGCTCCTCCACTAATCCGCCCATCGCCATAAGTTCAGTACGGATATGTTCCAGTTCAGCGTTGAACTGGCCTGAGATATGCCTGCCGAAATTCAGATTGTCCATCTTTAGCTACCCCATTTCTGCCTGTATCAACCGTAACGACCGGTAATGTAATCTTCGGTCTGCTTCATTTTGGGTGTGGTGAACAAAATATCAGTGTCACTGAATTCAATCAGCTCACCCAAGTACATAAAAGCCGTATAATCAGAACAACGTGCTGCCTGCTGCATATTATGAGTCACGATCACAACGGTATATTCCGCTTTCAGTTCACTAATAAGCTCTTCAATACGCCCCGTAGAAATCGGGTCGAGGGCCGAGCAAGGTTCATCCAGCAACAAAACTTCCGGACGAATGGCAATACCACGGGCAATACACAAACGCTGCTGCTGGCCTCCTGACAGGCTATAACCGCTCTGATGCAGTTTATCTTTTGTTTCGTTCCACAATGCCGCTTTCGTCAGTGCCCATCGCACCCGTTCATCCATTTCAGCTCTTGGAAGTTTTTCAAACAAACGTATTCCAAACGCAATATTGTCGTAAATCGACATCGGAAAAGGTGTCGGTTTCTGGAAAACCATTCCCACCTTAGCCCGCAGTAAAGCTATATCCTGTTTATCGGCCAGAATATTTGTCCCATCAAGCAGGATCTCACCTTCTGCTTTCTGTTCTCCGTACAATTCATACATTTTATTAAAGGTGCGCAGCA
Source organism: Xenorhabdus sp. KJ12.1 (assembly GCF_963876495.1). Classification (NCBI taxonomy): domain Bacteria; kingdom Pseudomonadati; phylum Pseudomonadota; class Gammaproteobacteria; order Enterobacterales; family Morganellaceae; genus Xenorhabdus; species Xenorhabdus sp. KJ12.1. The sequence goes on from NZ_CAWNQH010000138.1 coordinate 119,586, forward strand.
ATGTTGACTTGCCACACCCTGAAGGGCCAATAAAAGCGGTCACTTTATTCTGTGCAATATCTAACGTCACATTTTTCAGGGCATGAAATTTGCCATAATAGAAGTTCAGATCACGCACCTGAATCTTACTCCCTGCCACATCATTATTAACCTTATTCATCAACAGCTTCTCTCTTCAGTTTCAGAATTTTTTACCGGCAAATTTCTTTTTGGCAAACAAAACCCGAGCCAAAATATTAATCAACAATACACACAGGGTAATCAGCAAAACGCCGGCCCATGCCAGCTGCTGCCAGTCCGAAAATGGACTCATGGCAAATTTGAAAATGGTGACAGGCAGGTTAGCAATGGGTTGGCTGAGGTCTGTGCTCCAGAATTGGTTAGAAAGGGAAGTAAACAACAAAGGAGCAGTTTCACCGGCAATACGGGCAATAGCCAGCAGGACGCCGGTAATAATGCCGGATATGGAGGCTTTTAACGTGATAGCGGTGATCATTTTCCATTTCGGTGTTCCCAGTGCATAAGCGGCTTCACGTAAGTTATTCGGCACCAGTTTCAGCATATTTTCCGTTGTGCGGATGACAATGGGAATTTGTAACAAAGCCAGTGCAATAATCCCTGCCCAACCGGAGAAATGCTGCATCTTCATGACCACTATGGTGTAGACAAATAGCCCAACCACAATAGAGGGGGCCGAAAGCAGGATATCGTTAATAAAGCGAACCATTTCAGCCAACAAAGAGCGACGGCCATATTCAGCCAGATAGATCCCCGCCATAATCCCTAAAGGTGTGCCAAACACCGTTGCCCAGAAAATCAGGAGCCCACTGCCGACGATAGCGTTTGCCAGCCCGCCTCCCTCACTGTTAGGTGGTGGTGTCATTTCAGTGAATAACGCCACAGACATGCCATCAATGCCTTTGGTGATTGTAGAAATTAAAATCCAGACCAGCCAGAACAGACCAAAAGCCATTGTTGCCATAGACAGAAACAGGGCTAGACGGTTTTTCTGACGCCGCCAAACTTGCCTTCGGTTGCGGCTGGCATGGCTTTCTGAGCCAACACTACCATTTGTTCGTTTATCAGTAATCGCCATTTTATTTAGCGCCCCTCATTTCTGGACAGACGCATAATCATCAGTTTTGACAACGCGAGAACAATAAAAGTGATCACAAATAAAATCAGCCCCAGCTCCATCAGAGCAGAAGTATGCAGGCCCGGCTCAGCTTCGGCAAATTCGTTTGCCAGCGCAGAGGTGATACTGTTTCCCGGCATATAGAGCGAAAAACTATCCAACTGGTAGGTATTACCGATAATGAAAGTCACTGCCATCGTTTCCCCTAATGCCCGCCCCAGCCCCAACATAACGCCGCCGATGACACCATTTTTGGTGTAAGGCAGAACGATATGCCAGATCACTTCCCATGTTGTGCAGCCAACGCCGTAAGCCGACTCTTTCATCATGACCGGAGTCTGTTCAAAGACATCACGCATCACAGAAGCAATATAGGGAATAATCATAATGGCAAGAATGATCCCCGCAGCCAGAATACCGATACCGAAGGCCGGGCCGGAAAACAGTTCCCCTACAATGGGAATGCCCGACAACACTGCACCGACAGGCTGCTGAAAATAGGTGGCAAAAAGCGGAGCAAACACGAACAGCCCCCACATGCCATAAACAATACTGGGAATGGCCGCCAGTAACTCAATTGCCACACCAAGTGGCCGTTTCAGCCAGTTTGGTGCCAGTTCTGTCAAAAACAGAGCGATACCAAAACTAACCGGAACGGCAATAATCAGGGCAATGAGCGAGGTGACTAATGTGCCGTAAATCGGTACCAGTGCACCAAAGATCTCTGCCGGCGCATCCCAGTCTTTCTGCCACAGGAAAGCTATTCCAAACTGCTGCATACTCGGCCAGGAAGCAACAAACAACGAAATGATGATCCCTCCCAGCAGGAATAGCGTCATCAACGCAGCCAACCTGACCAGTACACTGAAAATGATATCGCCATACCTGCCCGGAGCTTTTTGCAAACTGGTTTGGTCATCGGCTTTATGTTCTGCCATGCGTTCAATTCCCATTTGATACCCTTCGTCTTTCAAGTTGCCTCTTTGTTGGCTGCACTCACTCACCCCGGTCACATAGCTATCTATGCTCCCGAGGATTCGCTCCCTGGCCGCCGCGATGCAACTTGAAATCCATTGGGTAGAGTTATCAGTTTCCACCCGATAAAGAGCTAGTACAGAGCGTTGCCATGCTCATCCTTTATATTGCTTTTCCATGCTGCGCGTACCTGTTTGATAACATCCTGCGGCAACACGGCATAATCCAGCTCTTTCGCCTGTCGGCCTCCTTTTTCATAAGCCCAGTCGAAGAACTTCAGAACCTCTGCACCATTTGCGCCATTTTTCTGCTGTTTGTGGATCAGGATGAATGTTGTTGAAGTGATTGGCCAAGCATTCTCGCCCGGTTGATTCGTCAGATCCTGCGCGAAACTTTTACTCCAGTCAGCGCCTTTTGCCGCCGCACTGAAATTGGCCTCAGTAGGAACAACTGTCTTTCCGTCAGCGGTAATCAACCCGGTATAAGCAAGGTTATTCTGTTTCGCATAGGCATATTCAACATAGCCAATGGAGCCGGGTAAACGCTGAACAAATGCGGCAATACCATCGTTGCCCTTACCTCCCAGCCCAGTCGGCCATTTCACTGTAGAACCGGCGCCGACTTTTGTTTTCCAGTCACTATTCACTTTGGATAGGTAACTGGTAAAGACAAATGAAGTACCAGAGCCATCCGCACGGCGAATAACGGCAATGTCCTGATCAGGCAGTTTAAGATTCGGATTTAGTTTCGCAATGGCGGGATCATTCCATTTTTTAATGGTGCCGAGATAGATATCTCCCAGCGTTTTTCCATCCAGCACCAGTTGGCCCGATTTGATATTCGGAAGGTTCACCGCCAACACAATGCCACCGATCACAGTAGGAAACTGGAATAAACCCTCAGATGCCAGTTTTTCATCGGTGAGTGGTGCATCTGAAGCACCAAAATCAACCGTGCCAGCTATGATCTGTTTTACGCCCCCCGAAGAACCAATTCCCTGATAATTGATTTTGTTGCCGGTTTCTTTTTGATAGGAATCAGCCCATTGGGTATATATCGGTGCCGGAAAGGTTGCTCCGGCTCCTGTCAGGCTGGTTGCTGAAAATGAAGAGACAGATACCATAGCTGATGCTGCTGCCATCATACCTGCTACAGTGAGACGCATTGGTTTCATACATCCTCCGCTAAGAGACACATCATTCATCAAAAACAACTGTTAGTAGTAGTTTGGTTTTATACCAATTCAACTTCAAGATGCGTGTTATATCTCCCGCGATGCGGGAAGATATAAGAACTCGCCTCATACTTACCCTTTGTAACTTGAAGTTTATTGAGTATAAAAAGATGATTCTGGAGGGAAAAATAAGTCACTTTGATGACAGCAAAATGTACGAATTATGACATTTTTATGACAGCGGTTCAGAATGAGGAATCTAGGAATCAGCCGCCAGTGGGATATAAGCGCGAATGGATACCCCCCCCCTTTCACTTCTGCCCACATCAAGGTATCCGTCATGCATGTCGATGATACGGCTGATAATGGCAAGCCCCAGCCCAACGCCACTGTGATTATGGCGGTTATTCATACTATGCGCTTTTCCCTGCCTGAAAGGCTGGAACAAAATATCAATGTCTTCCTTTGTGATACCAGCGCCATCATCTTCCACCTGAAACCAGCCGAATTTTTCAGTTTTTCCACTGCTGATGCCGATCCATCCATTACCATAACGCTGAGCGTTAGTGAGCATATTCGCCAGTACACGCTTCACTGACAGAGGGTCGGCCATAATGAAAACCGGAATAACAGACAGGTTATCTGCAATCGCCGCTTTTTCTGCCCTCATCACTTCCTCAATGAGCTGATTTAATTCACAACGAACTTTTGCCGTATCCTGCCCGGCCCGCTGATAATCGATGAACTGGCTAATGATTGCATTACACTCTTCAATATCATGATTCACGGACTCACAAAGGAAATCATTTTTCCCGTCAATCAGCTCCATCGCCAGCCGTATCCGTGTCAGCGGAGTACGTAAATCATGGCTGAGACCCGCTATAAAAATAGCCCGATCATTCTCCAGCGACTTAAGCGCCACCGACATTTGGTTAAAAGCACGGATAACCGACCGGGTGCCAGATGTTCCCGATTCAGGTAATGGTGCAATAATTTTGCCTTTTCCTGTCCTGATGATTGCCTGCTGTATGGCTGCCAAAGGACGCCTTTGTGCCTGAAGGTAAAACCAGCACATTGCGGCAACGAGGAGTACTGACAATAGTGTACTGATCAGGATATACGGGAATACGGCAATAAATGAGATGCCTTCCCGCCTTGCCAGCATAGTGGCAGACAGATAACTGATCATCAGGCTGCTCAACGGCATTGCCAGTGCCCAGACCAGAGCACGGGATAATTTATGATGCAGTGAGAGCCTGAACTTTTTCATAACGTACTTCCACTTATTCCTTATCAGGTACCTTATTACTATTTATGCTTGATTACCGTCAGGAACGAAAACATATCCCAATCCCCAAACGGTCTGGATATAGCGGGGATGTGCCGGATCTTCTTCAAGCAGACGGCGCAGACGGGAAACCTGCACATCAATAGAACGTTCCGTCGCACCGTATTCCCTGCCCCGGGCCAGACTCATCAGCTTATCCCGCGATAACGGTTCACGGGGATGAGACACCAGTGCTTTCAGTACAGAAAATTCACCACTGGTCAGGGCTAGTTGTTCATCTTTATGGAACATTTCTCGCGTCCCGAGATCCAGTTTAAATTTACCAAACGTTACGACGGCATTATCCGGTGTCTGTGCGCCGGATAATTCATTAGAGTGCCTGCGCAACACTGCTCGGATACGTGCCAGTAATTCCCGTGGATTAAAGGGCTTTGCCAGATAATCATCCGCTCCGATTTCCAGACCGACAATCCGGTCAACTTCTTCCCCTTTCGCAGATATCATAATGACAGGGATCGGGTTATTCTGACTCCTTAATCTGCGGCAGATTGAAAGCCCATCTTCTCCCGGTAACATTAAATCCAGTACAATCAATCGAATAGATTCTCTGGTCAATAAGCGGTCCATCTGCTCTGCATTTGCAACACAACGAACTTGAAAACCCTGCTCCGATAAGTAGCGTTCCAGCAATACGCGCAAACGCATATCATCATCAACAACAAGTATTTTATAACTCTCTTGCATGTGTCAGCTCCCAAGATGCTCCATGCCCGCAATATCCATTATTCTTACAGAAAATCCATGCCTTAAAATAACACTAACGCCATGTATTTTAAGAATATTTGCAATATTGGCAATAATTACTTATGTTTCTGTTTTTCATCCCTGTTTTCCTTGCTCCCTGATTTACACCTACTGTTTTTATATTTCCGGTGGCTGATAACTGATTTCCAAAATCCAGTAAACCGCCAGACCATTCGGCGTCATTACAGTCACTTCATCATCAACCCGCTTGCCAAGTAGCGCTCTTGCCACCGGCGAATCAATGGAAATCCATTTTTTGGCCGGATCAAACTCATCCGGCCCCACCAGACGGAAAATATATTCTTCGGCTTTTTCGTTTTCGACTTTAACCCATGCCCCAAAAAAAACTTTTCCTTCCTGTCGCGGATCAGGGTCTACAATTTGCAAGACATCCAGTCTCTTAGATAAAAAACGCACGCGACGGTCAATTTCCCTTAACCTTTTTTTACCATAAATATATTCTGCGTTTTCTGAACGATCTCCTAATGCAGCCGCATCAGAGACAGCCTGAGTAACTTGTGGGCGCTCAGTTTTCCAAAGGTATTTCAGTTCCTGATCAAGCGCCTGCCAGCCCTCTCGGGTAATATAGTTACTTTTGCCCATGAAAAACTCACTTGAGAAAATATGATTAATGGCGCAGTACTATATCTTAACCGGGCAGATATTCGATGAGTTCCATCGCAACATGACAGAAATATTATGCTATACCTGTTAAATTCCGAGTCGCATCACAGCAGAAAATAATCAGTCACTGCGATGATTCAGTCCTTGCAACAAAACGGACAACCGAAAGAAAGATAGAAGGCATATACACAATGGATTTCAAGATGCGGCGCAGCCAACAAAGAAGCCACTTGAAAGACGAAATATAGAAACTGGAAATTATTGCGCTCTGTACGTATATAATGGAGCCAAGTTTGAACCCTGCCAGCATCCAGTTAAATGATGAATCTGGCCCTGTCTGCGGATATCTGCTGATATCTACAGGCGCAGAGAAAGTTGAAGAAAATAGACTATGAATGAATCTTTAAGTCGAATTATTGCCGGTGAGTTACAGGCTCAGCCCCAACAAGTTCTGGCTGCTATTACTTTACTTGATGAAGGAAACACCGTTCCCTTTGTTGCCCGTTACCGTAAAGAAGCTACCGGAGGTCTTGATGACACCCAGCTTCGCCAGCTTGAAAGCCGTCTTGGCTATCTGCGCGAGCTGTCAGACCGCCGCCAGACTATCCTGAAATCTATCGAAGAGCAGGGTAAACTGACGAGTGAACTGGCTGAAGTCATCAATAGCACGCTCAGCAAAACCGAACTGGAAGACCTCTACCTTCCTTATAAACCTAAGCGCCGTACCCGTGGGCAAATCGCGATTGAAGCCGGGCTGGAGCCACTGGCAGACCTGTTATGGCAAGACCCGCAGCAAGAACCGGAATCTGCCGCTGCCGCTTACGTTAATGCTGACAACGGTGTTACAGACACCAAGGCCGCCCTGGATGGCGCTCGCTATATATTGATGGAGCGTTTTTCTGAAGATGCGTCTCTGTTGGTGAAAGTACGTGAGTACCTGTGGAAAAATGCCCACCTGACTGCCAAAGTCGTTGAAGGTAAAGAGGAAGAAGGCGCTAAGTTCAGCGATTACTTCGATCATCATGAAGCTATCTCCTCTGTTCCCTCGCACCGCGCTCTTGCGATGTTCCGCGGACGCAATGAAGGCATCCTGCAACTGTCCCTGAATGCCGATCCCCAGTTTGAAGAAGCCCCTAAAGAAAGTTACTGCGAGCAGATTATCACTGACCACCTGAACCTGCGTCTGAACAGCGCACCGGCTGATAGCTGGCGCAAGGCTGTCGTGAACTGGACATGGCGGATCAAAGTTCTGCTGCATATGGAAACAGAGTTGATGGGTACGCTGCGCGAAAAAGCAGAAAATGAAGCGATCAACGTCTTCGCCCGTAACCTGAATGACCTGATGATGGCAGCTCCTGCGGGTATGCGTTCCACAATGGGTCTGGATCCGGGTCTGAGAACAGGGGTGAAAGTTGCTGTCGTGGACTCAACCGGTAAATTACTGGCTACAGATACCATCTACCCGCACACTGGTCAGGAAAACAAAGCAGCCGCAGCGGTTGCAGCGCTGTGCACCAAACATAATGTTGAGCTGGTCGCTATTGGTAATGGCACTGCATCCCGTGAAACAGAACGCTTCTTTGCCAACGTTCAGAAACAGTATCCTGCTGTCACCGCACAGAAAGTCATTGTCAGTGAAGCTGGTGCATCTGTTTATTCTGCTTCAGAACTGGCAGCTCAGGAATTCCCTGATCTGGACGTTTCACTGCGTGGAGCGGTTTCTATTGCCCGTCGTCTTCAGGATCCACTGGCGGAACTGGTTAAAATCGAACCAAAATCCATCGGTGTTGGTCAGTACCAGCACGATGTCAGCCAGACTCAGCTTGCCAAAAAACTGGATACCGTGGTTGAGGACTGTGTAAACAGTGTCGGTGTTGATCTTAATACTGCATCTGTTTCTCTGCTGACCCGAGTTGCAGGTCTGAGCCGCTCTGTCGCCCAGAATATCGTCACTTGGCGTGATGAAAACGGTCGTTTCAATAACCGTGAAGAGCTGCTGAAAGTTCGCCGCCTCGGGCCAAAAGCGTTCCTGCAATGTGCGGGCTTCTTACGGATTAATCAGGGTGATAACCCGCTGGATGCTTCTACCGTCCATCCAGAATCCTACCCGGTCGTTGAAAAAATTCTGGCTACAACAGAGCAGACTTTACCGGAACTGATGGGTAACCCAGCGGCTTTACGCGATTTGAAAGCTCAGGATTTTACCACGGCAAAATTCGGTATCCCGACGGTCACCGATATTCTGAAAGAACTGGAAAAACCGGGTCGCGATCCTCGCCCTGAGTTCAAGACTGCCACGTTTGCCGACGGTGTGGAAACCATGAATGACCTGCGTGCAGGTATGATTCTGGAAGGCACTGTCACTAATGTCACCAACTTCGGTGCGTTTGTTGATATCGGTGTACATCAGGATGGACTGGTACATATTTCTTCCCTTTCCGATCGATTCGTGGAAGATCCACACACAGTAGTGAAAACGGGCGATATCGTGAAAGTGAAGGTGATGGATGTTGACCTGAACCGCAAACGTATTGCCCTGACAATGCGCCTTGATGAGCAGCCGGGAGAAGCTCCGGCCCGCCGTAATAACTCTCAGGGAAATAACCGCCAGGAACGTAATGGCAATGAACGTAACCGAAATGGCAAAGGCCGCCAGAATTTCCGTTCATCCGGTTCCGCACAATTAACTAACAGTGCCATGAGTGATGCTCTGGCAGCCGCTTTTGGTAAAAAACGTTAATATCCTGCAGTAGTGTACTTTCAGAACTGGCTTAATTAAGCCAGTTCTGTCAGGCATAAAATGTGTTAGATATATACACTTTATCTTTCAAATTGTCGCTGTATCGTCTGCAACGTATTTTGAAGTCCATTGTATATATTCGTCACTGAAAATCGTTTTTAATTTTCATATATAAAATAAAATACCTTAATAAATCAATGCTATTTTCATCATCACACTGCAATTTATTGCCGATCTAATAAATTTAAATAGGAGAAATTACTGCCTGTCTTCATTAATACTTAATATAATCTGTTGCGAAAATTCAATCACTATTATTAATAGTAACCATAAGTCGTTTAAATAACTATAAATACAGATAATAAACTCAAATTGTTAAGGAATAATTTATGAATAAATATATCCAAAGCAGTTTTGACTTACTCAGCAATATAAGATTCTTCAACCTTGCCACTCATGATCCGAATGCCGAATCAGTTTGGTCATCCACACTCTTTTATATTCCTAAATATAATCCATTAAGTTTAATCTGGTATTCAAAACAGGATACCCGCCATTCTCAGGAACTACTTATCAACCCTCGGGTCAGCGGTACCATATACAGCAGTATCACCACGCCTGATTCATCGCTGATACTCGCTGGCTCTCAGTTCATCGGCCACGCCCGTCAGGTTCCCGACGATGAACTACAGGAAACCTATGACTACTTCTTCCTGAAAACTTACCCGGATGAGAATATCAGAAAGAAAAAATCCCGCCCGATTGCTGACTATCATGGCAATGCAATGCGCCGCTTCTATGAATTAAAAGTGGAAGCATGGTGGGTATACGACTCAACAGGCTGGAGTGAACGTCAGGATGATGCCCGTGTCTCAGTATCATTAAATGATCTTCTTTATCCACCGAAAAATTAATAGAAAAATAGATAATAACAAGCTCCATTTCTTATTGGAGCTTGTTATTAATTCCTTTCAGATATTCTTTACATAACTTTAATTTTTGATTAAATCACCATTAAATTGATTAATATCAATTTATTCCGTCATTATTCAGTGATAAATAGATGATATTGGTATTGCATATTATTCTCATTAGCGCTTTAATCCAAAATAACTAATATACTTTTTCCTTGTGAATTTCGCTTTATTGAGGATAATCATTCTCATAATCACTGTCTTTTGAGTTTTAACGGAGTGTTATATGTCACTGACTCCAAATCAAAGCTATAAAATTCTGGGATTCTTCCCACAGATAAATCGCGCATACAGGCAAAAATTATTGTCTCTGGGGATGTTACCCGGTTCTACTTTTCAGGTTATCCGAGTTGCACCTTTGGGAGACCCCATTCAAATAGAAACACGCAGAGTCAACCTTATTCTCCGTAAAAAAGACTTAGCGCTCCTCACATTAGCAGTACATCCAGCAGAATGAATGAAGTCCAGATGCCGTACAGTCCTGAGACTGAATGCAATGATGCACACTATTCCTGATCAGTAAAAAGTATGATGAAACAATTAACTATAGGTTTAATCGGTAACCCTAACTCTGGGAAAACCACTTTATTCAACCAACTTACAGGCTCCCGACAACGGGTCGGTAACTGGTCTGGGGTCACTGTTGAACGCAAAACCGGGCATTTTTCCACCCAAAAACATCAAATAGACCTTGTCGACCTTCCCGGTACCTATTCTCTCACAACCATTTCCGAGCAAACCTCAATTGACGAGCAAATTGCCTGTCACTATATACTGAGCAGCGAAGCCGATATGTTCATCAATGTCGTTGACGCTTCGAATCTGGAACGTAATCTCTACCTTTCATTACAGCTCATTGAGCTTGGTATTCCCTGCATTATTGCCCTGAATATGCTGGATATCGCCAAAAGCCAGCATATCAATATTGATATTGCAGCGCTGGAGCAGCATCTTGGTTGCCCGGTTATTCCGCTCGTCTCTACCCGCTCAACAGGGATAGATACGCTTAAAAAAGCCATTGACCACTACCACCAGCCTGTACGCCCCGTGTTGGTGCAATACCCCGATACTTTATTGCAGGAAGCCAACAACCTTGCAGACCTGATCAGCAGAAACTTCAATCTGCAACAGCGTCGCTGGCTCAGCTTGCAAATACTGGAAGGAGATATATACAGCTTTGAGCGTTCAGAACTGACGCAGGCACAATTGGCTGAAAGTAAACTTCGCCTGCAACAGGAACAGATTGAAGAACCTGAACTCATCATTGCAGATGCCCGTTATCAGGCAATCAATAAATTGTGTCTGACAGTCACGGATGTTGACTCAGCAATACCCAATAAACTGACTCAGGCGATAGACAAAGTTATTCTCAATCGCTGGCTAGGCGTGCCTGTCTTTCTGTTTGTCATGTATCTCATGTTCGTGCTGGCGATTAATATCGGTGGTGCTTTACAACCCATTTTTGATGGTGCTTCCTCTGCTATTTTCATTGATGGTATGCAGTGGCTCGGCTATACCCTCCACTTCCCCGGCTGGCTGACCATTTTCCTTGCACAAGGGATCGGAGGCGGTATCAATACCATGCTGCCATTGGTTCCGCAGATCGGCATGATGTACCTGTTTCTCTCTTTTCTTGAAGACTCCGGCTATATGGCCAGAGCTGCATTTGTGATGGACAGGCTGATGCAGTCTCTGGGATTACCGGGTAAATCCTTCGTGCCACTGATTGTCGGCTTCGGCTGTAATGTTCCTTCCGTGATGGGTGCCAGAACACTGGATGCACCGCGTGAAAGGCTGATTACCATTATGATGGCGCCATTTATGTCTTGTGGCGCACGTCTGGCGATTTTTGCCGTTTTTGCCGCCGCGTTCTTTAATAAACATGGTGCCAGCATTGTCTTCTCTCTGTATATCCTCGGTATTGTCGTTGCCATCCTGACGGGTCTGCTACTCAAATACACCATTATGCGTGGTGAGGCATCCCCCTTTGTCATGGAGCTGCCGGTCTATCATGTTCCTCATGCTAAAACGTTATTAATCCAGACCTGGCAACGCCTGAAAGGATTTGTGATCCGTGCAGGTAAAGTGATTGTCGCAGCCAGTATGCTTATCGGGGCTCTCAATAGCTTTTCTTTCTCTGGTAAGACAGTAGACGATATCAATGAATCAGCGCTGGCCTCGGTCAGTAAAGTCATTACACCGATCCTTCATCCTATCGGCGTACATTCTGATAACTGGCAGGCAACAGTCGGGCTTATCACCGGAGCGATGGCAAAAGAGGTGGTTGTCGGAACACTGAATACACTTTATACCGCAGAAAACATCACTAAACAGCCATTCAACCCGGATGAGTTTAATCTGCTGGATGAACTGACAGGCTCAGTAACAGAAACATGGGACAGCCTGAAAGAGACATTCACCCTGAGTGCTCTGTCCAACCCGATTGAAGCCAGTAAAGGCGACGGCAACATGGACAGCAGTTCAATGGGAGTGATGAGTGCCAAATTTGGTTCTCCTATTGCGGCCTACAGCTATTTGATCTTTGTTCTGCTGTATGTTCCCTGTGTTTCTGTGATGGGTGCCATTGCCCGTGAAACCAGCCGCGGCTGGATGACATTCTCAATTTTATGGGGGTTAAACGTAGCCTATTCTCTGGCTGTACTGTTTTATCAGGCTGCAACCTTTTCGGCACATCCACGAAACAGCTTACTCACTATTCTGGCGGTCATTTTGTTCAATGTCGCTGTTTTTGTCGGATTACGCCGTGCTCGCAGCAGAATCACAATCACATTCAATAGCACCAGAGACCGGAGCTGCGATTGTTCCGGTAGCTGTCACTAGGAGTTGCCATGATTAGTCTGCTGCAAATCCGCGATACGGTCGCCCTTCATGGGCGCACCGATGCCAGATCACTGAGCCATCAGTTTTCAGCACCACTGCCCATCGTAGAAGCCATGCTCAATCAATTGGTGACGATGGGTAAACTGGAGGAAGTAGACATTTCCTCCTGCCTGAGTGGAGGCTGTAAACAGTGCCCGGAAACACAGAGATGTGCTGTTAAGTCATATCAGCTGGCGATGATAAAATGCTGATTACATTTTATTAATTCAACAATAAATCCTCTTCCTTTCTTCTAAACATTTTTAAGCAACTTGCCCAGGCAAGACAAATGTCATATAACTAATATGACAATTGTCTTGCCTGGGGAATAATTTATGAGAATCTACGTACCAAGTAATACAACCGGTAATAAAGCGCTCTGGCGCTCTGTCGGCCTGCCGGCAAACCGAGGAAGCGATCTGATTAAAACATTACAGGCCGGATTGCCACTCGATGTGTTGGATAATATCCACCGAGACTCAAAGATATCTAAAGCTGATATCCTTCGCATTGCTGGTATCAATGAACGTAATGTTGCACGTCGTAAAAGTTCTGGTCACCCATTTTCACCTGATGAAAGTGAACGTATAGCCCGTTTAGTCCGCGTATTTGATGCAACCATCACTTTCTTCAATGGTGATAAAGAAGCTGCCTACCATTGGCTTAAAGAGCCTGTGAAGGGGTTAGGTCATGTGGCTCCTATTTCTCTTCTCTCGACAGAAAGTGGCGCCCTTGAAGTGATGGACCTCATTGGTCGGCTGGAACACGGGGTCATTTCATGATTTTTTACCGATTAGTAAAATCCGTTCATGCTAATGAAGCATGGACGGGGTATGGTGCCAAAAGATTCGGTGGACGCTGGAATCATAAAGGATATGGTGCCGTTTATGCCTCCAGCTCTATCGCCCTTGCCACATTAGAATTGTACGTTCATACAGCAAAAGAAAGTCTGCTTGAAGAATATCAACTATTTTCTATTGAATTAGCCGATACCGATGTGGACTATTTAGATCATCGTTATCTTCCCGATGACTGGAGAAGTGACCCAGCCCCTACTTCGACAATGGATATAGGTAGTGACTGGCTAAATGCTGCCGAAAATGTTGCCCTTATCATTCCTTCTTGTATCGTACCTTACGAAAACAATATCATTATCAATCCAAATCACCCTAAATTTTCCAAATCCATTGAATCAGTTGAGGAATTAGACTTTACATTCGACCAGCGTCTAATTCGTTAACATTAGCACAGTAATTCTTTTAACCATCGTGATAGATTAAAGAATAAAAACCACTTCCTGATTATTTCATATGCAGTTCTGTCATAACGATTAATAACCTGAGGATATACTCAAATGCCTAAAGAGTTATTTGCTGCAACAATAGAGTCTGCTGGTCATCTCAAAATGAAATGTTCATCACGAGGTTTTACCTTTCATGTGGATGAACCCAAAAATCTGGGCGGAACAAATGAAGCCATGAACCCTGTGGAAGCACTGCTTTCTGCTTTTGGTGCCTGTCAGTGTATTGTGACCAAAAGTTTTGCCCGCAAACATAAAATCAACCTGATTGATATTCAGGTCAATGTGGAAGGAGAGTTGGATACCGACGGTTTCACCGGTAAGAATAAAAACGCCAAAATCGGCTTTTCAAAAATCACATCAAAATTTCATATAAAAGCCGATAATACCGAACAAGAGATCCGCGATTTTGTTCAGTTTGTAGAAAGTAACTGCCCTGTACTCGATACCATCGTCAATACACCGGAAATTGTCACCGAAGTTTATCCTGTCAGATAAATATCAACTACCCATAACAGCCATGTTATGGGTAATTAGTAGTCAATAGCTGAAATTACCCGGCTTCACTCCCACTGTTCGCAAACGCTATCAATAAATCGACAAATTCATCCGGATGGGAAATAAAAGGTGCATGTGCCGCATGACGCATAATCACAGAACGGGTGTGCGGCCATTCACAATCAAGCAAGGCAGCAATCTTACGTGGTACCAAACCATCAAGATAGCCATAGATACGCAGGAAAGGCAGCTGAAGCTGCGCCAGCTCACTTCTCAAATCATCAGTACGCAGAATTTCCAGCCCGGCATTGAGCACCTCCACTGTCGGCATAGGCAGATTCAATACCACTGATTTCAATAAACGCGCATCCTGACGGGCGCTGTCAGTGCCCAAAGTCTGCAATGCTAAAAAGCGCTCAACCGTCTTCTGAAAATCTTCACTCAACTGGTGTTTGAATGCACTCAGAACCGAAGGCTGGATCCCCGGCCAATCTCCCTCTTCACTGAATTTTGGCGATGATGCGACTGTGATTAAACCCGCCACTTTATCAGGATGATCTAACGCAATCTGGCTGGCAATGAGCCCTCCCAGCGACCATCCCAGCCATAAGGCATTTTCTGGCGCCTGTTGCCATACCGTATCAGCCATCTCTTTCAGTGTCATAGCCGGATACGGCTGACTGCGCCCATACCCCGGTAAGTCCACTAAATGTAAACGAAAATGCGAAGCTAATCGTGTTTCCACTGAACGCCAGACCTCAGCGTTCAACCCCCATCCGTGCAGCATCACAAGATCACGAGGAGCTTCGCCTAAAGTCTGCCAAAACAACTTATCCATTGTTATTCTCACCTTATTTACTCTCAGGAATTTCTTATCAAGGAAGAAAGCGATGTTCACAAAAACCATGCTAACAATGGTTGGGTACTGTTGGCTATGCCATCAAAGTTTGTATTTCGCTCATCATGGAATATGCCATATCTGCTGGCAAAACCTGAAACGGCTTGCGAACGTTTGTCCACGCTGCTCTCTGCCTGCCAGTTCTCGTGATTTACCCTGTGGCCGCTGCCTGAAGGAGCCACCACTCTGGCAACAAATGATCGCTGTTACCGATTATGCTCCCCCCTTAAGCCAGCTTATCCGGCGCTATAAGTATCATAGTACACCCCAGCTCGCCGCAGTTCTGGCGCGCATATTTCTTCTGCACTGGTTACAGGGCTATCGTGAAGGGCGCTGGATTAAGCCGGATTGCATACTTGGTATTCCTCTGCACCGCCAAAAACGCTGGCAACGAGGGTTTGATCAGGTTGAGCTTATCATCAGGCCATTAGCACGCTGGTTGCGATGCCAATATCAGCCTAATCTTTTGCAACGCACACGTGCTACACTCACACAACGGGGCTTATCTGCCGCCCAAAGGAAAACCAATCTTAAGCATGCCTTTCAATTGCGTGGTGATTTTACCGATCAACATGTCGTCATTTTCGATGATGTAATCACCACGGGAACCACTCTGCATGAAGCCACACAGTTGTTAATTCGTGCTGGTGCCCGTTCCGTTCAAACCTGGGCAATATGCCGAACCTTGTAGTTCCTTTATGAATGGGCGTATTATAACCAACTATAACAGTCAACTATTGAGCAAATGACATGATTAATATTACTGAAGCAGCGCAAGCGCACTTTGCCAAGCTACTGGCAAATCAAGAACCCGGTACACAAATCCGCGTTTTTGTCATTAATCCAGGAACGCCGACAGCAGAATGCGGTGTTTCTTATTGCCCACCTGATGCTGTTGAAGCCACTGACACCGAATTGAAATTTGACCAACTTTCTGCCTATGTTGATGAAATCAGTGCGCCTTTTCTGGAAGAGGCGGTTATCGATTTTGTGACTGACCAGCTTGGCTCCCAGCTGACCCTGAAAGCACCAAACGCAAAAATGCGCAAGGTAGCTGACGATGCGCCACTGATTGAGCGCGTTGAATATACTCTACAATCACAGATTAACCCACAGCTCGCAGGTCATGGTGGCCGTGTCAGCCTGATGGAAATCACAGATGAAGGTTATGCCATCCTGCAATTTGGTGGTGGATGCAACGGTTGTTCGATGGTCGATGTCACTCTGAAAGAGGGGATCGAAAAACAACTGTTACAGATGTTCCCTGAGCTGAAAGGCGTTAAAGACCTGACAGAACATCAGCGTGGCGAACACTCTTACTACTGATTTTAGCCCGTTATTTTTTGTTCTTTATATCTTTAGTCATGCCTTCCCAATGACAGAATTGGGAAGGCAGTAAAGTCATAAAGGAACATTTTTAAGAAACTGACACCTTAAAACGAAATTTTAAGAAACAAAACTGAGTGTTTATGGAACATTTTCAAACAATAAGCCCTGAACAAGCCTACCAGAACTGGCTCGATAAAAGTGCTCTGATGGTGGATATCCGTGATCCACAGAGTTTCCGTGCCGGGCATGTAACAGGCGCATTTCATCTGACCAATGAAACTATCAATCAATTCCTGCAAGAGGCCGATTTTGATCAGCCGGTTATGGTGATGTGCTACCACGGCCATAGCAGTCAGGGAGCCGCACAGTATCTGATCAATATCGGTTTTGAAAACGTATACAGTGTTAACGGCGGTTTTGAAGTATGGAAAAAAGATTATCCTCATGCCGTTCATGCTGAGTAATAAGCATCTGTACTTCTATACCCTATGGATTTCGAGTTGCATCGCGGCGGCAAGGGAATGAACCTCAGGAGCATAGGTAACTATGTGACTGGGGTGAGTGAACGCAGCCAACAAAGAGGCAACTCGAAAGACGACGGGTATAACCCTAATTTAAGGTGAATAATACGCACAATGATCCATGTAACTTCAATCCATAATCCAAGACTGGCTCAGGCCTTTATTGATTATATGGCGACACAGGGCATTCACCTGACCATCCGCCAGACCAATGAACCACATGTGGTTGAATTGTGGCTGGAAGATGAAAAACAATTAAGCGCTGTTCAACAGGAGCTTAATCAGTTTTCCCGAGATCCGCTCAATGAGCGCTATCAGGCTGCCAGCTGGCAGGCAGGTAAAACAAGTACGCCGTTGAAATACCAAAGTAATCTGAACTGGAATACACTGAAAGGCCAGTCCGGCCCATTAACTATCGCCATTTCTGCACTCTGTATTCTGGTCTATTTTTGGATGCAGCTGGCTGGAGTTAATGAGGTTATGAGCTGGCTGGCGTGGCCTAACAAAGAGCAATATCTGGAACTGTGGCGTTGGCTCAGCCCAGCTTTATTACATTTTTCGTTATTGCACATTCTGTTCAATCTGGTGCTGTGGTGGTATTTCGCTAGTCAGGTTGAAAGGAACATCAATACCGCAAAGCTTGTTGAAATCACAATAGTTTCTGCCATTTTCAGTGGCTGGGCACAATCGTTGTTCAGTGGATCGCATTTTGGTGGGCTTTCCGGTGTAGTTTACGCTTTGATCAGCTATGTTTGGCTGAGCGGAGAAATGTCTCCCCAAAAAGGACTCAGTGCCCCCAGAGGGCTTATCGCAATTTCAGTCATCTGGTTATTTGTTGGCTATTTCAATGTATTTTCTCTTAACATCGCTAATGCAGCCCACTTTTCAGGCTTAATTATCGGGTTACTGATGGGATTATGGGACAATTTACGCAAACAAAAGAATCAATAATATTCCAATTAAAATCAGTTAATTATAATAATTTTAGGTAAAATTAGGGGAATGTTTTGAAGCAAACTCAGCGACATGATGCAATAATCGAGCTGGTACGTCTTCAGGGCTATGTCAGCACTGAAGAACTGGTCGAACACTTTGATGTCAGCCCACAAACAATCCGACGTGATTTGAACGAACTGGCCGACAAAAATAAGATCCAGCGTCATCACGGTGGTGCAGCTTTACCTTCCAGCTCTGTCAACACAGCTTATCATGACCGCAAGATTATGTGGTCAGATGAAAAAGCACGCATTGCCCAGCAGGTTGCTACCCAAATCCCAAATGGCGCAACCCTGTTCATCGATATCGGTACCACACCAGAAGCCGTCGCCCACGCCTTACTTAATCATCGGGATCTGCGTATTGTTACCAATAATCTCAACGTCGCAACCCTGCTGATGGGAAAGGAAGATTTCCGCCTGATTCTGGCCGGAGGGGAAGTCCGCTCCCGCGATGGTGGCATTATTGGCGAAGCCACTCTGGATTTTATCTCCCAGTTCCGCCTTGATTTCGGCATTCTCGGTATCAGTGGCATTGACTCTGATGGCTCTCTGTTAGAGTTCGATTACCATGAAGTTCGCACCAAACGCGCAATTATTGAGAATTCCCGCTGTGTCATGCTGGTTGCTGACCATTCAAAATTTGGCCGTAGCGCGATGGTTAATCTCGGTAATATGAACCTGATTGATTTTCTGTTTACCGATAAAGAGCCACCTTCCGGCCTGCAAAAAATCATTGAACAGCATAGTGTTAAGCTGGAATTGTGTTAGGTCAGAGCAGTATTAAGCCAGAATCGTGTTAGAACTGGCTTCAGATTGAAGACATTCTATTTAGAATCCGTCTGAAAACAGGCGGATTCCTCCTCCCCCGGTCAATTGCTCCCAGTCATCATCTCAATCCTCTCCCTTCATGACCCTGCAATAACGAGTAAACTCAAATTTGCCTCTCACAATTTCCTTATTAATCTTAGATATATGATAACGATTTGTTATCTGCATCACGCAAATATGTTTTTTTCTGGTAAATGGTTGGCGATTGATGAAATTTTGATTACAATCACTGAGCGAAAACGAACATTAAAGAACTGTTTCGAACATTTCAGAGGGTATGCAATGGAAACCAAAGACTTGATTGTAATTGGCGGCGGAATTAACGGCGCTGGTATTGCGGCTGATGCTGCTGGCCGTGGACTGTCAGTCCTGCTGTTAGAAGGTCAGGACTTAGCCAGTGCGACCTCATCAGCCAGTTCTAAGCTGATCCACGGTGGCCTGCGCTATCTGGAACACTACGAGTTCCGTCTGGTCAGTGAAGCACTGGCTGAGCGTGAAGTCTTATTAAAACTGGCACCTCACATTGCATTCCCAATGCGTTTTCGCCTCCCACACCAGCCACACCTGCGTCCGGCCTGGATGATCCGCATTGGCTTGTTCCTTTATGATCACTTGGGTAAACGTGTAAGTTTACCGAGCAGTAAGGGGCTGAAATTCGGCGCTAACTCAGTGCTTAAATCCTCGATTAACCGTGGCTTTGAATACTCTGACTGTTGGGTTGATGATGCACGTCTGGTCGTATTGAACGCGCAGGAAGTACAGAAACATGGCGGTGAAGTCCGCACTCGTACTCAGGTCACCCGTGCGTGGCGTGAAAATGATCACTGGATGGTAGAAGCTAAAGATCTCGTCACTGGTGAGAGCAAAACATGGCGGGCAAAAGGTCTGGTTAACGCAACTGGCCCGTGGGTTAAGAATTTCTTTGATAATGGCCTGCAACTGAAATCACCTTATGGTATTCGCCTTATCAAAGGCAGCCACATCGTTGTCCCACGTGTTCATGATGAACCTCAGGCTTATATCCTGCAAAACGAAGATAACCGCATTGTGTTTGTAATCCCGTGGAATGATGAATTCTCCATCATCGGCACAACGGATGTTGAATATAAAGGCGATCCAAAAGACGTTAAAATTGACGATCAGGAGATCGATTATCTGCTGAAAGTCTATAACGACCATTTCAAAAAACAACTTAACCGTACTGATGTCGTTTGGACTTACTCTGGTGTACGTCCGCTGTGTGATGATGAATCAGATTCACCACAAGCCATCACCCGTGACTACACACTGGATGTACAGGATGAGCAGGGGCAGACTCCATTGCTATCCGTCTTCGGCGGCAAACTGACAACTTACCGTAAACTCGCAGAACATGCGATGGACAAACTGGCACAGTATTATCCGAACGCCGGTCAGGCATGGACGAAAAATGGTAAACTGCCCGGCGGTGAGCTGGAAGGCCAAGACCGTGATGGATATGCCCGTTTACTTCGCCAGCGTTATGACTGGTTGCCAGAAGGCATTGCACGCCGTTATTCCCGCACTTACGGCAGCAACAGCAATATCATTCTGAGTGATGCGAAAGAACTGGCAGATTTAGGTGAATTCTTCGGTTATGGGCTGTATGAAGCTGAACTGCGTTATCTGGTCGAACATGAGTGGGTTACTCAGCTGGATGATGCGATCTGGCGCCGTACCAAACTAGGTATGTGGCTGACAGATGAGCAGAAACAGCGCGTTGCTGATTGGCTGGCTCAGAACGTTAAATCAGCATAATCACAAAACTGATTTAATCTGACAAACTCGTATACTTAAAAACGGCGATAATTTTTTATCGCCGTTTTTTTATTTCCTTCCGCTCGAATCCTCGCAGAAAAACTCATAAATTTTCGAAATCAATCATCAATATGTTCTATCAAAATTTCTTTATTTTCATTCGATTCTACTGAGCTATTTGAATAGTACATTTTTACCGCTGTGATAGGCTAATGGCCAGCAGGTGAAACATTAATCTGGTAATAACTTAATCCATTATAACTCATTGAAGAGATGACTTATGTTGAAAATCCAGCAAGCAGTCACAGAAGATACTCTATTGCTATCCCAAATGCTTGAAGAAAGTTACCGTTTTCATTTTTCTTATTTATGGAAAGATAAAGATGAGTTAGAGGAATATATTGCCGAAGAAAGTTCCCCAGAAAGCATAGCGAATTCGCTCAATACCCCCAATCATAAATGGTTTATTGCCGAGACTAACCGTCCTATTGGATTTATAAAAATAGTTGTAAATAAAACTATTCCGGATAGTGAATTAACAGGATTGTATTTACATAAACTCTATCTGCTGCCACACCTGACCGGGCAAAATTATGGTCAGAAAATGTTTGGCCATGTTGAAAAATTAGGACAAGAACAAGGCCAAAAATGGCTTTGGCTGGAAGTGCTGGAAAGTAACAAGCAGGCGAAAAAATTCTATGAAAAAAATGAGATGAAATGGTACAGGGATATTATATTCACCAGTACTAAACAGCAAAGCACACTGCATATTATGATTAAAGAAATTTCTCGCTAAAAACTCCTTCCTTCACCTTCTAACTGCAAATTGATTGACTAAACTTACTTACTTTCAGTCAAATAGCATAAAAAAGGTGAAGGATATATTATATATAAACACATATGATTAACTTGATGAATTATTATTTTTGCCTTTTAAAAATATCACTTGGGTAATACTCAATATTAAAAACACCAGATTGCGTCCCATACTCACTCCCAATTTTTTGTGATGAAGCTATCTGTGTAGTACCCGTTTCGCCAAGAAATTTTCTCTTAACATGCCTGTATTCTGAATCTGTAATAGGGCTATACAATGAGCCATTTGAAAATGTTTTTTGTTCTTTCCACAGTTTGGGTCGATTAATTTCCAGATCAATTCTATTTCTTTTTTCTGGCTGAGATAAACGATTATTATTAGTCAAATAATCCATGAGAAATATCCATCCACTAATAGGAGAATCTGGTTTTTCTGATTCTATCTTAATCCACTCCAACGATAATTTAACTAACTTCCTAATCATTCTCGTCTGAAGGGATACCGAAAGCAAATTATTGGTGTGTAAATTTAAACCACCATATTCAACTTCAGTATTATTTCTATTTTTACTCCTCTCTATCTCTGCTAATTTACTTAATAAATTACTATCACTTTTTTTATATCCCTGTCTATTCCCTTCCCTATGCTGGCTCATAAAACGACTAATTGATTCCATTTTATCATTATCAAAATTTATTTCATTATAAAACCTGTTATCTTTACTAAAGCTAAATATTGAATTTTTATTCAACATTTCAGTAAGATATTTTTTCATTCCTGCATTACTATTTTTTTCTAAATTAATATGTTTATCTAATCTGCGATAGATTGATAATTCTTCCGTATTTTTAAATAAAAAATGCACCCACGATATCAACAAGTACTCGGCAATTTCCGGGAATTTTCTCAGATTTGGATCACGCAAAAATAATGGCTTACACATATCAGAAGTTATATAAGAGGATCGGCTAATAAGCGATTGTAACCTCATTGGAAATTCTTCACCATCTTGACGTGTAATCCCTAATACATTATTTAAAGCATCAATTGTTAAATAAATATTATCATCCCGTTTTTCTTTTCTTAAATATGATATAAGTACACGACGGGCATCACCTTCTCCATAAACAAATATTACATTCTTATTCATATAATTAACTCCTATATTAATCTATCACGATGGTTAAACACTTATCCGTTACGAAAGAAACCCGTCCTGATATCTATCGTTAGTAAAACTTGATCCCTTACTTTCCCAAAATATATTTGATTCTGATTTATCGCATTGAGCATGAATAATATGTCCAATCTCATCGACAATAGATGCAACTACTTTAATTGACAATTCAGGAGGAAAGGAAGACCGATGTGATGATTTCATTTTTTCATATACGATATCTGGTACACCAAGTGGACCAAATTTGCCAAAAGATGTCCGGTGATCAATCGGTTTACTCGACCCTCCTCTCCTCATAGAGAGTGTATATTTTATTCTGTTTCTTCCACATCATTCAGAAACGGAATAATTTCCTCAGTCATAGCCTGCATAAACGATGGTGGAAAAGTGTGCCCCATTTGCTGCACTGGTAAGAACTTAGCCCCGCTAATACGTCTGGCGGTATCTTCTCCACAGGCCATCGGAATTAAAGGATCATCCTCACCATGTACAACCAGTGCAGGGCAACTAATCCGGCTCAAAAGCTCAGCCCGGTCAGAATCTGCAATTATCGCCAAAATCTGCCGGATGAAACTTTTGGGATAATAGCCGCCACGACTAAAAGCCATTCTCAGATGCTGAGTCTGTTCATCAATATTTAGTGGTTCAGAAGGAGAAGCAATAAGCTGGATAATTCTCAGTTGATGGGTCACCAGCTCTTCTATACGGGTATCGGTGGGTTTAGATAACAACGCTGCCATTACCTCCGGCTTTGGCAAAGGAAGCCCCTGAGCACCACTCGAACTCATGATGCTCACCAGACTTTTTACCCGCTCCGGGTAGGTTGCCACCAGTCTCTGGGCAATCATGCCTCCCATTGAAGCACCGATAATATGGGCCTGAGGGATATTCAGCGCATCAAGCACCCCCAGAGCATCATCAGCCATATCCTGCATACTATAAGAAGCGCGAACAGGTAAGCCCAGACGAAACCGGATTTTCTGCCACAATAAAGAGCGCTGTGGGATATGATCAAATCTCTGGCTCAGCCCCGCATCACGATTATCATGCCGAATTACCCGAAACCCGGCCGCAACTAACAGGTTTACTATGTCATCAGGCCAGTCAATAAGCTGCATTCCCAGACCCATGATAAGCAACACAACCGGTCGCTTCTCACCATTAGCTCCTTCACCGCTATCTTCTATTTCAATTGGGACATCATTTGCTATAACTTTCATAAGAAATAACCTCATGATATATCAATGAAAAATAAATAATTGGCCTGATAAATATACTACCCTGTCTTTTATTGCAGCAGGATAGAATAAAATTTAATAGTAATGAAATAAAAAAAGATAAAACTGTTTAGTTGATGACTCTATATTGAGGTAAAGAACAAAATACCATCAAATTGTTTCATACTGTGACAAATAGTGTAGCAAAAATCACCATACAGACAGAAAAATACAGCAGACATAAGGGTAGGAATCAGGCTATTTCCCTATATTCTCCCATGATGCTTATTTTTATATCTTCAGGCCAAAATAATGATATATCTTCAAAATATTGATAATATTAGTTTTTATCATTTTTTAAATTTTCATTTATTCTGTAATTGTGATATTACTCCCTTTTCTTTAATTCGCTGGTTGCGGTTTATGTTCAAATTTATGAAGATAAATAAGAATGGATAAAAACTTGTAATGATGAGTCAAACATTCATTAAAAAAGAGGGGATTGCGCAATCATTTCTGGCTCGTTATCTCCTCTCAGAACAATGTGGCAATCGCCTGAAAACCATAGAGTTACTGGCAAAAGAGTGTGGGTTGTCCGTGGGTTTAATGCAGGCAGCATTAAAATCTCTCGAGCAATCGCAGGCGGTTGGAATTAAGCGTCGTGGTAGGAATGGCAGCTTTCTCTCGCAGATTAACCATAAATTACTATTGGAATATGCCGATATCGGCAATGTAGTCTGCGCAATGCCCCTTCCCTATACCCGTGCCTATGAGGGTCTGGCCAGTGGTTTAAAAGCATTGTGTGCAGGTGTTCCTTTTTACTTTGCACATATGCGTGGCTCAGATATCCGCATTGAGTGCTTACTGAATGGCGTCTATGACTTAGCAGTAACATCAAGACTCGCCGCAGAGCAGCATCCAGATAATAAAGATATATATATTGCGCTATCACTAGGGACCCAAAGTTACACAGACAGACATCGGTTAATCTTTCGCCAGGGGGAAATGGAAACTATCCGCCGCGTAGGGTTAGACAGCACCTCAGCTGACCAGAAAATAATGACAAAGCAGTATTTTGCAGGAAAAGAAATCGAACTGGTCGAGGTCTCTTATCATGAATGTCTGAATCAAATCATAAAAGGCCACATTGATGCGGCTATCTGGAACGTTGGACAAGGCCATGAGCTGATTGCACAAGGCCTGATGACCCAACTTCCCGATGACGGTGAGTGTTTTATCAAAGCCTCCGAAGCGGTTATCCTTGCCCGCAAGGATAATATCCCTATCCAGCAACTCTTGCATACCATGGTTGACAGAGAAGCACTACTAACCCATCAGCAAAACGTGGTATCAGGCATAATCGAACCCATTTACTGAACCTTAATTAGCCCCAAATAAGGTCTCAGCCAAAAACAGACTCAGACCAAACATAATCAATTAAATCTGACGTGTAACAAAAAGCGATGGTAGAACAACGGCTAACTATCCTGTTGCAAGGTGGTGTCATCGATCAGGATATCTACGATAATATGCTTGATGTCGTGCATATTCTGGAGGAGTTCTGGCTGATCCCAGTCCGCCATCCACAAGGTGAAATGGCGCTTACTCACATGGCAAGTGCTTTTATGCGATCACGTCGTGGAGAGATTGTTTCCCCTATAGAAAAAGACATTCTGGACAAAATAAAACAATCCGGGAATTATTCGCGGTTACTCAAAATTCATCATTCCCTGTTGGAAAAATTTACTCTTACCCTACACCCCAATGAGGAAGGCTATCTGTTAATAAATTTATATGGTTTAATACTTGCAACAACAAGTTACTGATTTTTACACATCATAAATATTCAAAAAAATGAAGATTAAGAAACTTCAAGCGTTTTTATTTTTCGCACACACGTACTGCTTTGCAGCTACAAAGAGAAACCTATGTTTATTAATGCGTTAAAAAAACAGAATCCTGAACTAATAGAAGTAGCAAAAAACCTTTGGCAACAAGGTACGATCCTACCAGATACTTACGTCATTGATGTCGATCAGGTATTAAAGAATGGTCAACATTTACTGCAAACAGCAGAGCAATATGGTATCGAACTCTACCTGATGACCAAACAGTTTGGCCGCAATCCGTGGCTGACCAAGAAACTGATTGAACTTGGCTATCCCGGTGTGGTTGCGGTGGATTTCAAAGAAGCCTACAGCCTGAGTCAACATGGTATTCCTCTATGCCACATTGGCCACTTAGTACAGACACCCGCTCATTTGATAGAAACCATGCTCCGGTGTGATCCTAAAATTATCACTGTATTTTCGTTGGAGAAAGCTCAGGCCATATCAGATGCAGCCGAAAAGCTGGGGCGTATCCAGCCCATCATGCTGAAAGTCTTTGCTAAGCGCGATATGGCTTTTACCTGTCAGGAATCAGGTTTCCTCTTTGAAGAACTAGATTCGGCTATTGATGCTTTAAAACAGATGGCGGGTATTAAACTATGTGGTCTGACTCATTTTCCCTGTCTGGCATGGAATTCTCAGTATCAGACCACGTTACCGACCGTTAATTTGCAGACGCTGATCAGAGCACGAAATAAACTCAAGCAACGCGGCATTTCTCTCTCTCAAATCAATGCCCCCTCGGCAACCAGCTGCAACACAATTCCCCTGTTATCAAAATATGGTGCGACTCATTTAGAACCGGGTCATGCCCTGACCGGAACAATCCCTGCAAATAGTATTGGCCGGGAGCCTGAACAGATCGCGATGGCTTATGTCACGGAAATATCTCATCACTATGAGGACAAAAGTTATTGTTATGGTGGAGGCTACTACCAACGCAGCCACATGAAGCATGCTCTGGTTTTTCCAGAACACAACAGTTCATATAAAACAGCACGGATATTACGGTTAGGTGAACCCTGTATTGATTACCACTTCTCTCTGTATGGATTGCACCCTATTGGTAGCCCGGTGATCATGTGCTTCCGGACTCAGATTTTCGTCACCCGCAGTGATGTCGCC
The DNA here is from genome assembly GCF_963876495.1 of Xenorhabdus sp. KJ12.1. NCBI lineage: Bacteria > Pseudomonadati > Pseudomonadota > Gammaproteobacteria > Enterobacterales > Morganellaceae > Xenorhabdus > Xenorhabdus sp. KJ12.1. The sequence continues at coordinate 146,553 of NZ_CAWNQH010000138.1, forward strand.
CTGATCTCAGGTATTCAGTCAGGAAATCCAAAGCTTGAAGGCATTTATGACAGTCAGGGCAACTGGAAAAACAACGGTTACTCTTAATAATTACTCAACATAGGTATTACATTTAATATTATCTTTCCCTCAAATAATGTTATTTTCGCTCTAGTCAATTTACCGCATGATGCTGCGCGACTATTTATTTACGGAAATAATTTTTACGGAATAGTTATGCTTTATTTATGGAATAGTTATGGAATGCCAGAAAAAGATCAGGAATACACCCATACATTCCGCTCTGTATTCCCCATCCAAGATTGATACATCAGGCTACACCTATGTTCATGAGCACTTGCATATTGATCTGTCCGAAGCCAAAGGTACCCTTGACTGTCGTCTCGATCAGTATGAACTGATTGTTGATGAACTTCGCCATCTGCATGCGCTTGGTCTGCGCAATATTGTGGAGGTGACCAACCGTTACATGGGGCGCAATGCCTCCTTTTTACTGAATCTGGTGCGTGATACCCACATCAATATCATTGCCTCAACAGGCTATTACAAACGGCCATTCTTCCCCGCTCATTTCAGCACATTAAGCATTCAGGACATTGCTGAAGAGATGATTACTGAAATTGAGACAGGCATTGACGGTACGGCATTAAAAGCCGGTATTATTGCCGAAATTGGCTCCAGCCTTGGGGAAATTACCGAAGATGAGCAAAAGGTCTTTGCCGCAGCCGCTCTCGCACATCATGCTACCGGATGCCCCATATCCACCCACACCACCTTAAGTACAATGGGACGTGAGCAACTGGCGCTCCTCAAGGGATTTGGTGTTTCTCCTGAATCTGTGGCGATTGGTCATTGTGATCTGAAAGACAATCTGGACACGATTATTCCCCTGCTTGAAGAAGGTGCCTGGGTACAATTCGATACCATTGGTAAAAACAATTACTATCCTGACAGCGGGCGCATTGCAATGTTACGGGTGCTTGCCAGCCGAGGGCTACTCGACAGAGTCATGCTCTCTCAGGATATAACCCGCCGTTCTCACCTGAAAAGCAACGGAGGAATTGGTTTCGATTACTTACTCACGGTATTCGTTCCGATGTTGCTGACTGCCGGCTTTACCCAAACACAGATAGACCGAATGTTACGCGATAACCCTGCCCAATTCTTCCGGCACCGCTTTTCCAAATAACTAAGCAATAATTCGACAGAAAATAAGAAAGAGAGGGATAACAGCATGAAATTTGTCGTTGGTGGACAAATAGAAAAAGAAAAAATTGCCGAATGTATCCGGCAACTGGCCGGAGACAAAGCCGCCTCCGTCGTCATTATGAATGACATTGAAGCCTCTATGGCGATTAAAAATGGCGATGCCGATTATTATTTTGGTGCCTGTAATACGGGCGGCGGCGGGGCGCTGGCTATCGCGATTGCCCTTATCGGTCTGGATCTCTGCGCAACCATTGGTATGCCGGGAAAAATCTTATCCGACGATGAGATTATTGCTCATGTAAAAACAGGCAAAAAAGCATTTGGCTTTACGGGGCAGGATATCGACATTGTTCTTCCGGTGATCATTAACACGATCATTTCTCAATAAGGAGCCTGCCATGCAACATTTTCATGAGTTCCTGATGAGACTGATGGAAGTCGATCCTTTTAAAGCGGGATTACTGGCTTCAATTGGTGCGATTGCCGCCATGATGGCAAACCGTGGTATCGCCGTTTTCCATGATGGCCTGCGTCCGCTGCTCCCTGAATATCTGGAAGGACGAATGAGCCGTAAGGCACTGGCAGCAACAAGTTTTGCCCTGAGCATTGGTCTGGTCGTCGGGTTTGGTATCCCCTTCTCGCTGACAGCACCTATCGTGCTGGTTCACAGCCTGTTGCTCGGTACCGATATGATTGGTATCTGGTGTGCCAACAGCCGCAGAGGATTCATGGCTTCCGGTATCATTGGAGCCTTATACGCCATTGCCTTACTGGCCGGATTACGTTCCGTTGTTGAGCTGTTTGCGATGCTGCCGGTTAATTTCACCGATGACCTGAAAAAAGTCGGTGATCCGATTGTCGCCTGCTTTGCTCTGTTCCCTGCGATGGTCGTCGGCTATCAATATGGCTACCGCAAAGGGCTTTTAGTCATGCTCACCGCTTTAGTCGGCTATGTAGCGACGAAAGCCGCTGGCCCGCTCAGTTTTGGAGGACTAATCGAAAAGCCGGTCAGTGTCGATCCGAATGGTGCGGCTTTGTTGCTGTCGATGATTGCCATGTTCTACTTCGCCATGCGTGAACGTCCGGATAATGCCCCATCCGCAAATCAATCCTCCGCAGCACCAAAAGGCGCTAATGAAATGTTAGTCGGGCTGTTCTCAACCCGCATCGAACGTATTCAGAAAAACAAATGGCTACTAATCCTGTGTGGTGGCCTGACTGCAAGTGCAGCGACCATGTCTTTCAGCCTGCTGGCTGAAGGGCCGGTATCCCTGCAATTGATGGCTCAGGATGAGCAGACGAGTGCCCTGCTGGTGGCGCTGGCACGTGCCATCGGGTTTGTCCCGCTGGTCGGTACAACGGCAATTGCTACTGGTGTCTACAGCCCCAACGGGATGAAATTCGTGTTTGTGGCAGGTCTGGCAACCAGCAATCCGTGGCTGGCCTTTGTCGCCGGTGGCCTGACGATGTTTATCGAGATCCAACTACTGGCAAAAATTGCTATCTGGCTGGATAAATATCCCGGCGTCAAAGCGTGTAGCGGCCATATTCGTACCGCGATCACCAAAATGCTCGAAGTCGCCCTGTTGGTTGGTGGTATGATCGCTTCCAACGCCATTCTGCCGGGTATGGGCTTTATGATTGTTGCGGGGATTTATCTGCTTAACCGCACGTCTAAACGTCCTTTGGTTGAAATGGCAATCGGCCCGATCGCAACCATTGCCGTAGGTATTCTTGCTAACGTACTCTATTTAGTCGGAATAAATTAACAGGAACAAAGTGAGAGAATGAAAGCAGCACCGTTACAAAGCATGACGATGGCACAGGCCCAGAAGCAGCAGTTTAAGCTGGTGGATATCATCTGTCGTCACTTTCCCGGTGCTGATTTTCTCTCACAGGGAGATCTGGGTTTAGTCCCGGATCTCCAGCAACCCAGAATGACGCACCGTATTGAATCTGTTCTCGCCGAATATTTTAACGCAGAAGCGGCAGCTTTTGTGAATGGTGCCGGAACCGGTGCCTTGCGGGCCGGGCTGGGAGCAATACTTCGTCCTTGTGAGACATTACTTGTCCATGACGCACCGATTTATCCCACGACTAAAACATCAATTGAACAAATGGGTCTTCATGTCGTTTATGCAGATTTCAACTGCACAAAGCAGCTTGAAACTGCCATACAACAGCATAAACCCACAGCTTGTCTTATCCAGCATACACGGCAGAAAATTGATGATCGTTATTCTTTGAAAGAGGTTATTTCCATCCTGAACAAGCATCACATTCCTTCACTGGTAGATGACAACTACGCAGCCATGAAAGTCCCCCACATCGGCTGTGAATATGGCGCAACGCTTTCTACTTTTTCCTGCTTTAAATTACTTGGGCCACAGGGAGTAGGCTTAGTTATCGGTAAGCAGACAATCATCGAGAAACTGCGTCACAACATGTACTCCGGCGGTTGTCAGATTCAGGGCTATCAGGCAATGGAAGCACTACGTGGGCTGGTATTTGCACCGGTCATGCACGCAGTACAGTCTGAAGTAAATGAAGAATTAGTGCTTCGGCTGAATCAGGGGGAAATACCTCAGGTAAAACAGGCTATGATTGCCAATGCCCAGTCCAAAGTAGTTTTAGTCGAATTCCATGAACCCATCGCGGATACGGTACTGAACATCGCGCATACATTGGGCGCATTACCTTATCCCGTTGGGGCAGAGTCAAAATTTGAAATTCCGCCCCTCTTTTACCGAATTTCCGGCACATTCCGCCAGACCGATCCCACGCTGGAGAAACGTATGATCCGCATCAATCCCAATCGTAGCGGAGCCGAAACCATCATGCGTATCTTGCAGGCAAGTTGTCGGAAACAGACATCCGGCTGATATTCTGCCAATCAAGGCTAACAACCCACCATCAAATATTTTCCCTTCTGGATCAGCCATCACTCTTCCCATAGAATCAATGATAGCTATCCAATTGAATAAATTACATAAATGATAATAAACAGGGAAAATATTTTGATGGAAGAACCGATTCGGGAAACCTCTCTTGCTGCGGTTAAAACAGCCAGCAAAATCGCATACCAATATGTCAGTGAAATTCGAAATCAACGTGTCTATCCCGATTCTGATGCTTTACTGGGCCTGCAACATTTTGACAGGCCATTACCTCAGAATGGCACTGATTGTCAGGAAGTGCTGGCCCAACTTCAAAAATACGGCTCACCAGCAACCGTTGCCAGCACGGGTGGGCGCTATTTCGGGCTGGTTGTCGGCGGCTCAACACCGGCTGCGATGGGAGCCAATATCATTACCAGTGTCTGGGATCAAATAGCGCTGATGGAGTCTTCCTCTCCCATTGCTCATAAATTAGAAAAAATTGCCGGGCGCTGGGTATTGGCGCTTTTGAATTTACCCTCAGATGCATTCGTTGGTTTCGTCTCCGGCACCACGATGGCACATGTCAGTGCATTAGGTGCTGCGCGCCAGTACCTGTTTCAAAAACAGGGCTATGATCTGGCAGAACATGGTTTACATAATGCGCCACCGTTGAAAGTTGTTCTGTCCGAAGAAACCCATGTCTCTGTTTTAAAGACACTGAGGTTACTCGGCTTCGGTCGTTCACAGTTCATTTTTGTACCCTGTGATAATCAGGGGCGCATCATTGCCAGCGCTGTACCTGAACTTTCAGATAATATGATTCTGGTATTACAGGCCGGTAATGTGAATTCCGGCAGTTCTGATCCTTTCCAGTCCCTGATTCCACAGGCCAAAAAAGCAGGCTGTTGGGTGCATGTCGATGGTGCTTTTGGTCTCTGGGCACGGGCATCAAAAGAAAAATCTGAATTAGCTGAAGGTGTTGAAGGCGCAGATTCATGGGCGGTAGATGCTCACAAATGGCTGAACACACCCTATGACTGTGGCATGTGTATTGTACGCAACAAACAGGCACTCAGAGATGTTATGACAACCTCTGCCGCCTACGTTGAGACTCAGGAGGAGTGGCAGGCAAAAGATATGTTGCCGGAATTCTCCCGCAAAGCCAGAGCGGTAGAGGTGTGGGCAGCTATTTCTGAGCTGGGTGCTCAAGGGATTGAAGCATTAATTGATCGCTGCTGTCTGTATGCAGAAATGCTGGCTGATGGTCTGAAATCACTGGGTTTCACTATTCTTAATGATGTTGTTCTAAATCAGGTAGTGGCCTGTTTGCCTGATATCACTTTGCAGCGCAGGATGCTGCAACTGGTTCAGCAATCCGGTGAATGTTGGTTCGGGCAGACGACATGGCAGGGTCAGGAAGCCATAAGGCTCAGTGTCAGCTCGTGGGCAACCACAGAAGCCGATATTCAGCGTAGCCTGAAAGCAATTGCAGCCGCAATTGATGAGGCAAATAAAGACATCAAATAAATAAGAATACCTCTATCAAGTATACACAAAGAACACATATATGTGATATTTGTGTATACTTAATTAAGTATATTATGTATACATAAACCTCATGCAAAAGTGATATAAATGTAGACTTAATACCATGAATCACATGACTGCTATTCAATATCTGAATAAATTTGATCAGCAAGGTCGCTACGTCTTTACCACTAAAGATCTCGCTAAAGTTTTTTCAGAAGATAGTAAAAGAGCCTTTGAAGCCGGTCTGAATCGCCTCGTGAAGCACGGGGTGTTATTACGAGCCTGTAAAGGCATTTATGTATTCGCACTGTCACAACATAATGGGCTAGATACGCTGGAATTAATCGCCAGAGCGATGAGGCGAGGTGAGTACAGCTATGTCAGCCTAGAATCTGCATTATCTGAATACGGTGCTATTTCCCAAATCCCGATTGATCGACTGACTGTAATGACAACTGGCCGTGAAGGGACTTATAGAACACCTTTCGGCACCATTGAATTCACACACACTAAAAGATCCGTACCCGATATTATTAACAACATTAAAGAAATTGGTAGACCACTCCGCCTGGCCAGTAAACAAACAGCTTACCGGGATCTAAAACGAGTCGGCAGAAACACTCATTTAGTTGAGAAGGAGGTTATCAATGAAGATTAATCGTACTGATTTCTCACAACTGGTTGACATCGCAATGCAAAATGATCAGGTGACACACATGAGACCTGTTGTCGAAAAAGAACTTCTTCACTATGACATCTTATTTTGTCTTGAGCAGGGCGGGTTACTGGATGAGCTTGTTTTTCAGGGAGGGACATCTTTACGACTCTGCTACGGAGGCAGCCGCTTTAGTGAAGACTTGGACTTTGCTGGTGGAAAAGATTTCTCATCCAGTCAATTAAAGGACATGAAACAGTGTATTGAAGATTACATTGGAAAACGATATGGCTTAGAAGTAACGGTAAAAGAACCGGATATCTTGAAGCAACAGCCCGAGTATTCTGAACTGAAAATCAATAAGTGGCAGATTTCTATCATTACATCTCCCGGCAGAAAAGACTTACCCAAACAACGCATTAAGATTGAAGTTGCCAATATTCCTGCTTACACCCGAAATATTTTGCCATTACGTAACAACTACCCTTCTCTGCCGGATGGTTACAATGACACATTGATACATGTAGAAACCTTAGATGAAATCATGGCGGATAAATTGATTTCATTACCTGCTACCAGAAATTATGTTCGCTATCGTGATATTTGGGATTTAGTTTGGTTACAACAACAAAATGCCAGATTAGATGCTGATTTGGTGATGAAAAAAATCGCTGACTACAAGCTAATAAACTTTACTACGTTATTAGAGCAGCGCCTCCACTCCTTACCTGAAATCATCACAGGTAAAGCATTTATCGCCGAAATGGAGCGCTTTCTGCCCAGTGATACCTTTGCACGTACTTTGGGAAATAAGAAATTTATCCCTTACTTAATTTCAAATTTAAAAGAGTTATTTCAAAAACTGCAAATATCACTCTCCGGCAATGATAACCAACCCAAATTCAGAATGTAAAAAATAGCCTGAGGGATACCACTTATATTGCTTTTCACCTCAGGCACTCTCTTATTCAGAAAAGGTTAACAAACGCGGATTAAACATAATCCCTCAACTGCCGTTCCACCAGCGTGAGAATGCTGTAAAGCGCGACAGGCTGTTGCTCCTGATTTAAAACCTGCACATCCCACATAACGACACCATGTGGTTTATCATCCGGCGTTTTCTGCACTTTCTTGATCTTCTTCTTACAGGTCAGCCGAACCTGAATCGTATCGCCAATCTTCACTGGCTCAATAAAGCGTAGGTTTTCCATGCCATAGTTCGCCAATACCGGCCCAACGGGTGCATCGACGAATAAGCCAGCGGCGGCAGAAACTACAAAATAGCCATGTGCTACACGCTCACCGAACAGGGATTCAGCCGCGCCAATTTTATCCATATGAGCATAGAAATGATCACCGCTCAGGCAGGCAAAATTAACGATATCCGCTTCCGTCACCGTCCGGCGGGCGGTTAGCAGACTTTCACCGATTTCAATTTTTTCGAAATATTTGCGGAACGGGTGGACAGGATCTTCCTTCACTTTTGCACCACGTACCCACTCTCGGCCAATTGCTGTCAGCATACTTGGGCTGGCCTGAATTGCCGTGCGCTGCATATAGTGTTTCACAGCACGTAATCCGCCAAGCTCCTCACCACCACCTGCGCGTCCCGGCCCGCCATGTACCAGCATGGGTAACGGAGAACCATGCCCGGTTGATTCGGCAGAAGCCGCTTCATCCAGAATCAGCATACGGCCATGAGCGCAGGCGGTTGCACGGATGACCTGCATCGCAATCTGCTCATCTGACGTAACCAGCGAACCCACCAGACTTCCCTGCCCCATTAAAGCCAGCTCAATCGCCTGTTCAGTCTCCTGATATGTCATCAAGGTGGAAACCGGGCCGAAAGCTTCTGTTTCATGTACAACCTGATTGGTCATCGGATCTGCGCAATAAAGCAGAGTTGGCGGGTAAAATGCCCCATTACTGTTCGTCTTATCCGCCAGTTGCAGTTTAGCTAAAGAGCCACCATGCAGTAATTCACAACCACTTTGTAGCAGTAAATCCACTTTGGACTGAACTTCATCGCGCTGTTCAAGGCTGATTAATGATCCCATACGGACATCCGGTAAAGCCGGATCGCCTACCACAACACCGGACAAACGTTTAATCAACGCCTGCTGAACCGACTCAAGCTGGCTTTCCGGTACAATAATACGCCGGATAGCAGTACACTTTTGCCCGGCCTTCACCGTCATTTCACGGACAACTTCCTTAATGAATACGCCAAATTCTGGCATATCCGGCGTCACATCATCCCCCAGAATACAACAGTTGAGAGAGTCAGCTTCCATCGTAAACGGAATGGATTTTTCAATCAGGCGAGGGTGAGACTTCAATTTATGTCCGGTCTGGGCTGAGCCGGTAAAAGTCACCGCATCCTGATAGTCGAGATGATCAAACAGATCGCCGATTCCGCCACAGATCAATTGCAATGCGCCTTCCGGAACCAAACCACTGTCGAGGATCAGTTTCACCATTGCCTGTGTTAACTGTGCTGAAGCGGTAGCGGGTTTAATAATGGCCGGCATGCCCGCCATCCAGGTCGGTGCCAGTTTTTCCAGCATCCCCCAGCAAGGGAAGTTAAATGCATTAATGTGCAGAGCCACACCGGGGCGGGAAGTCAGAACATGACGAGCGACAAACTGGGACTGTTTGGAAAGTGGGATCATCTCATCTTCCGGCCACAACACATCATCCGGTAGCTCACGCCCTGCCAGACCCGCATAGGAAAATAGCGTTGCAATGCCCCCTTCAATATCTACCCAGCCATCCGAGCGGGTCGCTCCGGTTTCTGCCGAGATAGCATATAAAGCTTCTTTATTGGCAAGCAGATGCTTTGCAACGGCTTTCATCATCTGGGCACGCTGCTGGAATGTCATGGCTGAGAGTGCTTTTCCACCTTTTTCTCTGGCATATCTAAGGCTATCAGCCAGTGGCAGATCATCTGAACAGACCTGATACAGCGCTGCACCACTTACTGCATGATGAATAGTTCTGGCGTTACCATTTCCATAAACCCACTCACCACAAATATAACTGGTCAATTGTTGCATTTTTTTCTCCGCCGATATCATTAATGAATCACCATTAAAACAATATGCAATATTTATGTATCACATAATCCAGACAAAAAACCACCCAAAAAATTAACAAAAGCGAACATTTTCTGGGCTCTGCATATCAATCCCCTTACTTATCCATAACAATAAAAATTAATTACAACTTTTTGAAAAATAAATAACATAAATTGTGATGCGCTCAACAAATATACAAATAAAACGTTTGATATTTTTGTTATCAGTTTGTAGATTTAAGGTTGCATTAAATGATTCGTTTTTACTATATATTTTAAAAAATAAGAATCATATGTGGAGCGTTATATGACAACTGATCAACCAGATCATCAACGACAGGCGCATTTTGACGCCAAGATCGAGGCAGATATCACCATTGAAGCTAAGGATTGGATGCCCGATGCCTATCGCCAAAACCTGATACGTCAGATCGGTCAACACGCACACTCGGAAGTTGTCGGCATGTTACCGGAAGCCAACTGGATCACCCGTGCTCCAACTCTGCGGCGCAAGGCTGTATTACTGGCAAAAGTGCAGGATGAGGCAGGCCACGGGCTTTATCTCTACAGCGCCGCAGAAACACTGGGCTGTACTCGTCAGGACATCTATCAGAAATTGCTGGATGGAACGATGAAATATTCGTCAATTTTCAACTATCCCACCTTGAGCTGGGCAGACATTGGCGTAATTGGCTGGCTGGTGGACGGTGCTGCGATAGTCAATCAGGTCGCTCTGTGTCGTGCCTCTTACGGCCCTTATGCCCGCGCTATGGTGAAAATCTGTAAAGAAGAGAGCTTCCACCAACGTCAGGGATATGAAGCGGTTACCGTGCTGGCAAAAGGGAGTGAAACTCAGCGGGCCATGCTACAGGATGCCATTAATCGGTTCTGGTGGCCGACGTTGATGATGTTCGGCCCTAATGACAGTGATTCCCCCAACAGCGCCCAGAGTATGGCCTGGAAAATTAAACGGTTTAGTAACGATGAGCTGAGACAGAAATTCATCGATAACACCGTTCCCCAATTAGAGGCACTGGGTATGACAGCCCCTGATCCTGAACTGGCCTGGGATGAAACAACAGGGCATTACCGTATTGGTGACATCAACTGGGACGAATTCAATCAGGTGATCAAAGGCTACGGCATATGTAACCACGAACGTCTGGAGGCCAAACGTCGGGCATGGGAAAACGGAAGTTGGGTACGTGAGGCAGCTTCCAGCCATGCCAGAAAAATGGCTGCCAAAAAACAGGCTGCTTAGTCCACTGTATTTAATAATCGATGAAAACGGAGGCAAGATATGAACAATACCGATTGGCCACTGTATGAAGTCTTTGTTCGCAGTAAGCAGGGGCTGGCTCATCGTCATGTCGGCAGCCTCCATGCAGCGGATGATCAGATGGCGCTGGAAAATGCGCGTGATGCTTATACCCGGCGCAATGAAGGCTGCTCTATCTGGGTGGTGAAATCCATCTACTTGGTTGCATCACAACCGGAAGATCGCAGTGCTTTTTTTGAACCGTCGGAAGATAAGATTTACCGTCATCCGACGTTCTACACGATCCCTGACGGCATCAAGAATATGTAAGGGGGAAAATATGAACATGCCTCATACCGCTTCCCTCGATCATAACCTTCTCAATCATAATCTTTTCAACTACGTACTGCGTCTCGGAGACAGCCCGCTGATTCTGGCGCAGCGCCTGTGCGAATGGTGTGGTCACGCGCCAGAACTGGAAATTGATTTGGCTCTGGCTAACATCGGTCTCGATTTGCTGGGTCAGGCACGCCATTTTCTCAGCTATGCAGCCACACTTGACGGAACTGATGCTGAAAAAAATAGAGAAAGTGATGAAGACCGGTTGGCTTTTGGTCGTGATGAGCGGGAGTTCCGCAATCTTCTGCTGGTGGAGCAACCTAATGGCGGCTTTAACGATACGCTGGTGCGCCAGTTTTTTATCGATGCCTATCACGTCTTACTTCATCAGGCATTAAGGCAGAGCCGTGATACTCAATTAGCCGCTATCAGCAATAAGTCATTAAAAGAGGTGGAATATCACCTGCGTTTCAGCCGTGGCTGGATGATCCGTCTGGGGGATGGCACAGAACAGAGCCACGAGAAAATGCAGCAGTCTGTCAATCAGCTGTGGCGCTTTACCGGCGAACTTTTCCATTGCGATGAAGTAGAGCAGCAACTTGCTGAGGCGGGCATTGCGGTTGATCCCCGGACACTGCATGAACCCTGGCAGCAAATGGTCAAAGACACCTTTGCTCAGGCCACGCTGGAAATACCGCAGGAACCCCCTTACCGGCAGGGCGGCAAGCAAGGGCGGCATACAGAACATCTCGGATACATACTGGCAGAAATGCAGTTTTTACAGCGGGCATATCCAGACAATAACTGGTGAACGCAGCCAACAAAGAGGCAGCTCGAAAGACGAAGGGTATAGGAGGGTAGGATGGAACAGCAACTTAGTTCCTTGCAATCAATAGCGTTGCAATCAATAGCATTGCAGCAACCCGAAATCCACCAGATCTGGCAGTGTCTGCATCAGATTGCCGATCCAGAACTGCCGACGTTATCGATTACCGACCTCGGTATGATACGAGAAGTCACCGCTTTCCAGAATGAGCAGAACGGTCAGAAGGGGTGGCAAGTGGTATTCACTCCCACTTATTCAGGCTGCCCGGCCACGGATTTTCTCATTCATGAAATCCGGACAACACTGGCTCATGCCGGTTTTTCCCCTGTACATATTGACGTAAGCCTGAGCCCGGCATGGACGACTGACTGGATGAATGCTGATGCCAGACAGCGTCTGCGGGAATCCGGTATCGCGCCACCACAGGGAGTGGCCTGCGAAAAACCCGCAGACACCGAATCCATTACCTGCCCGCGTTGTGGCAGCCATCAGACAGAAAAAATCAGTGAGTTTGGTTCCACCGCGTGCAAAGCACTTTATCGCTGTCAGCACTGTCTGGAACCTTTCGATTATTTCAAATGTATTTAAGGGAGCAGCAGATGGCTATTCTTCCTCATCCCGGTTCTCAACAAAAGCAGTCTCACCGGACACAGTTTCATCGCTTACGCATTGCTGCTATTGAACAGGAAACGCCAGATTCTGTAGCAGTCACACTGCACATTCCCGATGAACTGAAAGAATATTTCCACTATCAGCCGGGTCAGCATCTGACACTCAAGGCAGAGGTTAACGGGGAAGAACTGCGCCGTTGCTACTCCATCTGTAGCTCACCACTGGATGACACACTACAAATTGGTGTCAAGGCTATCTATCAGGGGCGATTCTCTACTTTTATTAATCAACAATTGAAAGTTGGGGATGAGCTGGATGTCATGCAGCCACAAGGTAATTTTGGTCATCCCCCTGATACCAGCAAACCGGGAAATTATCTGGCGATTGCGGCCGGTTCAGGTATTACGCCTATCCTGTCGATTATCAAAAGCACACTGGCTTTGGAGCCAGACAGTATTTTTACGCTGATTTATGGCAACAGTACCAGCCGCTCGGTGATGTTCAGGGAAGCGCTGGCTGATCTGAAAAACCGCTACCTGCAACGTTTTCAGGTCATGTATCTATTCAGTCAGGAAACTACTGACAGCCCGCTGCTCAACGGTCGTATCAATACCGAAAACCTGCTGCGGATCGGCAAGATACTCCTTAATTTTTCCCAGTTTGATCACGCTTTTCTTTGTGGACCTGCAACGATGCTGGATGATGCCAAATCAGCACTTGAGCAAGCCGGCATGGCGCCTGAACACATCCATAGTGAACGTTTCAATACCGGTAATCATCCACTCTACACTGCTTCCCGTCCTGCCAGTCTGGCCGGACGCAATGAAACGAGTGTCGAAATTCATTTAGATGGTCGCACTCTGAATATTGTGATGAATGCTGAGGATAACAGCATTCTTGATGCAGCCCTGCGTCAGGGCGCAGATTTGCCCTACGCCTGTAAAGGTGGTGTTTGTGCCACCTGTAAATGCCGGCTCAAATCCGGTGAAGTGGATATGGGGGTGAACTACAGCCTTGAACCGGATCAACTGGCCGCTGGTTATATTTTAAGCTGCCAGTCATGGCCGAAAGGCGATGGTGTTGTTGTTGATTTTGATGTCTGAAATCTCTCATTAATCAGAAATATTCCAGAGATAAGAGTGCAAATCAGGAGATACCATGAATCAGGAATGGGTTTTAAGTCTTCAACAACAGCGGGTACGCACACTGACCCTCAACCGCCCAGAAGTACGTAATGCCCTCAGCAATGACTGTCTGGAACTGCTCGTACAACATCTGGAACAGGCAGATGCCGATGCCGGAACCGGTGTCATCATCATTACCGGCTCACTACGCTGCTTCGCCGCCGGGGCAGACCTTAAAGAACTACAGCAACAAACCGTTGCCAGCGCAATAACTGATCGTCGCCCCCAACTCTGGCAGCGGCTGAACAATATCAGCAAACCGATGATAGCCGCCGTTAATGGTTATGCCCTCGGCGCGGGCTGTGAACTGGCACTGGCCTGCGATCTGGTGATTTGTGGTGAAAACGCCAGCTTTGGGCTGCCGGAAATCACGCTGGGGTTAATGCCGGGAGCGGGAGGAACACAACGGCTTATCCGCAGTGTAGGCAAAGCCCTTGCCAGCCAGATGATATTAACCGGCGAAGCCATTAACGCTCATCAGGCGCAACAGGCAGGGTTAGTGAGTGAAATTTGCATCGATAACCTGACGTTGAAACGTGCACAACAGATAGCAGATCGCATCAGTGAATTTTCGCCGCTGGCTTTGCGGGCGGCTAAGGCTGCGCTCAAGACTGCATACGAAACCAGCCTGTCACAAGGGCTGTCCGCTGAACGACAACACTTTGTTGCCTTAGCAGGTACAGCCGATCGTCAGGAAGGTATTTCAGCCTTCCTTGAAAAACGTAAACCAACATTTAAAGGATGCTAGTAGATGGAAAATGAAAATATACCCACGATACTCACTGAAGTGAAAGCAGGTGTCCTTAGCATTAAACTCAATCGTCCAAGACTGATAAACAGCATCAACGAGGAAATGCACCTGCAACTCAGTGAAGCTCTGAAAATTGCAGAACAGGATGAATCGGTGCGCTGTGTACTGATTTCAGGAACCGGACGTGGTTTCTGTGCTGGTCAGGATTTAAATGATCGTAGTTCTGTTATCAACGTAGGTGGCGTTCCTGATCTCGGCTATTCCCTTGAAACTTACTATAACCCGCTAATCCGCCGTCTGACCACCCTTCCCAAGCCGGTGATTTGCGCTGTTCATGGCGTGGCAGCGGGAGCGGGTCTTTCTCTTGCTTTGGCGGGTGACATTGTGCTCGCGTCCCGCAATACCACCTTTATTCAGGCTTTCTGTCGTATTGGCCTGACACCTGATGCAGGCGGCAGCTGGTTCCTGCCCCATAAAATTGGTCATGCCCGCGCGATGGGAATGGCAATGCTGGGAGACAAAATCAGTGCTGAACAGGCACTGGAGTGGGGCATGATCTGGCAGGTCTTTGAACCTAAAGAACTGGAAGAAAAAGCATGGGAAATCGCCCAACGTCTGGCAACTCAGCCGACAGTCTCCCTTGCGTGCATCAAAAAATCCACTTACGCCGCCGCAACCAACACGTTGGATCAGCAGCTTGAGCTTGAGCGCGATCTACAACGCCAGTGTGGGCATACAGAAGATTTTCAGGAAGGCATTCGTGCGTTTATGGAAAAGCGCGAACCACAGTTTAAAGGAAAATAAATATGAATATGCCAATACATCATCGCCCGACATTCAGTGATTCAACAGATAACGAATCAATTAATGAATCAATACCAGAAGGCCCAATCGCTGTTATTGGCGCGGGAACGATGGGTATCGGCATTGCTCAGGTTGCAGCACTAGCAGGACATTCCGTCCTGCTATTTGACGCTAATGATGAAGCCGCACAACGGGCGCTGGATACACTCCATACCCGCCTGCATCAGCGTGTCGCAGCAGGTAAAGCCGATGCAGACAAAACTCAGGCGCTATTGCAACGCATCACTCTGGTTGACTCATTACAGGCATTAGCTCCCTGTATACTGGTGATTGAAGCGATTATCGAGCAGCTGGAAGCCAAACAAAAACTATTCCACCAGCTGGAATCCCTGTGTTCAGAACAAACCATTTTTGCCAGTAATACCTCATCGCTGTCGATTACGGCTATTGCCCGTGTTCTGAGTAAACCTCAACGCATGGCCGGGCTGCATTTTTTCAACCCTGCTCCGCTAATGAAACTAGTGGAAATCGTGCAAGGGCTGGAAACCTGCCCACAAATTATCGCAACGCTTAAATACCTCATGATCAACTGGCAAAAACAGCCAGTCATTTGCCGCTCTACACCCGGTTTTATCGTCAACCGCATTGCGCGGCCTTTTTACGCCGAAGCCCTGCGTGCACTGGAAGAGCAGATCGCATCACCTGCGACACTGGATGCCGTCATAAAGGATGCCGGCGGCTTTGCTATGGGGCCATTACAGCTGACTGATTTAATCGGACATGACGTTAATTACGCTGTTACTGAATCCCTGTTTCACGCGTTCTACGGTGATCCCCGCTTTCAGCCATCATTACGCCAAAAAGAACTGGTGGAAGCTAATCATCTGGGGCGTAAAAGTGGCCGGGGGTTTTATCTCTATTCCGACACCAATAATGCAGAAAAAAATAGCACAGATAAAAAACCGCAATTACTTCCTGAGATTGAAGAAATACAAGCCGCTGAGCCGATCACATCAGCACAAATAAATGCGAGCGGAGACTGGTCTGCCCTGCCGCATTTTGCCGCTCTGTTACAGGAAAAATTACAGGAAAACGGGGTATTCTGCGGGGAAAAATACAATATCCCATTATCTTCACCTGCATTACAGATTGATGATGTTCTATTTATGCTGGCAACCGGAAAAACCAGCTCCCAACTGGCTGATGAAATTCAGGCTCCGGTCGTACAGTTTGATCTGTCTGCCAATCATCATGCAGCTCCGATAATCACAATAAGTGCAGCCAGCCAGAACACTCAACAACAAACGGCAAAAGTCGCCCGTTTTCTCCATTCTCTCGGCAAGCAGGTCATTTTACTGCCGGATTATCCGGCCATGCTGACGATGCGGACTGTGGCAATGCTGTGCAACGAAGCGCTGGATGCGCTTAATAAAGGCATTGCCAGCGCGGAAGATATCGATCTGGCAATGTGCCGTGGTGTGAATTATCCCATCGGGCCACTGGCATGGGGAACTCAGCTCGGCTGGCAGCATATTTTCAATATACTGGAAAACTTACGACAGTTTTACGGGGAAACCCGTTATCGTCCGTCGCCCCTGCTTCGGCAGCTGGCGGCGGGCCATGTCACATTACAGTCTCCATCTCTCCGGCAACATGAATATCAACATAAGAAGAAAGATCATGCCTAATAAAACGAATACTTCCCCGAAGCAACTTGCCCGAAACTGTATTGAGACCATGTATACCAAAGATGCCTGCGCTAATAATATGGGAATGCAGATTGACTATATCGACATCGGGATTGCTCAGTTAAGCATGACCATTGTACCTACCATGCTTAACGGTCATAAGACCTGTCATGGTGGCATTATATTCAGTCTGGCAGATACCGCATTTGCCTATGCCTGCAACAGTGAGGGAATTGCGGCTGTCGCTTCCGGCTGTAATATCGATTTCATCCATCCGGTTTTTAATGGTGACCGGCTTACTGCTAACGCGTCAGTGCAGCATCAGGGCAAAACTAACGGGTTATATGATGTCAAAATTACCAATCAGAATGGCAAAACGGTGGCCTTTTTCCGTGGTCACTCTCACCGTCTGGGTCATTCTGTTTTAGAAGAACCCGCCAAAACAACGACTCCTACTAAAGCAATCAGGAAAGAAAAATCATGACCCATGCATTTATTTGTGACGGAGTGCGTACACCTATCGGCCGTTATGGGGGAGCCCTCGCCAACCTGCGCCCTGATGATCTGGCCGCTCTGCCGCTACGGGCATTGCTGGCACGTTATCCCGGACTGGACGGGCAAACGATTGATGATGTCATTCTCGGTTGTGCAAATCAGGCGGGTGAAGATAACCGCAATGTCGCTCGCATGGCGACATTGCTGGCTGGCCTGCCATATTCCGTTCCCGGCACAACTCTCAACCGATTGTGTGGCTCCGGTCTGGATGCACTGGCTTTTGCTGCCCGCAGTATCAAAGCAGATGAAGCTCAGCTGATACTGGCTGGTGGTGTGGAATCCATGACCCGTGCCCCATTAGTGATGGGAAAAGCGGAAACGGCTTTCAGCCGTCAGGCTCAGATATTTGATACCACAATTGGCTGGCGTTTCATTAATCCGCTGATACAGAAACAATTTGGTACAGATTCGATGCCGGAAACCGCAGAAAATGTTGCGGCCCTATTTGAAATCAGCCGGGATGCTCAGGATGCTTTCGCGCTGCGCAGCCAGCAACGTACCGCTAAAGCGCAGCAACAAGGCATTCTGGCCGAAGAGATCACCCCTGTTACCCTGCCTGACTGCCGGAAAAAAGGGGAAGACACGCTTATTTCACAGGATGAACATCCCCGCCCTGAAACAACATTAGCGCAATTACAAAAGCTGAAAACACCATTCCGGACTGAAGGCACCGTCACTGCCGGTAATGCTTCCGGCGTCAATGACGGAGCCGCCGCCCTGATTATCGCTTCAGAAGCCGCAGCATTAAAACACGGGTTGATACCTAAAGCGCGTATTGTGGCAACCGCAACCAGCGGTGTTGAACCGCGCATTATGGGGATTGGGCCACTGTCAGCCACGAGCAAAGTGTTAGCACTCACCGGGCTGAGTCTGAATCAGATGGATGTGATCGAACTGAACGAAGCCTTCGCAGCTCAGTCACTGGCCGTGATGCGCCAATGGGGATTACCGGATGATGCAGAACATGTGAACCCGAATGGCGGTGCGATAGCACTGGGGCATCCGCTGGGAATGAGTGGTGCCCGGCTTGCACTGACAGCAACGCTTGAACTGGAACGGCGGGCCGGACGCTATGCCTTATGCACTATGTGCATCGGCGTTGGGCAGGGAATTGCCATGATTATTGAACGTATTTCATAACCAACACCTGCATATAACAATAAAAACAGCCTGATACAGTTAAACCAACAAAAAGGGCGGGAATTATGAGCAACAACGTACAGCACCTCAACTCAAGCTTCACTCCACATCCCGAGGCCAATCTCGATTCTGTTGAATTTGCTTCACGCGACGAAATTCAGGCGCGACAGTTTAAGCAGATGAAATGGACATTGCATCATGCCTATAACAACGTGCCAATGTATCGCCGTAAATTTGATGCGATTGGTATTCACCCCAATGATTTCCGGCAGCTTGAAGACATCGCTAAATTTCCTTTCACCACCAAACAGGATCTGAGGGATAACTACCCTTTTGATACCTTTGCCGTTCCGATGGAAAAAATCGTGCGTATCCATGCTTCATCCGGAACGACAGGGCGTCCGACCGTTGTTGGCTATACTCAGCAAGATATCGACAACTGGGCTGATCTGATCGCCCGTAGCCTGCGTTTTGCCGGAGCAACAGCCAAAGACAAAATACATGTCGCTTACGGTTACGGCCTGTTCACTGGCGGTCTGGGAGCACATTATGGCGCTGAGCGTCTGGGGGCTGCCGTGATCCCGATGTCTGGCGGGCAGACAGAAAAACAGGCACAGCTGATCTGCGACTTTAAACCCGATGTCATTATGATGACACCCTCTTACTGCCTGACACTATTGGATGTATTGGAACAGCAAATGGGAGGCGATGCCAGACAATGCTCTCTGCGGGTCGGTATTTTCGGGGCTGAACCGTGGACTGAAGGGCTTCGGCATGAAATTGAAACTCGTATGGGTATCAAGGCGCTGGATATTTATGGTTTGTCCGAAATCATGGGGCCGGGTGTCGCCATGGAATCACTGGAATATGCCGATGGCTCGACTATTTGGGAAGACCATTTTTATCCGGAAGTGATCGACCCTGACAACCTGAATGTATTACCGGACGGCGAGAATGGTGAGCTGGTTTTTACCACTCTCACCAAAGAAGCCATGCCGATGATCCGCTACCGTACCCGCGACCTGACACGCCTGTTACCGGGAACCGCTCGCAATATGCGGCGCATGGACAGGATTACCGGACGTTCCGACGACATGCTCATCATCCGTGGCATCAATGTCTTTCCATCACAGGTAGAAGAACAGATCACGCGTTTCAGCGAGTTGTCGCCACATTATCAACTGGAAGTGAACCGCGTTGGGAATTATGACAGCCTGTCCGTCAAGGTCGAACTGAAAGATCCGGCGCAACTGAGTATCCAGCAACGCTGCGATATCTGCCACCAATTACGCCATCACATCAAGGCCATGATAGGGATCAGCACCGAAGTCAGTATCGTTAACTGCGGGGATATTCCACGTTCCGAAGGCAAAGCGGTTCGGGTTCTTGACCACCGTCAGCAGAAATAATATTCCAACAATACAATAACGACTGGGATACCTGTTTATGCTACTGTCATGACTCATTTGCGCTCAGACAATAACAAAATATGACACACAAACTCGACGATTTTATTCGACATGCCCTTGATGCCCAGCCGATTAGCGGAACATCGCTGATCATTTCCCTGTATGGCGATGCGCTCAGCCATCGGGGAGGTGAAGTCTGGCTGGGTAGTCTCAGCCTTCTGCTGGAACCACTGGGGTTCAGTGACCGTTTTGTCCGGACATCTGTATTTCGTTTACAAAAAGAGGGTTGGCTGGAGGTAGAGAAAATAGGTCGTCGCAGTTATTACCGTATCACTGAGCGGGGCATGAACCAATTCCGTCATGCAGAAAGTAAAATTTATCTCAGAGAACAACCGGCATGGGATGGCAAATGGGATTTATTGCTGTTGGAAGAAACCGGTAAAGAGGAGCGTACCCGCCTGAAAAAAGAGCTGAACTGGTTTGGGTTTGGTCAACTCAACAGCACATTAATGGCAGCCCCCAGCAGTTCACAAAGTGATATTCCGGCCCTGCTCGGAGAACTCAACGCCAGTGATTCCGTGATCTACTTCCGGGCAGATTATCCTTATCCCCGCTCCGAACAGAGCCTGAAAGAACGGGTATCAGCCAGCTGGTCGCTGGAGCAGGTTGCTGAGCACTATCATGAATTTATCATCACATTCCGGCCCTTGATGAAACTCTTGCAAGACTGTCATGCAGACGAACTGACACCAGAGCGCTGTTTCCAGTTACGCCTTCTGCTTATCCACTTTTACCGCCGTGTTGTACTGCGTGATCCACTATTACCGAATGCGCTGTTACCTACACAGTGGGAAGGCCAAATCGCCCGGAATTTATGCATCAACATCTACCAGCGTATTGGCCCTGCCGCAACACGATACATTGGTGAACAATGCGAAACCACCATAGGTAAATTGCCCCAGCCTGCTGCTGCGTACTATCGTCGTTTTGGCGGATTACACAGCGGCTCTTAGTAACGTCTAACAATTGTTTGAGGAAATACTTATGCCTGTATATCAACTTGATGGTTTAACTCCGGTTATTGATCCCAGTAGTTATGTTCACCCTACCGCTGTTCTGGTCGGTGACGTCATTATTGGCAGGCAGGTTTATATCGGCCCGAATGCCAGCCTGCGTGGTGATTTCGGTCGGCTGGTGGTGATGGATGGTTCGAATATTCAGGATAATTGCGTCATGCACGGTTATCCTCAACAGGACACAGTGGTTGAAGAAAACGGTCATATCGGGCATGGAGCGATACTGCATGGATGCCAAATCCGGCGCAATGTTTTGGTTGGCATGAATTCAGTTGTGATGGATGGCGCAGAAATTGGTGAAAACTGTATTGTGGGAGCAATGGCCTTTATCAAGGCAGAAGCGATTTTTGCAGCCAATCAGCTGATCGTCGGCACCCCCGCCCGCGCTTTGCGTACTCTGACCGAGCAGGAACTGGAATGGAAGCGGATCAGCACTCGGGAATATCAAGATTTAGTAACACGTTGTAAAAATACATTGAGGCAGGTAGAACCGTTGACTGAAATAGAACCGGGACGTAAGCGGATGATCTTTAGTGACGATTTTGTGCCTAAGAATCAATTGTAAAATGGTTCCTACTGCTCGCTGGCTGCGAGCAGCTTCAATACTATTTAATATCAACCACCTCAGAAGGTTTTATCGTTATTTTTTGACCATGTAACTCACAATCTTCCAGTAATTGAATAACGCCTTCTTTAGCATATAAAGCTTGTGCTCCTTTTGTTTCTTTATAAGGAACCACTGACTCATTCATATCAATAAATGGCTTACCATATATAATTGCTTTATAACTATACGCATCCTTTTCATCTGGTAAATTCCAATGAATCAAATAATTAGCAGTTTTCCAAACAATCATTAATCTTTCAAGTTCATTATTTTCTTTTGTTTTTTTCCATCGGTAACCAATTAGACAATACTCATTGTCTACATTTTTTAAATCAAATAAATTAATAAGATAACTAAAAGCGGGCAGATAACCCTCCTTATATTTATTGATTTCTAAGATCTTAAAATGGCTATCTGGATGCCTATAGAATATCCCCCATTGCCCCGTATTACTCCACGATTTGAAATCTAGTTTATCCTGATTTGAAAAAGCAGCAATAGAAAACAAAATAATAAAAAAACCAATTAAATACTTCATATATAAACTCTTATTTAAGGTACTGTTCAGAAAGTTTATAAAACTCTTGCCCTTGCAATGAAAATAATTTAATAAAATTGGAACCAGGTGAACCACTACCTTCTGTTCTCCATGCAATAACCTCTGCATTAGATATATGATTACTTTTAGCTATATTTATAGCATTTGTAATCAATCGTCGATATGCTAAAAATTTATCTTGAGTCCCATCATTTGCAGTAACGATCATGCCATCAATCCTATCCTTTATACTGGTTTTAATATTGGGGTATTGCTGAAAACCTTCTATTGTTTTTGGTGCTGAAATGAGACCAATTAATTTATTTCCATGTTTAGGAACACCAAGGTATTGTGATTTAGGAGATTTTACTCTATTTAATAATACATCATGCATATACTGCATAGTGTCCTTAGCTTCTTTTTCATCATACTTTCCACCGATTGTATCTGGTGATGTTGTTTCTGCCAACAACACCATCAGCATTGCTCTCTGCTCAGCAGTAAGATCAGCGGGGATCGATATTTTAGGTACGATATTAATCGTTAAATGTGGAAAGCAATCTTCAGCAACACCCTGAGCAAAATTAGGACAGAAATCAATATTTGTATCAACCGCCTTAACTTTACTTACTCCTATATTAATCGCCGTTATTTGCAATGTTTGCTCTCTCATCTGAGGATTATCACGCTGAAAAATAGTTACCAAACCATTCTCTGACAGAAACTTAAGGTGCTTTCTGGTATTGAGGTTTAAGCCATCAATCTTTAATGTCAGTGTATTACCCGGAGTCAGATGAAACTCAGTTCCGAGAAGCGCTTTTCCGTTATTCCGTGTAACAATAAATCTAGACATAATTTGTTATCCTTTCTATTTTGGTTAAATCCGTTTTCTGCCCTATCTTATTCAATAAGAGTAATCCTATAAACAAATTAAACAACAATCCAATAAGACACCTCTTATTTTTGGTCATATCTTTTATATTTTAAAAGCTAATTGTCAATAACATAAATTATTTATTTAATCTCTTAAATGCCATCGGAGATATTTGCAATGGCATAATTAGTTACAAACTGTCATTATTTAGCATAGGAATCAGGAATAGACTGAATCAAGCCAGCCTGACAAGGGCAACTACTCTGGCTATCCAGCGTTCCTGCCATTCTTTGCTGATAATTGATAAAACCACTGACACCGCCGATAATCCGGTATTTACCGGCAAATCTGCCACAACTGACCTCTGAACCTTCAAGAGCAGACGGCTTACCGTAAAAAGTGACTGTACTACTGCCCGTTAAAATTGCACCACCACATGTTGTTTTATCCCCAACAACTAAGAAGTATCCAATAGCCATCATTTATCCTTAACGTGAATTTAATGTGATTGATTAATCAATATATTATCGATAAAAACTGGATGATTAAAGCAACCATACTGCATGGTTACAAATCAATTTATTCATCCTGCTTTATTTAAAATTTGTAGTAGTTGTGACAGTTAATACATAAAAAATTATAGACAAACTCTTTATTTCAAAACTTTATGTGACCAACATCAATTTTAAACATGCTGTTCTAAAATATTACTTTAAAAAGCTAATCCATTTTCGATTCCCCTGATAGAGTTATTAATAATGTAACAAAAAAAATTATCTCAACACCAACTGGGTTTTCAAAATATTCATAAATCCTAAAAAGTAAAATGAGGAAAGATATGTCAAAGCTCATTTATTATGTTGCTGCAACAATGGATGGTTATATCGCTACAGAGAATCATGAGTTAGGCTGGCTGGAGACATTTGCTCTCAGCGATGATGCCACACCTTATGAAACCTTTTATCAGGGTATTGGAGCAGCCATTATAGGGGCTGGAACTTATGAATGGATTATGAAGAATACGGCTGGTCACTGGCCATATCAGAATATCCCTTCTTTTATTCTCTCCTCCAGAAATTTACCGGTTCCGGCTGAAATTAATGCCGTTGTCACTCATGATCCTGCCAGTGAAATTGCCGCCAAAGCGCGGGCTGCCGCTAAGGATAAAGACGTATGGATTATTGGTGGTGGAGAAACGGCAGCATTCTTTGCCGATGCCGGAGAATTACAACAACTGTTTATTACCACGGTACCGGTGTTTTTGGGCTCAGGTATCCGAGTTTTGCCAGTCAACCATTTGATTGAGGCTGTTCCTAATAAACAGCGTCTCTTAAGCAGCGGCGCCATTGAAACTATTATGGATATCAAACCAACAGCATAAACTGAATGATATTTTGACCCATTACGGGAAGCCGATCTTTTATAAGTTCAGGGTCGGTTATGCTCTCAGCATTAAAGATCCTTTATTGCCCCCATCTGGATCAATACGATCTCTCTTACAATCAGTGATCGTGTCGATGCACTGTTGTTCCCGCTCTATATCCTAAAATGTAGTGTCTCATCCATCACATACGACAACCCCCCTAGATCTGACGATAAGAAAAAGAAACCGAGAAAAAATATTATGGCAAATGACCATGCTTTTCATGATAGTTTCTATTTATTACCTTTTTTCGATACTTCTTTCATGACTCAAATAAATTCAGCGTAAAAGGGGTTAGATAATGAATAAATATAATGTCAGCGATACGCTATTTTCATTAGAACAATTCAGCAAAAAGACTCGTCAGGATCTCCATAAAATTCCTGAACTATCCGGTCGTGAGTTTAAAACGTCAAAATATTGCCTTGATTTAATGAGATTCTTTGGTTACACCATCAAAAACTATTCAGATTATACTGGTTTTACTGCCGATTTAATTATTGATCCAGCCAAACCTCTGCTTGCATTTCGTACCGATATGGATGCACTCGCAATGCCCGATCTGACCAATAATGACCACAGCTCTGTTCATGAAGGCTGTGCGCATAACTGTGGTCATGACATCCATATGACAGTTGCACTGACTGCCGCCAATTACCTGTCACAGCATCAGCATCAGCATGAGATGAACGCCAACGTGCGCTTTATCTTCCAGATGGCAGAGGAAGATATGCGCATTCCGGGCGCAGATAAAATGGTTGAGCTGGGGTGTATGGACGGTGTCAGTGAAGTCTATGCCTTGCATAACGATGGTGCTGAGGATACAGGTACTATCGCTCTGACAAGCGGCACCCTTACCTCGTGGGGGACGACATGGACTCTTGATGTCTACGGTATTTCTGCCCACGGCTCAGCACCACAAAAAGGGCTGGATGCCATTCGGGAGATGTGTCGCATTATTGATTATATGGACTATATTGTCGCGAAAAAGACAGATCCGTTCAGCCCGGCAGTACTCACTTGCGGCATGATTAACGGCGGAACAATTCCCAATGCCATCGCTGCCCATGCTCAGGCACAAGGAACCATTCGGACGATGGATAAGGAAACTGACCAAATCCTCAAAAATGGTATTCAGGAAATTATTGCCCGCAGCGAAGCGGGCGGTTTCAGAACTACAGTAAGCTACGCAACTTACCCAGCAGTGGAAAACCATCCTTACGCTTACCAGCGTATCATCGAAGCGGCCGGCAAATTCCTGCCCTCAGAAAATATAATCGCTAACATCCGCCCAGCAACAGGCAGTGAGGATTTCAGTTACATGATTAACGCCACCAAAGATCGCACAGGTGCCATGTTTTTCCTCGGTAGCGGAAATAAAGAAAAAGGAATAGATAACTTCCCGCATTCCAATCCTTATTTTATTGACGATGACTGCCTTCTGATTGGAGCACAAATATTTATTAATCTTGTTACGCATTAATAATATCTGGCGTCCGGTAGGGAATATCGGACGCGATAACATTGAAATAAGTATATTTAACCCATTATTTTAATTTCATTTTTCCCATAAGCCATTGACAGAAATATTCAATTACTCTGGTATGTTTGCTATTCTTATTCCCCATTACATAGTACATAGCACCCGGTAGTTTATTAACAAAAGGCACTTCCAATACATTAGCCCGTAGCTCCCTCTGAATCATTAAGCGACTAAATAGCTTTTCAAAATGATAGGCGAATCAAAGAAACTCAGTCCTATTTTTGCGAACTTTTTAATCGCAAAACCAAAAAAACACAAAAAGGAAGGACTGAGTTATGGCCATCGTACCACCAATTCCGCGCAATGAGCGGCGTAAAATGAGAAAAATTGTCCAAAAAACGGCAGATAAAAACTATGCTCGCCGGATTA
>NZ_CAWNQH010000139.1:0-1921 GCF_963876495.1 Xenorhabdus sp. KJ12.1
TTATTCCAAATCCGAAGAGATGCATGACAAAGTGGTAGGTACGTTCATTGAGCGTGAATACTATCTTTCATAACAGATCTAACTATTGGGAGCATGACCGGCGTGTTGGCTGGTTTGGGTTCTGGCAAAGGCAATGCCAGCGCATCCGCAACAACTTTTGCAGCCTCAAATATCGAGATCCGGTTGGTTTTTGCTACTAAATCCAGTCCATCACCATAGTTCGGAGCGTCACACTGGCGGCAATGCCAATTGCCGTGATGGTGATCGTCAATAAAGTGGAAACGGTCAGTACCACCGCAGATAGGACAAGCGCCATGTTTACCCTTTGCCGGAATATCAATACCACAGGCAGACAGCAGATTTTCCCAGTGATGCATGGCGGATTTTTTCACGGTTTGAATAAATTCGAGCGGTTTTTGTTCGTATGTTTTATCTGAAGATGTAAATTTAGGGTGAGTTTGGTTAGACTGTGTATCAGCCATCATCGTTACCTCATTTAACGGTTTGGTCAGACGCCTCAGATGTGTACCAGCACACTGAGGCGTTGCTTTTTATGTTACTTTTCTTAAAAAATTTCTATCTTTATGCCCTTTTGCCAAATTTCCCGATCAGGACATTTTCGCCTCGTTCCAGCATCTCCATATAATCCGCATACCATTGCAGCATTTCCCTGCGACCATCCAGATATTGAGCGTGGTTGTAAGTGCCTCGAATACTGTTTTTATCGACATGAGCCAGCTGTTTTTCAACCCATGCAGTGTTGAAGTCTTGATCATGCAGGATGGTACTCATAGTGTGTCGGAAGCCGTGGCCTGTTGCTCGTCCTGAATATCCCATACGGCGGATCATCGTATTGATTGCCATATCAGAAAGATGCTTTCTGTAATCTGTCCGGCTTGGGAAAACATACTGATAACTGCCGCTGATGGGCTGAATCTGCTTCAATAAATCGATAACTTGCTCTGATAGTGGCACTACATGAGTGCGGCGCATTTTCATTTTTTCGGCTGGGATTGTCCAAACAGCTTTATCTAAATCAATTTCTGACCATTCAGCTTTGCGGAGTTCTCCCGGACGAACACCCGTTAATATCAGCATTCGCAAAGCCGTTCTGACTATCTGACTTCCCATATATTTATCAATAGAGCGCAGAAATTCAGGTAATTCATCCACTGAAAGGTGAGCGTAGTGTTCGCGTTGATGAGGGATAAAAGCACTCGCTAAATCGGGCGCTGGATTATATTCGGCTCTGCCCGTAATAATTGCATATGTCCAAACTTCACCACAGCGTTGGCGGACTTTCTTTAATTTATCGGTGACGCCTCTCTTTTCCATAATAGAAAGGAGGTCTAATAATTCGAGGGGTTTTATTTCAGCAATCGGGCGATGACCAATATAAGGAAAAACGTCTTTTTCGAATGCGTCCATCATATCTTCACGATAACCAACAGACCATCTGTCTTTTCTTCCCTCGTACCATTCACGCGCAATGCTTTCAAAGGTGTTACTGATTTCTCCCTGAGCCGCCAGTTTTTTCTGTTTTTTATCTTGGTTGGGATCAATACCTTCGGCTATCAGCTTCTTGGCTTCATCACGCTTTCTTCTGGCCTCTGCCAGAGTGATAAGCGGAAAAGTGCCCATGGCGAGTAACTTTTCTTTTCCTGCAATGCGGTATTTCAGTCTCCAGTATTTAGTACTACAGCCGTAATGGCTGTGGAATAAGAGGGGTATCCCGGCGCCGATAATGACATTGTTGTGCGTGGTACTGATGTCGTCGTCGCCAGTTTGACCAAAATAAAATCTGTTCGACGGTTTCTCTGGTCTTTTTCATCAGTTTTGACAGCAGGTTACGCAGTTCCGATATGCTCAGGGCTATCAGTCCCTGCGGTGTTTTTTTTCTCCTGTATCCGCAAAACTGCCA
>NZ_CAWNQH010000140.1:0-1658 GCF_963876495.1 Xenorhabdus sp. KJ12.1
AGAACGCGCCGGCCACCACCATGACCGCGCCCAGAATAGTCTGAAAGACACCGGCATTTTTACTGCCGATAATGATGGGCGCAATGCGGATATCGTCCTGCCCGGAAAACATCAGCTCTTCCCGGCTGATATTGCGTTTTCCGTTAAACACGGCAAAGGTCAGCCCCTGCGCTTTGGCAGTCAGCAGAAAGCGTTCAAATCCTTTCATCCGCACGGATAATGCCCGGATCGCTTCCTGCGGGGTAGAGACAGCCAGTTGATGCACTCGGCCGAACTGAGTCCCCAGTACACCGTAAAGCCGCACGGTGCGTAATGTGTTCATGATGTCATTCTCCTAAACAAAAAATCCGCCGAAGCGGATACGTGACGCAAGGTGATGGTGGTGCGTTCCTGCCAGTAGCCATGATAGGGTTCCCGCTTACTGAGCTGCCCGTACAGGTGGTGCAACATCAGGCCGTCCCCCAGATAAACCCCGGCATGGTTGGGTTCATTCGCCTGTACCTGCATAATGATCACATCCCCTGCCTGCAATTCACCGCGACAGGCGACAAATCCAGCGGCGGCATACTGTTTCATATACAGATTTTCGCCCCGAGTCCACCAGCCATCGGTACGGTCAAAATCAGGGAGTTCAAGTGTGCGTTCCAGTTTGTACCAATCACGCACGATGGCATAACAATCCCAAATACCGTGCACGAACGGACGCCCTATTAAGGGCTTAATGCCTGCCAGAGGCATCAAGGTACGGGTATCCCCTTCCGGCCATGAAACAATCACCCATGGAATTTGTGACAGATCACACTGGGCGATATCCAACGGGCTCGGCTGTGTCGTCGCATCGGGGTGACTGTGAACAATGGCAACAATCGTGCCTTGGTCTTCAGCAGCCGCGTAATCCTCCGGGTGAATACAGAACTGTTCAGTGGGTGACGAGGCGGTATTGCGACAGGGAAGGTAATACTGTCGGCGGTGCTGTTGAATAATTACCCCGCAGCACTCATCCGGGTAGGCCGCTTGGGCATGCACCATCATGGCACGGGTGGTCGATTTTCTCAGTATCGTCATCGTTAGCGCCTCAGCAATGCCGAACCGGGAAATCCCCCAAAGGGCAATTGCGCTGTGTCACCAAAACGTTTTTTACAGTCGCGCATTAACCCTCCACAGGCATCCGAGGCCGGATCATTGGTCGGTTTGCCTCTTTCCGTAAAATAACGGGTGCCGGTATAGCCACACGGTGACTGGCGATACTGTCCACGGATGCACCATGTACACAGGCTGTGAATTTGCCGGGTCGGAATTTTAATCCCCTGCAAATCGGCGGGAGAAGAGAGCGAAAACTGGATGCTTTCGTTATCTTCCTGAGTTTTGCTGTCGATGTAGAAAACATCGATTTTTTCCTGCGTCGGATCGGCTTGCGGGTTGCCATCGGGAAAATTACGCGCATCCAGATAATGGGCAAAGGTCATGCGGATCGTGACACGCGCCTGCACCATGTTTTGATACGCCAGACACAACGCACTGAGTGTGCCGTCCAGGTTGGCCACATTGAGAGTAGGAGATACCGCCCTTCCATCACTGGTCACTTCCAGCCCTTCAATGCTGACGGGCCACGGTTTGTATTCTACACCCTGCCACCAGAGCGATTTCACCGGTAAGTT
>NZ_CAWNQH010000142.1:0-1498 GCF_963876495.1 Xenorhabdus sp. KJ12.1
GCCAATGTACAGGATATCTATCCCCTATCCCCTTTACAGGAAGGTATTCTGTTCCATCACCAGTTACAGGAAAGTGGCGATGCTTACCTGTCAAACAGCATACTGGCTTTTGATACCCGCTCACGTTTGGATACTTTCCTTGCGGCTCTGCAACAGGTCATCGATCGCCATGATATTTTGCGGACGGCTTTTTACTGGCAAGGGTTGAGCCAACCTGTACAGGTGGTCTGGCGACAGGCGAAGTTGTTTGTAATACCGTTCACTCCTACATCAGCCGAGAATATCCCGGCACAATTACAGGCAAACATGCCGTGTCGGTTAGATATCAGTCAAGCTCCGTTGTTCGCGGCCAGTACCACCCATGATCCGGACAGTGACGAATGGCTGTTAACGCTGAATTTCCATCATCTGGTCAGCGACCATGTCACACTGGAATTAATCATGGATGAAATCCAACAAGTCTTACAGGGACGAGAGGGATCCCTGCCTGTGCCACTGCCGTACCGCAACTTTATTGCCCAGACACTGAGTGTACCCGTTTCAGTGCACGAGAATTACTTCCGTCAGCGACTGGCCGGGATTGATGAACCCACCGCCCCGTTTGGCTTACTGAATGTACAGGGCGACGGGCAGGCTATTACAGAAGCCCGCTTGCCGCTGGATAGCATGCTGGCTGATACCCTGCGCACACTGGCCCGCCAACTGGGTATTAGTCCCGGGGTGTTGTTCCATGTGGCCTGTGCGCAGGTACTGGCCCACACCAGCGGCCGTGATGACGTGGTATTTGGCACGGTATTGTTGGGACGGCTGCAAGGTACAACCGGGGCCGATAAGGTGATGGGGATGTTTATCAATACCCTGCCGATCAGGATATCCCTGAGCACTCAGAATGTACGGGAAGCCGTGCTGACCACGTCGCGGGATTTGGCTGCCTTACTGGAACATGAACAGGCACCGTTGGCGCTGGCGCAACGGTGCAGCGGAGTGATCCCACCCTTGCCTCTGTTCAGCGTCCTGCTTAATTACCGGCACAGTCCGTCAGACTCGGGTGAAAATCCCGGTTGGGCAGGCATGCGCGTATTGCAGTCTGAGGAGCGGACGAACTATCCTATTGCCCTCTCCGTGGATGATCATGGGGACAGTTTCACGCTGACTGCTCAGACCGTGGACGGGATTGAGCCGGACAGAATCGTGCATTATCTGCACACTGCTCTCAGTGAGCTGGCTGATGCACTGACCGCTGACATTCAGCAACCGGTACTCAGCTTATCCATCCTGCCGGCACCCGAGCGTCAGCAATTACTGGTGGATTTCAACGCCACACAGGTCGATTTTCCGCAGCATGCCCTCATCCATGAACTGTTTGAACAGCAGGTGGTACAAACTCCAACAGCCACCGCTATAATGTTTAAAGAACAGAAGCTGAGCTATGACGAGCTCAATCGCCGGGCCAACCAACTCGCCCATTATTTAATTAAACTGGGTGTAAAACCGGATG
>NZ_CAWNQH010000143.1:0-1413 GCF_963876495.1 Xenorhabdus sp. KJ12.1
TTGGTGATGCTGGTTCAGCAGTAAATAATTTGAATCCGTTGATAAATACTCCGTCGATAAAATCACGCATCCATGTACTACCGTTTTCTTTTTCATTTACTTCGTTTCCTAAATAGAAACGTTGCAACGCAATATATTTTTCGACTGGATTAATTTCTAAAATTGGTTTTTCTATTTGGTGAATAAGTAACGTTTCAATAACTTCAGAATCTAATTCAACGATGCAATTTTCATGGGAAAATACGACATTCCCACTTTCAAGTTTTCCAAATCGCTCACCACATGAAATTAGATATTCTCGTGCAGTAATTGCTCGTTTTTGCTTAACTGAAAATTCAGCACATTCCATTCTCTCCGCATCTGTTAATGGTGGATAATTGGCAATCATTCTTTCTTTATCTAAAAGACACGCAGGAGGTTCAAATCTGCTTTCCTTTAAATCGGAAAGCATTTCTTCTATCATTGATTCTGTGTATTTCATTACCATCCCTCACGAATAATTACTTTTGCTTTTTGAATGCAGCGATTTCCGTTTTTAATACATTCTTGCTCTTGTTTAAGGTTCTGAGATAATGAAAGAGCTTCACCCCATTTATTAGCAGCACGACGGAATAAACCTTTCGATTCTAAATTACGCGCTAATTCACCTGCCTGTTCATATGCTGTCATCATTTGCCGCCTGTTTATTCATATGCTTTTTAAATTCAGAGGCCATACGCTGATTTTCTTTCTGGCTTCTTAATGCGGTGCTATGGCTATGATGCAATGAATATCTTTTTTCATTATGCTCTTGGCGATATTCAGACCAGCGTTGGGTATTCAGCGTGGTGGCTAATTTATTAGCTTTTCCCCAATATTCGGCAGCGAGGTTATACTTTTCTTCTTTTTCCATTTGAATAGCGATATTGGCAAAATCTAAATAGGATTTCTTTTTCATTTTATTGGCTCCGTTTTTTTCGCAACAAGCTTTAAGAGGTCATTAATGAACTCGTCACCTAGTGGGGTTAAATTACCGTGCTTGGTATAAAGCTCGTTATATGTATTCATGATAAGTAATTCTGCTATTGGCTTACTTTTTAACGCCAGTACATCCAATTCAAAGTAACGGATTAAAGCTACATTTAATATTTCTTCATCTAAATCCAGCCTGTAATTAGTTCTACCTACTTTGACTATTACGGAGTGGCAACCGTGTTTCTTTTGTAATGTACTCAACATGGCGTTAATAAGAGCCTTTCGCTTTCTTTCAAGCAAGGTCGATTGTGTCATTCTATATTCTCCGTTTTTGGCGTAAGCGAGTCCCCAGCGATGGCGCTGTAATTAAATTTGGTTTGTTGTTTTTATTATTAATCTAAGTCGGCTATTTGCATTTCTAACTCAGATATTTTCTCATGTAATGAATTAATTTTACTC
>NZ_CAWNQH010000144.1:0-1308 GCF_963876495.1 Xenorhabdus sp. KJ12.1
TTGGTGCTTGATGAGGAGCAAACTGCATTGCAAGGCGCGCCAGTGCATAAAATCTGCCCGCGTTGCTCAGGGAGAGGTTATAGCAGAGTACCTTCGTCAGTCGCTTATACTGCAATCAAAGTCTACCTGCCGGAACTGAACGAAAGAACATGGCGGCGTAACTGGAAACCGTTTTACCAAAAGTTGGTGGAGAAGTGTTACTCAGAACAACAGCGCGCCGAAGTTGCATTTAATGAGGTGACAAAATAAACAGTTGCATTTTGTCCGGCCTTGGTCTAACATCTTCAAATAGTGGGAACTTGTAACTATACTCACTACGAATATTTAAACCTCGCCCAGTGCGGGGTTTTTTGTTTTTTGTGGCTACGCTACAATCAGCCTAAATGCACATAATATAGGTTGATATATGAAAAAGGCACTTGTAGTAGGAGTGTTGACTCTATCGTTTTGTGGTTATGGTTTTGCGGGAAGCAATATCAAAGATGACATCATTGGTACTTGGGCAATGCTGCCCACAATAGAGGGATTCGCCAACGTTATAGAATTTAGACCAGATAACACTGAATATTTCTATCCCTTCACATGTGATTGGGACAATAGAAAAGTGATTAAAGGTACTATGTATAAAGGCAAAATGATTGGTGAACCAGTAGAAAAATACATATACACTCATACAATATCTGATGACTTAATTTCAGTGACGTTTAATAATGAGAAAGAGCCTTTTATTACCCTTAAATTTAAAGGAATAGAAAAAGTAGGGCGCAAAACGTTTATGAACTTAACCAAAATAGATAAGCTTGGGAATGAAGAAATTAATTTTTCCTACGTAAAAACTGATAAAATTCAGCCTGTATGCCCTCCTTACTTTGAGAAAGAATAGATAGTCAGAATCAAGAATTAGTTTTCCGATAGAATTCCAAGCCTCGCACTCGCGGGGCTTTTTCATATCTACCAGTAGTCAATTTAGAGTTTACAGCTCAAAGTGTACGTTACGATCAATACCTATATCGTAGTTAAATCAATATATTAAGTGTTATTTCAGGCGTTTCGGTCAACATACTGATCGCCACAGATTAAGCTCATACCAGCACCAAACTTCAAATATACACCTCACTGAATCACGCACTCGACTAACAGACAAACTTTATAATACGCCACCTTATTTTAAGGCGTATTGATTCTGTTACAGGCTATTCAATTGAGATAAGAACCTGACCTCAGTAATATTAACTGGCTAGTTAGCAGTAGGATGAAATGACCTTTAACGAATAATAAAGTGAGGTGTTTATGTCTGATGTTAATAAG
>NZ_CAWNQH010000145.1:0-1271 GCF_963876495.1 Xenorhabdus sp. KJ12.1
TTATGACAGTAACGACAAATCACATCCACTTTAGCCATATCTCACCCAGAATAAAAAGTAGGGAGTTTATCACAAGATCTAATCATTGGGAGCATGACCACATAGTGCTACCAAACAAGAACCTGGCACTGCTAACATGCCCAGCAGCCTAATCACCGTAGTAAATAAAAAATCAGTTTCAACCAAAACCAAATCCCGCCGTTGGTTGGAGTCAGGCGGGATTACGGCTAGAGCGTGAAATTCGTTTTCTCAGATATTTAATCAGTATTATCGGAACATCGATTACAACGATGCAGATAAAACACAGTAAAATACAATCAACTACGATTTCGGGCAAAAAATCAGGGCTATGCTCACGCACCCATAATTTGGGTGAATTAGTGTAAAATATCATTACTAGAGCATAACTCACTATTACCCAGAAAGACTTCTTAGTCTTTCTACTAAACCAGTCGGTAATCTCTTTCCACAGACTTTTATCCATATATTAGATTTCCTCCTCATTTTTGCAGGAAATTTATTTTATCCCATTCTTTAGCATCAGGGAATGCATGAAGACACTGCAGCCTGAGGTGGTTAAATATGCAGGTACATCCGATTTTGTTGCTGGGGAGTAGCAAAAACACCTCGCCTGATGTGGCTAAAAGCAGGCGACTAACTCCGTACCATTCCAAATAAACAATATTAATTCTAAGGGAGTAAATATGACTACACCAATGAAATTTGCAGCTGAATGTAAAGAAGATTTTGAATATTATCGCGCTCGTGCTTTATCTCATGCCCCGCGCTCTGAACTTCGCCGTAGTTTGACGCAATTATGTTGGAATCAACGTGCACGTTATCGCAAATGGGCTGCTCTCAGTTGACTAACCCCAGCTCATTTCCGAGTGGGCTATGGTGAGTGACTCTGATATATTCATGGATTCGACAATGAATTCATGAGGGAACTATGGGAATATTGCTCGGCTATATCGTTATTTACATTGTATTTGGTTGGATATATTGGTATATCACCATTCCCATAGGAACATTTCTTTTCTATAGAGCATTTAAAGCAAAATATAGAGGGGATAAATTTATATTGGCATTAGCTGCGTTATTATTTTTAACTCCGATGACAATATTATTCGGTGGATTCTGGTTTATCTTAGGCCCTATAGGGATATTTATTTGGTCATGCTCCCAATAGTTAGATCTGTTATGAAAGATAGTATTCACGCTCAATGAACGTACCTACCACTTTGTCATGCATCTCTTCGGATTTGGAATAA
>NZ_CAWNQH010000146.1:0-1117 GCF_963876495.1 Xenorhabdus sp. KJ12.1
TACCGCCCTTCCATCACTGGTCACTTCCAGCCCTTCAATGCTGACGGGCCACGGTTTGTATTCTACACCCTGCCACCAGAGCGATTTCACCGGTAAGTTCCCGCTATTTTCTAGCTCAGCCTCGGTATACGGGATAGGATGATGGTGAAAGTACAAGACAGGCCCGCCAAAGGCCGAGCCATCGACAGTCAATAAGACAATTTTACTTCCCGGCTCAAGCCGCTGAAGTGTTGCATTCATGGTCATGATGAGATCTCTTACGGATGATAGATACGGGTGAAGGTCACAGAGAGCGTGAAATAAGCGCCATGGGCCTGAACTGTGAATTTTCCTGCCTGATACAATCCCGGTTCAGAGAGCGGATTACGCCATTTAAATGCGCGCCAGCCCTGATGCTCACGCAAAAAAGCGATA
Organism: Xenorhabdus sp. KJ12.1; assembly: GCF_963876495.1. NCBI lineage: Bacteria > Pseudomonadati > Pseudomonadota > Gammaproteobacteria > Enterobacterales > Morganellaceae > Xenorhabdus > Xenorhabdus sp. KJ12.1. The sequence goes on from NZ_CAWNQH010000146.1 coordinate 415, forward strand.
ATCGGCTGGATATCAGACAACGTCCCGACAAAAGACACTGGCCAATTTTCGCGCTGCGCGTTGATCCCACTGCCGGAGGTCTGCTTATAGCCATCACCGAACTGGACGGCACGTACCCTCGGCTCAAACTCGCCACTCGCGCCCACCCTGACAGGAAAATCAAAGGTTTTTATCATTATCGTCCTCCTTTAATCGCCGCGCTGAGTTCACCACCCTGACTCAGACTTTTATGCAATAAAAATTTGAAGCGCTGATCGACAAATTTCGCAATATCCTGCCCCGCAGACTCGGCACCCCGGGATGTTTTCGTGTCATGCGTTCCCTCGGCATGGATCACAATATGAACGGAATTAAAGGTGGAGTTGCCCGTACTGCCGGTGGCTTGAACCCCCAGCTTACCGTCAGCACCGCGTTTTAAGGGCAAGATCGCTTCCGGGCCGGCTTCCCCCATCACTCCGCCCCCTTTGGCGAACGCAAACAGCGTCGGTTGACTGACCACCTGCCCGCTGTACTGACTTAAATCCGTCGATTGATAAACGCCGCCTTTCGCATTCATGATGGGACTCTTCCAGACATCCGGCGTTATGGTGGTGCCAGAACCCACCGAAGACAGGCTACCCCCCGCCGAAGACAATGCGCTGGCCCCCATGCTGCCCATCCCACCCCCAAAGAAACCGGAGAGGGCTTTGGTGATCAATGCCTG
>NZ_CAWNQH010000147.1:0-1093 GCF_963876495.1 Xenorhabdus sp. KJ12.1
CCGGTTTTTTGTTAACCATTTTAACGGGATTGATTGCTTACTGCCTTAAAGAGAAAAAGCCATCACTGAAAATTTTCTACTCAGAAGAAGATATTTCAGTAATAGCTTAAGCGGAATTGGGGTTAACTAAGGATCGTATACTGGTTTGTATCTGGAAACTGCATAGCAGTAACCCAGATATCTCGTTGGTATGGTGATAATGAAATGTAAGTCGAGTTCGCGTATATCACAGCCTTGTCCTTGTGTTTGTGTTTGTGTTTGCCACTCGAAAAATAGTAATGATATTTGAACATTTGAATAAATTACTTTCTCTTATTAACATTATTCTGCATAAGAAAAAATACCAGTAAAATCAATTTCTCTAGAAACTCCATACTTTATTGGTCAGCTAAATAAAATAGATATTACTTATTAATACAATAATAATAACTAAAATTTAAAAATCTATATACATCGCTTTAATTATCATCATTATCAAAATTTTCACTTATTTAATAAAATTTGATATAGTGATTATTTATTCAATTACATCAACAAAATAACATAAATTCACTTTTAATATGTTGGTACATTGACGGCTAAAATTATACCCCTTTACCAAGGCAACATAAAAAACATATAAATAATTTCATTAAAACAAGCAACTATAAGCCATGAATAATAATTTAATAAATCTTTCTTTTTTAAATTTTTGTATTTTTAAAGAAATAACACAAAAAAAATAACATCTATGACAGAAATAACTAAAGTATAGATTTCCAAATAAAATATTTAATATTATAACCATATATTGACGCCACGATTTGAATATACGAATTCATAACATATTGCGTATTATCACGAAGAAATATCACTTCCTATCATTTATGGAGATCAGTTTGTGCGACTATTGCGTATTCCGATGAAAATGAACGGTCATTCTGACAGAACGCGAACACATTATTTCCGGTCGTGCGCCAATAGTTAGATAACCCCAATTCCGCTTAAGCTATTACTGAAATATCTTCTTCTGAGTAGAAAATTTTCAGTGATGGCTTTTTCTCTTTAAGGCAGTAAGCAATCAATCCCGTTAAAATGGTTAACAAAAAACCGG
>NZ_CAWNQH010000148.1:0-1074 GCF_963876495.1 Xenorhabdus sp. KJ12.1
CTAATACCCGCAATGGCTATTCCGCTAAAACGCTACTGACTGAAGAAGGCGAACTGGCGCTGCAAATTCCCCGCGATCGTGAAAGTACCTTTGAACCCCAAATCATCAGGAAAAATCAAACGCGGATTACGGGCAGGGACAGCCAGATACTGGCCCTGTACGCCAGAGGAATGACCACTCGCGATATCGCCAGCGCGTTCAAAGAACTCTATGATGCTGAAGTTTCACCGTCACTGATTGCCAAAGTGACCGATGCGGTCAAAGAGCAGGTCATTGAGTGGCAAAGTCGCCCCTTGGACAGCTTGTATCCGATTGTTTATCTGGACTGCCTGGTGGTTAAAGTGCGTCAGGATAACCGAGTTATCAATAAATCGGTCTTCATCGCGTTAAGCATTAATACCGAAGGTCACAAGGAATTGCTGGGCTTATGGCTGGCCGAGAATGAAGGAGCGAAGTTCTGGCTTGGCGTACTGACAGACCTCCATAACCGGGGACTGAAAGATATTTTTATCGCGTGTGTGGACGGATTAAAAGGGTTTCCAGAGGCGATTAACACTGTTTACCCGCAGACACGGGTGCAGATGTGTATTGTCCACATGATACGTAATAACCTGCGCTATGTATCCTGGAAAGATGCCAAAGCGGTTGTTAAAGATCTCAAGCAGATTTATCAGGCCCCGACAGAAGAAATGGCTTTGCAGGCTTTGGACGCTTTTGCTGAACAATGGGATGAGCGTTATCCTCAAATCAGCCGGAGCTGGCGAGAAAACTGGGGCAATCTGTCCACGTTCTTTGCCTATCCCGCTGAAATTCGGAAAGTGATTTACACGACAAATGCGATAGAATCGCTCAACAGCGTCATTCGGCATGCGATCAAGAAACGCAAAATATTCCCGTCGGATGATTCGGTGAAAAAGGTGATCTGGTTAGCGATTCAAGCGGCGTCTAAAAAATGGACTATGCCTATCCAAGATTGGCGTCTTGCGATGAGTCGTTTTATGATTGAATTTGGTGACCGTTTAGACGGTCACGTTTAATTGGAAATGGCGATTACACAAAATCTTAAACAAGGTC